>CALBGO010000108.1 GCA_937894585.1 uncultured Eubacterium sp.
GTTAAGATGAGGAAAACCTCATTTTAACTTGTACTAAATCTTGACATAGGACCAACCCTCAGATTAGGCGCTTACATTAGATTCAACTATCTTTGCACTTTCATTTACTTTTCTTGCAACAGTAAGGGCTTTTTCCTTAACTTTATTTAAGGAGGATAGCACATAGTTAGGGGTACCAACAAAAACCATTTCTCTAACCGAAAATTCCCATAATCGTTCTGGCTCTTCAAACATCCCGTTTTCATATCGAAAAACTTCTGTTAATGTAGTGTAGCATGTCTGAACAAGACATTCCTTTTCCAACATAGGATAGATGTGTATGCAAGCAGCAGGTGTCAAATATCGCTCAGAACTATTCGTCGATTCGTTATATGGCTTTAGCCGAGTTAAATGCTGTGGAAAAGTCGTAAAATATCCACACTTATCCAAAACTTCTTTTGAGATAATAGACGGAATTTTTACTGCAACAACATTCTCTTCTGCGATAAATCCCAAAAAGGTTTCATCTAGCAAATTAAACTTTTCCGTAGCTTGAGGATAATATAAAACGCTGTCC
The DNA here is from genome assembly GCA_937894585.1 of uncultured Eubacterium sp. Classification (GTDB taxonomy): domain Bacteria; phylum Bacillota; class Clostridia; order Peptostreptococcales; family Anaerovoracaceae; genus Senimuribacter. The sequence continues at coordinate 557 of CALBGO010000108.1, forward strand.
TTTGTATTAATCACTAGATTTTTTCTCATTGTTAATCTCCCTTACAATAATTACTTTCCAAAACTAATACCGCTTCACCACTTTTATTACTATTACGCAGAATTCGCTGTTTGGTCACATATTTTTTGAAATTTCCTAAAAAACTTTTTTATCATAATTTTTAATCTTAACGAATGATGTACCAATGCGATGTAACAAATTGTTTATATCTCTGCCTTCTCCTTGAGACGGAATTAAAAACTTCCCAATGACCACAATACATATCGAACATTTTTTCAGACAGTTTTCCCTTTCGAGAGCATTTTACCCCAGCATCTTCTTTAATTTCATAAGAATACGACTCTGTCTCATTTTTACTGCACTTATAGTAATTCCCAACACTTCACTGGTTTCTTTTACGCTGCAGTTCTTATCAAACCGTAGTGTAAGCAGCAGTTCCTCTTCCTTTGATAATTGTTTTCTTGCTTTTAACAGCATGGTTTGCATATCCTGTAATATATAGGTTTCCTCTGCAGAACAAACAACAGTCGAAATATCAGACAATTTCTCTATTTGTTTCTTCTGACGAAGTGCCATGCGAAACTGCTGAGCAATCTCATTTTTTACCATAATCCTTATATAGTTATGCAGCTCCCCAATATCCTTTTCAAGATACATCTCCGGCGATTCTGCAATCTTCACCCAGATGGTAGAAGCCACCTCTTCCGCAAAATTATAATCACAAGTCTGATCATAAATAAAAACATAAACAAGCTTATTTACTCTTAAATACATTTCTTCAAATGTTTTATATCTCTCCTTATCCTCACCCATAATAAGACCTCTTATCGCCTGTTCGTTTTTAAAGATATAGTTTTTTCTGTTATATCTGTAAATTTAGCAATTTCTGTGCCATCCTGCTATGCTCTTACTAAAATGGAAGCTTGTCGGAAATTCAGGGCAAAGATATGAAACAGGAATGTTGATTTTTATCGTTTTTCAATCAGCTACGCCGTATTTTTTTACATTCCTCTTCAAGGGAAATTATATAAAACAGCAAAATACGAGAAACTAATAGGATAATTAATAGGATAATCATCCTATTGTTTCTGGTTAATTTTCCTATTATCGTCAGAACTCTATTTTCACTTTTTTATACTTATTTGAGCTGATTCCCCCTCCAATTCAATCAGCATTCTGTTCTTCACATCCATTTTTTAAATATTATTATCAATATTTTTAATTTATATATTGATTTTTTTAATTTTTAATGTTAAATTATTGATATCAAAAGAATTTACAAAGGAGGTTTCCATGAAAAAGGTCATCAGCCGCTGTCCTGTCTGCGGCGGAGAACTGAAAGCTGTCAGGTTGAAATGCAGCAGCTGCGAAACTGCCATCGAGAATGATTTTACTTTAAGCAGGTTCGATTATCTTTCGGAGGAGGAGCTTTTCTTTACCGAAACCTTTATCCGATGCCGCGGCAATATCAAAGAAGTTGAGAAAGAGCTGGGTATTTCCTATCCCACAGTACGCGCCCGTCTGGATGGGGTTATCAAAGCGCTTGGATATGAAGATGCCGGTAAAAAAGATGCCGAAGAGCTTCGCAGAGAAGAAATCCTGAACTCTCTCGAAAAAGGAGAGATTTCCGCTGCTCAGGCCCTTTCTATGCTGAAATAGTAAAATCTCATTTATCACAAGGAGGTAACACAATGGACGAAAAACTGAGAATCATCAAAATGCTGGAAGACGGTATTATCAACGCAAACGAAGCGGCTGAACTTTTAGATGCCCTGAAAGATCCTGATACCGCACCCCGGACAGGCATACAAACTGCATCCTTTCCTGTTGAAACAGAGATACCGTATGCGAAACGCATGCTCCGAATTCTGGTTGATGAAAAAGATGGAGAAAATAAGGTTGCCGTACAGTTTCCAATCGGCGCAATTAAAAAACTTTTGAACGCAGCAGGCCGTCTGCCGATTCCGGAAGATGCACTGGAAGGGTTTAATACCGATGAACTGATATCCACTATAGCCGACCTTCTGGACGAAGAAATCACCGGCGAAATTATCGATATAAGTTCTGAATTCGGAAATTCCACTGTAAAAATCTGTATTGAGTAGGTGGCTGATATGAAAATCCGAATTCACACAGATGACTGCCGTATGACAATTCCCGTTCCTCTCGGACTTGTAACTGCTGCCATGCAGTGCATCCCAAGCTCCGCCTTTAGAACGATGAAAAATTCAGTGCCCGAGAAGTTTACACCTCTCGTCAGCCGCAAGGCCATCCGTTTTTACTGCAAAATCGGCAAGGAAATTGCAAAAGAATACCCCGGGCTTGAAATTGTCCATGTAGAATCGAAAGAAGCCGGTATCGTATCTATCTGTCTATGAAAATTATCTTTTTAACTACCCCTCATTTTATAGCACTAAAAGACCGATGCTCTATATCCGGTATCGAACATCGGTCTTTTATAATTATGCAAAGAGCGTAGTTCAGTGTTGTTTTTTCAAAAATCAGCACTAAAACGCGCGAATATTTTTTATAAGCCAACATTAAACTGCAAGAATAGTCTTTAACCCCTCTTCTCTGCCGCCAGAAAATATCTATGTATGGTTCCCGAAAGGAATCCCTGCTCCTGCAGGATTTCTTCCGCCCGAAAGAGTCTATCCGCGCACTTAGCTACGGAAAAGTCCGGAAATTCCCAAGGAAGAACGCGGGCAAACCAGACCAGCGCCCCTATATCGAAAAAACGGATTTCTTTCCTGCACTCTCTTTCGTCCGTAACAGAAAATCCCGCTTCGGAAAAAGCTTTCTTCGTAATCTCAAGATACTGGTTCGGAAAAGGCATTTCCACATCTTCGCCCAGCAGAAGTTCTACAAACTCCCGATCGTTTTCCGCGCCCACCTGCTGGGTCAGGAAAAATCCCAGCCGTGAATATAAGCAATGCTTTCTTCCGCCTCCCACATTTTCAGAAGATCTTCAGCCTCTCCGTTCACTTTATTTTTTAATTCATCTTTATTAAAATCTGCATTTCCCGGTTCTCCGGATTTTAAATCCGTATTCTTTATACCTGTATTTTTCATATCCCGTTTCTTTCATCTTTCATCTGAATTTTCTTCTGCGGCAGAATTCTCTTGCTGTGAAAGTTCCTGCATCCAAAAATTCCTTTTCATCGTGAAGGATTCCTGTATGCGTGGTTTTCTCAGGCGTATCAGCTTCCCAATCTGCGGAATCTCTCCGGCTCTGCCGCTGTCCTTTCTCCTGACCTGCGGGATTTCTCAGGCTTTGCTGCTGTCTTTTCTCCCGTCCTGCGGAATCTCCTCACCTTTCTCCCGTCCTGCGGGGTTTTCGGCAGCTTCCGTCGCTATCCTTTCAGCTTCTTACAAATATTAAACAATTTCTCCTCTACTCTGTGCACATCTCCCTGAGAGCAGAGCAGAATCAGTTTATCGCCGCCCAAAAGCACAGTCTCACCGCCCGGCACGATTTCACGCTTGTCCCTCTGAACCGAAACTACCAGACAGCCTGCAGGCAGCAGCATCTTTTCTATTTTTTCGCCGTCCATACGACTGCCTATGTAAACCTGACTTTCTATCAGCACCTTATGTCCCCGAGATTCCTCCGTGGTTCCACAGGAGCCTCCCTTTTCCAACATCCGTTCAAGGAGCTGGTCGTATACCGGCTTTCCGTTCAGAATATCCGCAGTCAGATAGGCAATCAAAGCCACCGCCGCCAGAGACAGAAAGTTTTTAAAATCACCCGACATCTCCGTAATCAAAATTACGCCGGTGACAGGCGAACGGACAATGGCTGAGAACAGTCCCGCCATACCGAAGATTACAAAATTGGCAAGATACAGATCTTCGTATCCGCACAGCGCGCCCATTCCCTGTGCAAAAAGTCCTCCGCATACTGCACCCAGCACCAGAAGGGGCAGGAAAATACCGCCGGGAACTCCCGCGCCAAAGCTGATCATAGAAAACAGGAACTTAACCCCAAGAAGCAGCGCCAGCATTCCAAGGGCAAAGCGGCCTTCCGCAATCTGCGCAACCAGACTGTGTCCGCTCCCAAGGGCATAAGGATACAGCGCAGCCAGCCCGATCACACAAAGAAAGGGAACTGCAATCCGCACAGCCCTTACCGGCAGTTTATCGTAGAAATCCTGAAATACAGCCGTCATCTTATTATAAAATACGCCGAATACGCCGAGAAAAATACCGAGAAGAATCAGCATCCAGTACCGAGACAACGGCAGCTTTTCCGCCGCCGAAATCTGAAACACCGGACTCAGCCCGAAAATATAAGATGATGTAAAGTCGGATACCACTGACGCCGCCATCGTGGAGAGCAGTATTTCCGTGGAAAAGTTTTTGTGCAGCTCTTCGAGAGAAAAGACCACTCCCGCAAGAGGCGCGCCGAAGGCTCCGGAAAGCCCTGCTCCCGCGCCGCAGGTCATCAGCATTTTTTCTTCCGTTTTCAGCTTGCCCGAAAGTCTGGAAAACCCTTTTCCGACCATCGCGCCAAGCTGAATGCTGGGACCTTCCCTGCCCAGAGAAAGCCCCGCTCCGATGGCGCAGATGCCGCCGATAAACTTTCCGATAATAATCTGAAACCAGTTCTGCTCAATCTGCCCCAAAAGCTCCCCTTTCACCTGAGGGATTCCGGAGCCTGTGCAAAGAGGCACTTTGCGGCTGCAGTACCATGTAATTAAATACGCAAAAAACAGAAGTCCCAGCGCAAAGATCAATCCGCTGCCTCCGTTTTGCGCCCCATGCAGAACAGAGCCCCGAAGGGACTCTGCTTTTTCCAGCGCAAGACGAAAGAGAGATACTAAAAGCCCGCTTAGAAGACCTACTGTCGCTCCCTCTAAAATCAGGCGGTATTTATGACTTTCAAATTGCTCCAGTGTAAGTTTGGTTTTGTTTATCCTGTTCATCGTTCTTTCATTCAGCCCCGACTTTTTATTTGCGAGCTTAATTATTATAAAGGTTGGTAGTCACATATTCCGGATCGCAGGTCACATCGATACCCAGCGCCCGCAGGGTCTGCTCGTCCCGGTCGCTTAAAATCGCGGTACAATGCGCCTTGCATCCTTTCAAAAGAGGCAGTTTGCTCATAGCTACGGAAGCTACCGGATTCTGTGTGCCCGATACGGTCAGCGCCATCAGCACCTCTTCACAGTTAAGGCTTGTCCTGTCATAATCCAGCACATCTGTTTTCAGCCTCTGTGTAGTTTCAAGCACCAAAGGCGTAATCATCAGCATATCGTCGGAAAGACCCGAAAGCTTCTTAATCGCATTGAGAATCGCCGCAGCAGCGGCTACCATACGCCGCGAGCTTCTGCCTGTAATAATCGTTCCGTCCGGTAGCTCCAGCGCCATAACAACCACATTCTCATAGCGTTTATCGCAGTTTCTCTTCTTTTCCGCATAATCCCTTGCAGGCTGCACCACTTTTCTGTCGCTTACATCCATACCGACTTCCTTCATCAAAAGTTTAGCCCGCTCCAGAGAGCTTTCGGAAATAATACCTTTCTTGTAATCCACCTCTGCCAGCAGGTATCTTCGGATAATCTCCTGACAGGCAGCCTCTCTGCACACTTCATCGTCGGTAATTACAAAACCGATTCGATTTACACCCATATCCGTCGGCGATTTATACTCGGATTCCTCGCCGGTAATTTTCTCGATAATTCGTTTCACAACAGGAAACACTTCCAAATCCCTGTTGTAGTTTACTGCCATTTCGCCGTAAGCTTCCAGATGGAAGGAGTCTATCATATTCACATCTTTTAAATCTACCGTTGCGGCTTCGTAAGCGATATTCAAAGGGTGCTTCAGAGAGAGATTCCAGATTGGGAAAGTCTCGAACTTGGCGTATCTTGCCTTGATTCCCCGCTTAAAATCGTGATACAGCTGAGACAGGCTGGTTGCCAGTTTGCCGCTGCCGCCGCCGGGACCTGTTACCACCACCAGAGGCTTTGTGACTTCGATATACGGATTTGCTCCGTAGCCCTCATCGCTTACAATGGTATCCACATCGGTAGGATAACCTTTGGTAAATCTGTGCTTATAGGTTTTAATCCCTCTGCGTTCCAGTTTATTGATGAACATATTTACAGACGGCGCGTCCTCGTATCTGGTGACAACCACGCTGTTGATGGCAAGGTCATATCTTCTGAAGGTATCAATCAGCCGCATCACTTCCAAATCGTAAGTGATACCGAAATCATGTCTTGTTTTGCTGGTGGTAATGTCGCCCGCGTAAATGCAGATAATGATTTCCGCCTGGTCCTTCATATGCTGCAGCAGCTTGATTTTGGCATTTTCGTCAAAACCGGGCAGTACACGCATGGCATGCTTATCATGAACCAGCTTGCCGCCGAATTCAAGATAAAGGCGTTCCGCATTTCCGTGGTTGATTCTCTCTAATATGTATTTTGACTGTTCTTCAATGTACTTCTTCGGATCAAAACCTTCCTTCACTCTGACTCCTCCTTCGTTATATTACCTGATAGCTCCTGCTTTTTCCTTTTCTGAAATACACTCCGTCCGGCTCTGCCCTTAGAATGATTCAAAAAAGTTTTCCAAAATGTATTTTAAAAATATGTCCGGAACAAACCCCGGTATCCCGGATACCGTATCTGCCGCCGCACCTTATTTATTTTCTTGTATTCTCTTCTTATACAGAAAGCTGCAGCGCCCAGATTACCGTCGTTGCAACCATTGTAGTGATAATCAGAATCACCAGAATCTGCGCAATCCGTCTCTTTTTCTTATCCATGTGTAATCCCCTTCTTTATAAACTCTTGAAATAACTCAGTCAGTATTTTCCGTTATATTTAAAACGCCTGCCGCAGAATTACCACGACATTCGCAAGTTCGGCATGATATACGACCGTAAAATTATCCGCGGCGCTGCTGCAAATCTACTGTGAAACTTCAATGGTCAGCCGGTTATGCCCCTCGGCAACGCCGCCTAAGTTTACCTGATAATCGATATTGATATGACCCGTTCCGTCTTCGGACAGGTTGTTGACGATATCGTTGGTCAGAAGCTCCAGCTCCATATTGCCGTAAGGCGTATAATATCTGCTGTTAAAGCGTTTCCCTTTTTCAAAGACAAGTTCGGTTCCTATGCCTGCGCTGCTGCCGATCCGCTTCATACGCAGACAGTCTCCCGTCAGCTTCAGTGTAGTCTTGCATCCCGGAAATCCCGAAAATTCGCTTTCATCATAAATCAGATACCGGCTTTCTCCTTTTTCGTACAGTTTCCCCTCGGTGATAAATTCCATACGGTCTTCTTCATCCTGCGCAAACTGTTTACCTGTTATTTTTATCTGAATATCTTTCATAACCGAAATCCACAATCCTTTCAATCAGTTCCGTAAAGCTTATGCCTGCAGCCTCCCACATCATCGGAAACATACTGTATCTGGTAAAGCCCGGAATGGTATTTATCTCATTGATGTAAACTTCACCGCTGTTCTTCTCCACAAAAAAATCAACTCTCGCAAAACCGCTGCAATCGGCGGCGCGGTAAGCCTCTTTTGCAAGAAAGCGGATTTTATCGTAAATTCTCTTCGGCAGCTGCGCCGGTACGGAAATCACCGTTCCCTCATCGTCGCTGTACTTCGCCTTGTAATCATAGAACTCTTTTTTCGCTGTGATTTCGCCTACTGCCGCAACCTCCGCAGTATGATTGCCGATGACGCCGGTTTCTACCTCGCGGCAGTTCACTGCTTCTTCCACAATAATACGCCTGTCATACTTTGCGGCAAGCAGCAGAGCCTCTTTCAGCTCATCTCGGTCGTGAGCCTTAGAAATTCCCACACTGGAACCCATATTGGACGGCTTCACAAACATAGCGTAGGGAATCTCGTCCTCTAGCTTTTCAACGATTTCATCCATACCGGTGTCTAAATCCTCCGCATATACCAGCTGATACCGGCTTGTAGGCAGTCCCGCCTCTTCAAAAATTTTCTTGGCGGAAACCTTATCCATACACAAAGCCGATGCTAAAACGCCGCAGCCCGCATAAGGAATATCCAGCATTTCAAAAAGTCCCTGAATAGTTCCGTCTTCTCCGTAAGGGCCGTGAAGCACCGGAAACATGAAATCGGCAATTTCCTTCAGCCGGGAAAATTCCAGATCTTCCGCGGTTTTTTCCCATTCTCCCGAGGGAATCAGACTGACCGGTCCGTTATAAAGCTTCCACTTTCCTTCCCGCGTAATACCAATCGTGACAACTTCGAATTTTTTTCGGTCGACAGCTGATATTACTGACGCCGCCGACATCAGCGAAACCTCATGCTCACCTGATCGTCCTCCGAAAATAATTCCGATTCTTCTCATACAATTCCCCCTTACATCTGCTCGTAAATCTTCTCCAGATGCTCTCTGTCAAAGAAATATTTCTTGCGGCAGAACTGGCATACAAGCTCAGCCTGACCGTCCTCTTCAATAATCTCTTTCAAATCCTTTTTCCCTATGGTCATCAGAACCTGCTCCAGCCGTTCCTCGCTGCAGTCACACTCCCAGTGCATTTCCTTCATATCCAGCTTTTCAACAGAAAATTCCTCCGGCATATCTTTGAAAATCTCGCCGAGAAGATCTGACAGAATTCCGTCTTCACTTTTTCCTGCGGAGCGCAGCAGCACTGTTTCGATAACCGTCGTCAGCGGCGGCAGCTTTCCAAGCATTTCCTCCAGCGCCGAAACCGACTCTTCTGATGCTCCCGGAAGCATTTTTATAATCATACCTCCCGCGCACAGAACCGATAAATCCTTTGCAATTTTCACACCCAAAGCGACAGAGGTATTCTGCTGCTCGGAAATATAATAATAAGCAGTTAAATCATCTGCGATTTCTCCGGAAACTAGCGCGATTTTTCCGATGTAAGGCTCTTTCAGTCCCAAATCTTTGATTACAGTCAATTCTCCGATGCCTACTGCGCCGCCTACATCAAGGTGATTATCGGAACGCAGCGGCAAATCGACAGCCGGATTGGAAATATAGCCTTTTACTCTGCCGTCTCCATAAGCTGTCGCCAGAATCTGCTTTGCCGGACCGTCTCCTTTAAACTGTACCGTCAGCTTATTTTCTTTACTTTTCAGAAGTAGCGCCATCAGGCCCGCTCCTGTTAAAACTCTTCCCAGCGCTGCAGTTGCAAGAGGCGTGGTTTCGTGAATCCTGCGGGCTTCCTCCACCATATCTGTGGTAATTGCCAGGCTGATACTGAAAGATCCGCTTTTGTCCATTGCTGTAATTACTTTACTCATATTTTATATTCAACCTTTCGTTTCTTAATTCACATATTCAATCATATATTTTATCATACTCTTGACAATTTTAACACAGAAAATCCACATTTCATGGCTATAATTTGGGTATATTAAGAAAAAGACAATACAATTCAGAAAGGCAGGGATTCATATGAATAACTGGGAGAACAATAAAGAACAAAACACGCAGAACTTCGTCATGGTAGGCGATTCGTATCCTTCCCCGGAAGAAAAGGAAGAACAGCAGGCGCAGCGGCATGAGTATCAGGCGCAGGAATCCCGCCGGCAGCAGCCGGAATATCAGCAGGCACAGACTTCTGAACAGACGCAGCAGATGTACCGGCAGACACAGACTTCTGAGCAGACGCAGCCGCATACACAAGAGTTCGGACAGGAACAACCGGAAAATAAAACCGGCGTTCACGCCTTTCATCAGGAACCTTCTGCCCGTCCAAAGCAGAAAAAACAAAAGAAAGAGCCGAGATTTGTAACACGCAAAGCCTTTGTGATTTCACTGATTTGCTGTATGATCGGAACTTCAGCGCTGACAATCGGCGGATATACACTGGCTTCCAATCTGGGCATCGGAAATACCACCAAACAGGTTTCCGCTACCAACTACACCCTGGCAAAAGCAACCGGAAGTGAAAAATCCGTTCAGGAAATTATCGCACAGAATGAAAATGCGGTAGTTGAAATCAGAACCGAATCCGTTTCCCGCGATGCATGGCTGCAAAACTATGTAACAGAAGGAGCCGGCAGCGGCGTTATCGTAGACACAAAGGGCTACATTCTGACTTGTAATCATGTCATCGAAAACGCAAATAAAATCGTCGTTACTCTGAAGGACGGCACTGAACTGGAAGCTTCACTGGTAGGCGCAGATGCACAGAACGACATTGCAGTACTGAAAGTCAAAGCAAATAACCTGACAGCAGCATCTTACGGAGACAGCTCCGAAATGCAGGTGGGTGATATGGTTGTTGCCATCGGAAATCCTCTGGGAGAGCTGGGCGGCAGCGCTTCAAGCGGCATCATCAGCGCGCTTGACAGAACTATTACAGTGGATAACAGAGAAATGACGCTGATGCAGACAGATACATCTATCAATCCGGGCAACTCCGGCGGCGGTCTCTTCGACCAGTACGGCAATCTGATCGGTATCGTCGTTGCAAAATCCACCGGTTCCGATGTAGAAGGTCTCGGATTTGCGATTCCGATTACCAAGGCTGCGGAAATCGCCAAGGATCTGATTGAAAACGGCCATGTAACCGGACGACCTGCTATAGGCATCACCATTGTAGACGCATCTGACGCAGAAACCGCTATGCAGTTCGGTCTTCGTATGACCGGCGTCTATGTCAAAGAAGTCAACGGCGAAGAAGCAAAAGCCGCAGGTTTTAAAGCGGGAGACATGATTTACTATGTAGGCGATACAAAGATTGAAAATCAGGCCGGCCTGACCGGCGCCCTCAACAAGTACAAACCGGGGGACAAAGTCAAAATTACCGTAATCCGCGATAATGAAACGGTAGAACTTACAACAAAACTGATTGAATCAGCACAATAATCATACAAACAGCAAACAGCTGATAACTTTCCTTTCAAAACTCCGAAAAACCGCCCGGAACTTCAAAGTTCCGAGCGGTTTTTCAAGCTTACGCCAAACCTTCGCCCATAACCCAAAACCGCAAAATATGTTTAAACTCTCTTATTTTAGTGTATAAAATCCGGTATATCAAAAATTAGGAGTGAACTTTATGAAGAAATTATTCTCAAGTCTTCCCTTCAGACTGCTGCTGGGCGTGATCCTCGGTATTGCTGCCGGTCTGTATGCGGGAGAAAATGTAATGCAGGTTATCGTCACTGTCAAAAATATACTGGGGCAGATGATTACATTTTGCGTCCCTCTTATTATTATCGGTTTTATCGCACCGTCCATTACCCGTCTGGGCAGTAATGCTTCAAGACTCCTTGGCGTGGCGGTTATACTTGCTTATGTATCTTCGGTAGGCGCGGCATTCTTTTCCATGGCGGCAGGCTACGGTCTGATTCCTCGCCTTTCTGTAGTATCCGGCGCAGAAGGTCTTAAGGATCTTCCAAAAGCAGTCTTTTCTCTGGATATCCCGCAGATTATGCCGGTTATGAGCGCGCTGGTTCTTTCGATTCTGCTGGGACTTGCGGTTTCCTGGACCAAATCCGAACGCACCGCTGCGCTTTTAGAAGAGTTTCAGAAAATTGTTCTTGCTATTGTTACCAAGATAGTCATTCCGCTGCTGCCGTTTTTCATTGCAACCTCTTTCTGCGGTCTTGCTTATGAAGGAACCATTACCAAACAGCTTCCGGTTTTCCTCAAGGTAATTCTCATTGTAATGGCGGGACACTACATCTGGCTGTTCCTTCTCTATGCAGTCGGCGGAGCCTATTCGAAAAAAAGTCCTGTGGAAGTAATCCGCCACTACGGTCCGGCTTATCTGACCGCAGTGGGAACTATGTCTTCCGCGGCAACTTTGGCGGTAGCCCTTTCCGGCGCGGGAAAATCCAAAGTCCTCAGAAAAGATATGATTGATTTCGGAATTCCTCTTTTCGCCAATATCCACCTCTGCGGCTCCGTGCTGACAGAAGTGTTCTTTGTAATGACGGTTTCTCAGATTCTCTACGGAAGTCTTCCGTCACTTACTACTATGATTTTATTCTGTCTGCTTCTGGGTATCTTCGCCATCGGCGCACCCGGCGTGCCCGGCGGAACGGTCATGGCTTCTCTGGGTCTGATTATCAGTGTCCTCGGCTTCGATGACAGCGGAACTGCCCTGATGATGACGATTTTCGCACTGCAGGACAGCTTCGGAACCGCCTGCAATATCACCGGCGACGGCGCACTGACCCTGATGCTGACAGGCTACGCGGAAAAACACAATATCAAACCGCAGAACCTTTCCGGTACAATTCTGTAGCCCGGCGGGTTTTGAGAAAATAACGGCTGCAAAGCGGCGAGTTTTGAAAAAATGATTACTGCCAAGCAGTAATGTTCATATTTATCGACAAAATGACACTATATGCGTTTTCTCATAGCACTTGTGTCATCTCAAAAGAACTGTCAAAGGCAAAAGTGACACATTCTCATCCAATGCTTAAGAGTTGTGTCACTTTTTTCGTTATCTGTTGTTCTATGCCCTTTGATATTTTGCAAATATTCCCATAAAACCCATTATGTCTGCAAAAAATCCGCACTTTTCTTTATTTCACTGCCTCACTTCTGACATATCTGCTAGAAAATAAGCACTCATATGTCATTTTCACCAGTTTCAAAACTACATATTTTATAATCAGCGATGTCACTGGTCTTAAGTATTAAGTAAGAGCTTTCCTGTTTTTTTGCTGGCAGGAAAATACCGGTCGTCAAAAATACATTTTCCGTTTTTATGACCGAAATATGAAAATAGACGGGAATCGGCAGATGCACTTTCAGTATTTCAATAGTATCTTCCGGTTTTCCCGTCACTGCAGGTTCACCCACGGCTTCAGCCATAAAATCTGTCTTTTCCTACTTTGTATAAAGGACAATCTCCTCAGTTGAAGCAATTTCCAACAGCGCCCTCTCCCGTCTTTCTCTTGCTCATTTTCTCCGAATATGATAAAGTGAAACCGTAATCACCAAAGTAATCACAAAAGGAGAACATCTTTATGAGCGAACATATTTTAGTTGTAGACGACGAAAAGGAGATTGCCGATCTGCTTGAAGTCTATCTCCGAAATGACGGCTACACTGTGCATAAATTCTATAACGGAACGGAAGCTCTTTCCTGCATCAAAACAACGCCTTTGGACATAGCGCTCCTCGATGTTATGCTTCCGGATATCGACGGATTCCGACTTCTTAAAACCATCAGAGAAAGCTATTTCTTTCCGGTCATTATGCTGACGGCAAAGGTTGCGGATATGGATAAAATTATGGGTCTTACTCTGGGTGCGGACGACTATATCACCAAACCCTTCAATCCGCTGGAAGTTACCGCCCGCGTAAAAACACAGCTGCGCAGATACAAAAACTATAACCCGGCGGCTGCCCGGACCGCTCCTTCCGTCCACGATATCAGGGGACTTGTTATCAGCAGAGAAAACCACACCTGCACCCTTTACGGCAAGGAAATCGCTCTGACGCCTCTGGAATTTTCTATCCTCTGGTACCTCTGCGAGCACAAAGGAAAAGTGGTTTCCTCCGAAGAACTTTTCGAACAAGTCTGGGGAGAAAAATACTTAAGCAGCAGCAACAATACTGTAATGGCTCACATCGGCAGACTCCGCGAGAAACTCAAAGAACCTGCCAAGCATCCGAAATTCATCAAAACTGTATGGGGAGTGGGGTACAAAATTGAAGACTGATACTTTTAGCAGAAAAATGGCGAGACAGCAGTTTGTCCGCATGATCATCGCGCTGATTCTGTTCGGCTTCAGCGGCATTTTCATTTATCTTGCCGCCGTACTGATATTCGGGCTTTTCCCATGGCAACCGGATGATCCTCTTTGGATTTTTGCTAACTGGCTGAATATGCGCGCCTTCTGGATAGGGCTTTTGTATTACGGTATCGGCTACATTATCATCGTCCGCCATTACTGGATGAAACCGTTCCGCTATTTTCAGGAGCTTTTAGACGCAGCGGAAATCGTCAGCCGGCAGGATGACAGTCTTGTCAGCCTTTCTCCTGCCCTTTCTGACCTGGAGAGTCGGCTTAACCAAATAAAATTTGTTTCTATGAACAATCTGCGCGCAGCAAAAGAAGCGGAACAGCGAAAGAACGATCTGGTTACTTATCTTGCTCACGACCTGAAAACACCGATTACATCGGTAATCGGCTATCTGACTCTTCTGCGGGACGAACCGCAGATTTCCGACGAAATGCGCAGCCGTTATATGAATATTGCCCTTGACAAAGCAGAGCGTTTAGACGACCTGATTAACGAATTCTTCGAAATAACCAGATTCAATCTTTCTCATATTTCCCTGGAAAAGAAGCAGATCAACCTGTCTTTGATGCTTCAGCAGCTGACCTACGAGTTTCAGCCTATGCTGGCAGAAAAAAATCTAACCTGTTCTCTGAATGCCCCGGAAAATCTGATGCTGCGATGCGATCCGGACAAGCTCCAGAGAGTCTTTGACAATCTGCTTCGAAATGCAGTCAACTATAGTTTTCCGAACTCGGAAATCAAAATTACGGCATTTGAAGAAATCAGTCAAAACGCAGGCGACACCACGGCATCCGGCCGGACAGGCAGTTCAGCCTATATTTTTGACAGTCAGACAAAAAGCGCAGCAGACAGTCCAGCCGATCTTTTCGGCAGTCAGACAAAAAGCACAACAGGCAGTATCCGTCTGATTTTCGAGAATCGGGGCGACACTATCAGCCGAGAAAAACTGGACAGACTGTTTGAGCAGTTTTACAGACTGGATTCTTCCCGTTCCACAAAAAGCGGAGGAGCCGGTCTCGGCCTCGCCATTGCAAAAGAAATCGCAGAGCTTCACGGCGGCAGAATTACCGCTTTCAGCGAAAACGAAATCATCCGTTTCGAAGTCATACTGCCCGCGGCATCATACTGACCGCAATAGCGTACTGGCTGCCATTGGCTCCTGACTGTACCACTGTAATGCTCGCTACATCATATTCACGATATCATACTGACCGCAGTAGGAATTTCGTAAGAACTTTATCAGAAAATCGTAGGCGCGCCGCAAGGCTGCCGATAAAAACAGACACCGCAGTTACGGTATACTGAACATATACCGGCGCTGCGGTTTTTATGTACAGAAAACAAAACCGTTCCGACCGTTGCGAACAGAAAAAGCTTCTGACAGCAAAGAGTACGACAGGGACTTTTGTCGAAAATCCGCCGAAGCTTTGGAAGCGAATCCCCCGTTTTGCACAGCGGTCCTGCACAACGATTCTGCTTAAACGGTCTGCGCCGCGCTATACCGGCATAATCCCCGGATATCTTTGGAGGTGACACAATGACAAGAAAAAGACTGACCGAAAGGTTTCCCTTTCTGCTTCCCTTAAGGCAGTTTCAGAGCAGGCTGTTCTTCTATACAGGTATGTTTCTTGACAGAAACACCTATGCAAAAAGGCAGACCTCATCTCTTCTCCGTGAGGAAATTTTTAAAGACAGTGTGCTGATGATCAACAGAAACAGCGGCTGCGATATCCGCTATCAGTACAACAAAGTCCATAATCTGAAGCTGGCGGCCAAGAAAATCAACGGTCTCATCATTGCGCCCGGAGAAACCTTTTCCCTGTGCCTTGCTATCAGAAATGCCGATAAAAAGGAGCCGTATCTGGACGGTCTCAGTCTGGTAAACGGACAGATACAGGGCGAATACGGGGGCGGACTGTGTCAGCTCAGCAATCTTCTTTACTGGATGTTTCTCCATACGCCTCTGACTGTAACAGAACGTCATGCTCATGGAAGCGAATCGATTCCTCCGGTAAACCCGGAAGAACCCGCAGGCGTTGACGCCACTATCGCAGAGGGCTGGCTGGATTTAAAAGTAAAGAACAACACCTCCCATACCTTCCAGCTGTACATCACCTTTGATGAAGATTATATGACCGGCGCAGTCAGAAGCGAAAGCGCAAAATGCTTTGACTATACTGTTTATAATCCGTCCTGCAGGTACAGCCTGCAAAACGGGCTGATTTATCAGGACGCCGAAGTTGCGCGCAGATGCACAAGCCTCTGCACAGGCACAGTAACAGAAGAGCTTCTATATCACAATTCCTGCATTATCGGTTATCCTCTTCCTTCCGGAACCAAAATCGAAAATGCGGCGCAGACTGCAACAGAAAACAATATCTGAAAGGGTGCGTTATGCCGGCAGAAAACTGCATCTGAATAATACGGTATGCAGCGTCATATCGGCTATAAATGAATCAAGTTTAAAGGAAAAGGGGTTTTATATATGAAAAAAAGTATTGCTGTTCTGTTCGGAGGCTGCTCCTCCGAATATATGATTTCTCTGAAATCCGCCTATGCGGTGCTGTCTCATACAGATCACGAGAAATATAAAATCATTCCCGTGGGCATCACAAAGGACGGCCGCTGGTTCCGCTACTACGGAGAATATGAAAACATCGCAAATGATACCTGGACAGAAAACGCTTCCCTGTGCAGAGCCGCTTTTCTCTCTCCGGACCGGGGTATTCACGGTCTTTGCGAGCTTACAGAAACCGATCCCGCCGCTGTCCGGCTGGACGCCGTTTTCCCTGTGCTTCACGGACGCTTCGGAGAAGACGGAACCGTGCAGGGTCTTGCGGAACTTGCGGGAATTCCCATTGTCGGCTGCGGCTGCCTTTCCTCTGCGCTGAATATGGATAAATACCGCGCTCACCTGCTGGCGCAGGCAGCAGGGATAAAAGTTCCGAAATCCGTTCTCATTTCCGAAGGCGTTTCCCTCTCCGAAACAGAAAAACAAATCGAAAGGCTTTCCTATCCCCTGTTTGTAAAGCCTCTGCGAGGCGGCTCATCACTGGGGATTACCAAGATCACAGATCCGAAAGAGCTTTCCGCTGCGCTTCGGACTGCCGCAGCCTATGACAGCGAGCTTATCATCGAAGAAAATGTGGAAGGCTTTGAAACGGGCTGCGCCATTTTAGGAAAGGGCAGCAGGCTCACCTGCGGCAGAGCAGACGAGATAGAGCTGTCATGCTTTTTCTTCGACTACACGCAGAAATACACACAAGAATCCGCCCGTATTCATATGCCCGCCAGAGTAGACGAACAAACGGAAAAACGCATTCAGGAAACGGCGAAAAAGATTTACCGTATTTTGGACTGCGGCGGTTTCGCCAGAGTTGACTTGTTTCTGACACCAAATGGCGAAATCGTATTTAACGAAGTGAACACCATTCCGGGCTTCACCGAAGTCAGCAGATTTCCGTCCATGCTTTCCGGCATCGGTATGGGGTATGGACAAATCATAGAAACAGTCATCAGCGATGCACTGGAAGAACCCGAAGCTAAAATCAGGAATCTACAAGGCTAAAGAAAGCGAAATTCCTGATAAATTCCCGGAACTTAATAATACTGAAAAAGAACCTCTTTCCGATGTCTTAAAATTCTCCCATTATAAGAAAATGTTCGGAAAAAGGTTCTTTTGTATAACTTTATGTACTTCATGCGCTTGCTGCACGCAGCTGATTCTGTTACAGGTTCACGATTTCTCCTGCTTTTACAACCAGAGCAACCTTTGTCAAAGCTTCGATGTCTTCATCCGGATTTCCGTCAAATGCCGCCAGATTTGCCCGTTTTCCGCAGGCAACAGTTCCCACCTTATCGTCAATCATCAGGATTTCAGCATTGTTCTTCGTCGCCTGAATCAGCGTTTCCAAAGGAGTAAAACCTGCCAGGTTCACTCTTGCGCGGAACTCGTAAATTCCGTTGCCATGGCTGCCTTCGTAAACACCTGCATCGGTTCCCCAGCCGATTTTTACGCCGTTTTCTTTATAAGCGCCAAGTCCCCAGATTACAGATTCCACCAGTCTCTTTGCCTTTTCCACATAATGTGCCGGCTTATCCTCAGGTGATTCAATAAAGTTTACCAATGGAGACAAGGTCGGAATCGGATAAGAACGGTCGGATTCTTTATACATTCTGATACATTCATCGTCCATAATCGAAGAGTGTTCCACCGTTCTGACACCGCAGCGGATACACATCTTAATACCTTCTGTTCCGTGGCAGTGTACTGCAACCGGAAGTCCGGCATAATCAGCGGCTCTCACTGCTGCAGCCAGTTCTTCCTCGTAAATAATCGGTCTGCCCGGCTCTCCGCCCGGATTCATCACGGCGCCGGTTCCCATAATTTTAATCCAGTCAGCGCCCAGCTGATACTGGCGGCGTACCGCTCTTGTAAAGGCATCTTTTGAATCCGCTTCAGCATACATATCACCGAAAAAATCGTTTCCTTTTTCTGTCGGCGAGAGAATCATACCGCTGGTGAGAATATCAGGTCCCATCACCATACCCTCATTTACAGCTCTTGCCATACCGATGGTAATATTGCTCCGGTCGCCCACATCTCTGACCGTTGTATATCCTTGTCTCAGGTTATCCTGCGCCAGTTTCAGACAGCGCATAATACGGTAAGAATCCGGTTCTGTATTTTCTTCAAAAGTATTCTTCCCGCACAAATCCAGATGCAGATGAGCTTCAATCAGCCCCGGAATCAGAGTTTTTCCTGATAAATCTATTGTCTGCGCAGAAGATGCGGAAAGGCTGCCTGCCGAACGGATTTCTTCAATTACACCGCCGTCAATCACAATATCCGCACAGGTTCCGTCAAAACCCTCCGTCAGTTCCGGAATCAGACGGGCATTTTTCAATACTAACATAGTGCTCCTCCTTTATACCGATTAATCTTCATTCATCTCGGCATAAATCATTTTAGCACAAAATCTGCCTTTGGTCTATCGTCTCCCCTTCTTTTCCAGACAGTGTTTTTTCCTATGAAAAATCCCCTCTTTGTGATAAGTCAATCCTTCCCTGTCTCGTTTTTTCATATACTTTGGGGCAAACTCCCCGCCCTTTTCTTCTCGGTATGCTTTTTCCTCCGGATTCTCCTCTGCCTTCAAAAGCTCCTTCACTTTGGATTTCAGCATAATTTTTCCGCTCCCGTTCTCTTCTCCCACAAGACACAGCTGAGGAAAAATAACGCACCACCAGTTCTGGCCGCCGCCTCTGCCTAAAGTAATTTTCAAAGCCTCATAATTCCCTGCGGGCAGTGTCAGATCCTCATAGCTTTTTTCAGGGATATAAGTCACTTTTAACTCTGCCCTTACAGGGTAATCCTCTCCGTATTCTGCGACAACCTTCTCCGCTCTGCGCTCAATTCGCTTCAGATTGGCCTGCAGATAGTCTCTGGCTTCCTTCAGATTCTCTTTTCCCTCCATCATTCGAAGCATCTCGTCCCGCACCTCAAGCTTCAGCGCCTGATCCTGAAAAGTATCACTGTTTGCCACCACATGAAGCCGTATAATTCCCGGATGCTCATTAGGCGTATGATTTATGTAGTAAATCCCAGCACCTGTGCACATCAGAAAAAAAATCAGCCACCCTGTCAATTCTTTTTGTAATCGTGTCAATTTCATAAACTTCTTCCTTTCTGCCAGTGATTATGGACAGAAAGAAAAAAAGTATACATCTGAGACCTGATTTTTTTGCGTTGCCGGGTTTTAGGCTTCTGACGCTTTCACCCCGCGCCGCCACCATAACGCCGATGGTTTTTAGGACTTCCGACGCTTTCGCCCTGTTCCCTCACCGTAACGCCGCCGGGTTTCTGAGGACCTTTTGGTACTTTCGCTCTGCGCCGCCGAATCCGCAAATCTTTTTATCTGGTTACTAAAAGTCTTGTTCCCGCTTCCGGCGCCGTTTCCAGCCTGTTGGCTGTGCGGATATGAGCCTCTGTCGTTCTGTACCGCTTTGCCAGATCCCAAATAGTTTCACCCTTCTTCAGCGTAACGATAACCATCGGATATTCCTTTTCCCCCGTCTTTTCAGAAAAACACGGCTGCTCCAGCATAATAATCTCGCAGTCCTCGTAAATTTCCGCCTGAACGAAAACTGTGCAGATAACCTCTATCTGCTTTTCGCCGATTAGTTCCGCCGTCGCGCTTTTCACCTGAGCAGTAAATACCGCCTGCTTTCTGTTCCCAGCAGAATCGGAATCCAGTGTACTGCGGAAATCCAGATTTCGTTTTATACTATGAAAATTCTCCTCCTGATCTTTCCACAATATGTCGCACAAAACAGAACCTTCCGCTGTAATTTTCCCGTTTCCGCAGCCGCCTTCACAGTCGAGAGGCGTTCCCATACAATAAATCGCAGCAGCGCCTTTTGCTCCTTCCGGCAGAGGAACCATTTCGCGAATCTGTACTTCGCTCACCGCTCTTTCCATAGCTCCGGACACTTTTTTGCGGGTAAAACTGCACTGAAAGTTCTTCTCTCTGTGATACGCATCGACCGCAACTTCTCTGCTGTAAAGTCCGTAAAGCTCCGCCCTTACGGAAACATCCCCCTTTACCCTGAAAGAAACCGCCGAAGGTTCTTCTTCCTCTCTGCAGATTTCTGCTTCCAGATTTTTTCCTTCGAAGAAAGTTTTCACCGTATTCCAGGTCTTTCCCCGGTGGTCCTTGTCAATGGGGATAAACTGCGTAAATTCAATTCTCTGTTCATGCTGGCAGACTGCCTGTACCCCATCGTCTTCTTTTTCTCCGCAATATAAAAGCGAACAGAAAATAAAACCGTTAATCACCACTTTATCCGTCGTTACCTGCAGATAATTTTCCGCAATGGTAAAATCCTGCTTCAGTATCTGCTGCGGAACTACGGAAGAATCCCTTCCCTTAAAAGTTTCATTTACGGAGACCGTGTCCTGCTTTACAAGTTCCAGACAGGACATCTGCACCTGCTCTTTCCTTGTTTCCAAAGTCTCATCTTTCAGCCCGTCGAAAAAGCGGAATTCCTGCTTGCAAAACAACCTGCCTGTAAACTCCAGCGTTATTTTCACCCGAAATTTTCTCTCGTTCACAATCATATAGTCCAAATTCTTCACACAGCAGCTGAAAACACCTTCGCCCTGATTTGAAGGATTCAGGCTCCACTGATACTTGTACGGAACTTTTGAAATAATAGAAACGGGCAGCTGCGATTCTCCTTCCGCCGCGTAAAGTGTCTGAATCGTAATAATCCCGGTCAGATTGAGCAGATCGTCTGTCTTCGGAGACACCTTTTTCTCTGACGGAGAAATATCGCAATGAGCATCCATCAAAAGAATCTGACGCATATCCGCCTTTGTGTCCGGTACAAGAATATCCTCTTCAAACCGGTATATAACGGTCTGCTCCTCTGCGGGACACATCAAAGTCTGTGTATGATAGACCGCCTCCGCCGGAATCACTTTCGGCGCCTTTGCCGGCTGCATTGCGTATTCAGGTATATCCTTCTCGTATGTCATAATTTTTCCCCCTTCAAAATCATTCTCGTTAAATTTTATGCAGGGAGATTGAAAATAGATATTAAATTTTCAAATCCGAATCTCTTATCCTGTCTTATTTGCGGAACTTATGATATACCTTTCTGATTTCTGAATCATATAATAAACCATATAGTTACTGTACGGTCAATAGGAAAATCATATTTAGATAAAAAAAATATATAAATAAAATAAACACCCATTTAACTGCAGAAAAATGAGTGTTTGTTTTTGTTTTTACTTCTAATAAAATATCAAACTGCTTCCGATAAAATACCGAGTATACTGCTTCTACGTGAATAATATACAAATCGCATAGAAACCCCATAAAAATATCCTCGAATCATATGTGATCATACATAACTTACATATGATTAAATACGGATTCGCCCTCTCTGATTACAAATTCTTTCAGCCGTTTTACATGATTATCGGCAGTTTCTCTGGCTGCATCCGCATTCCCGCTTAAGATGGCCTCGATAATCTGCTTATGCTCCACCGGCATATTTGCATATCTGGAAAAATCATCATAGTACAGGTAACGAAACCGCAGCGCCATCTCCTGTACCGGTTCGCTAATCTTAATCAAAGTCTTGTTTCCGCTGCAGGCCACAATATGCCTGTGGAATTTTTCATCAAAACTGATAATCTTTTCTGTATCGCTGTTTTTAATGGCTTCTGTATATCCCTGATTGATGCGCCGCAGCTCTTCAGTCTGTTCTTCGGTCATTCGTTCGGCAGCCATCGCCGCCGCCAGTCCTTCCAGATCCTCCCGGACTTCCAGGGTATCTACCATATCTTTTACTGAAATGCTGGAGGCATATGCGCCCCGTCTCGGTTCAATGGTTACAAGTCCCTCTTTTTCCAGCTTGCGAATTGCTTCTCTGACCGGTGTTCTGCTGACACCCATTTCATCTGCCAGTTCAACTTCCATCATTCTCGTGCCGGGTACAATGGTTCCCGTAAGAATCTGCATCTTCAGCTGCTCATATACAATTTCCCGAAGGGGTCTATGGTTCTGTAAATCAAAATTCAACATCTCTCTCAATCTCCTATACTATTTCACAGTTTTTGTCCAGTAAGCCTCATATCCTGCATCACGCAGTTTCTGACAAGCCTGTTTTGCATCAGAAATAGTTCCGAACAAAGCAAAGACCGTAGGGCCGCTGCCGCTCATCAGCACCTTTTTCGCCTTCCCATCCTGTAAAATACTGTCTTTCAGCTTTTTTACCTTCGGATAAGCTTGAAGGGTGTAGTTTTCCAAAACATTGATACAATTATCATATATCAGTCGGTAATCCTTTTCCTCCAGTCCTTTGACAAGTCTGTCGTTGTCCGGCCGCGCAGAAATCGTACACCGGTCAATTCCCTCGTACACCTCACGGGTCGAAACCGCCATCGGAGGTTTTGCAATCACCACAGGTTTACGAATACTCGGAAGCGGCGTAAGCACAGTACCCGTTCCGGTTGCTCTTGCACAGGACGATGCCATAGGATGCTTTCTCAGACTTTTCGGCAACACAAAATTAAAGGCGGCCTGCCCCATAACACAGAAAGGAACATCGGATCCCAGTTCTGCTCCGAGGCTGCAAAGTGTTTCAAGGGAAAGGTTCAGGTGCAGGAGTCTGGAAAGTGCGTGCAGCACCGCCGCCCCGTTTCCGCTGCCTCCCGCAAGTCCCGCAGCTACGGGAATCCGTTTAAAAATTTCAATCTCAACCGTTCCGCCGTCAATCTTTTCTCCGTAACGGGACTGTATCAGCGCTGCTGCCTTATAAGCAAGATTCCGTTCGTCTACAGGCAGATAATATCTGTTAGTAGAAACCGAAATATCAAGATCGCCCCGTTTTTTCCCGGGAACTTTTCTGTACCTTACGGTAACATCATCGTGAAAAGAAAGCTGCTGCATCACCATATCGACGCCGTGCATTCCGTTTTCCATCGTTTCCGTAACATCGATGGATAAATTTATTTTTGCAAAAGATAATATTTTAATTTCTTTCATTGTCTTATCCGCTTGCCTTGTGGGCTTTATGAAGAATGAGCGGAAGGCCGCTCATTCTCTACTGTCTGTTATTTCTTTTTCTTCTTGCCTTTTGCATTTGCTGCTCTTCTCTTTGCCAGTCTTTCTTCCTCGGCTTTTCTTGCTTCCGCAAGGGCTTTTCTTCCGGTAATATATGTGCCTCCGCCTGCAGTAATCGGTCTCGGGCCTTTTACTTTATAATTGCCGTTATCCTCTTCGTACTCTTCTTCGTCATCTTCTTCCGGCTTAGCATGTCTTGCTGCTTTCTTCGCTTTCTTTTCCATTTCTTTTTCGTGAGCAGCAATCACTTCATCTACGGATTTACCGGTTCTCTTAGCTTCTTTATATGGATTAAACGGTTCTTCCTTTGTGCTTGTTCGTTCTTCTTCCATCTTCTTTTTCGCCTGACGGGAAGAGAACATAAACATTGCACCGAACATAATAACCATCATTACCATATAAATCTGCGTATTCTTAGCCTGATTCATTGTCTTGAAGGTAATCTTCTGTTCTTTTCCCAGAGTATTTCCTTCATTATCGGTTACATCACCGGAAATATGCAGTGTATATTCTGCATTGTCCTTGATAACAAGGTCCTTATTCTCGGCAATCTTTACGGCATCAGCCAGTACCATAACTTCTTTGCTGTCCTTCGGGTTATAGAAAACACGGATTGGAATTTTGTTTCCTTTGCTGTCTGTAATGCTGAAAGCTTTTTTGTTGGCTTTTTCAGAGGTTTTATTACCCATATCGTTATTGAACCACAGCTTGACACCCATATTTTCCTTACTGGTGTTCTCCTGTGCATCACGCGGATAGGATTTTTCTATTTTTAAATCCTGCGCACCGAAGCATACGGATGCTGTCATCGTAATCATCAATAATACAAGGCAAAATACCGAGCCTATTCTTTTCATGTCTGTTCCTCCGATTTGTTTTTATTTTTGTTCTTTTTCCTTCTATCTCTGAGTTGGCTGAAAAACTGTCGCATAATGGCGGCACATTCTTCTTCCATAATACCTGTTTCTACATGAATGTTATGATTAAGCCGTTCCTCTGTCGGAATCCGAAACACCGAACCGCAGGCGCCGGCCTTAGAATCCATAGCTCCGATATAAAGGTTTTCAATCCTTGCCCAGACTGCCGCGCCGCTGCACATAGCACAGGGCTCTACCGTAACATAAAGATCACATCCGGTAAGCCGCCAGCCGCCTAACTTACGGGCTGCCGCTCTGATTGCCAGCATCTCCGCGTGGGCAGTAGGATCTTTCTCTGTCTCCGTCAGGTTATGGGCTCTTGCGATAATCTGTCCTTCTTTTACAATCACGGCTCCTATGGGAACCTCTCCGAGCAGAAAAGCTTTACGCGCCTCTGCCAGAGCTTCTTCCATAAACTTATTCATACACCTTCCAATGTTACCACAATTCCATACAGTATTCAACAGTTTTTTGTATTGGATTTTATGCACGATTAAGGCTGCGATAAAACCGTTCCTGCTTCCGATATGTTTATATAAAAACTATCCGGCAGAAAGTATCTTCACATATAAAATAGCCTGAAAAAATGCATCCTCGGGCAAAACTGTATGACTAAAGACATATTGTTAAACAAAACTGCCCGACTGAACAGAAGGTATATTTTGCAGCAGAAAAGCAGCCGAAAAGGTCTGCGAACCCCGGCTGCCTTAAATTTAAGCTTTTCTCTTATTCTGTGAACTTCTTTATATATGCTTCCGCATCCTCTTCCGACAGGTTAAACCACTCTATTAGCTTTCCCTTAATTTCCGATTCAGAAATACCATCCTTACGATCACTCAGAACAAATGCCCGAATACCCTGTTCAATACCCTGAGCCAAACCTTCCTGTCTGCCGAGGTCCAAACCTTCCTGCCTGCCCTGCACCAGTCCTTCGCGCCTGCCTCGCTCTTCTGCCCAGTCCTCCCGCATTCTGCGGTCCATTTCCAGTGTCATTACGCCCATCAGTTTCTCATCTCCATTCAGTTCCAGAACCTTTTGATGCACTTCATCTATAAAGTCATCTCTGCCCGGATTAACTTTTCCTTCATTAATGTAGCTAAACAGCGCCTTTAGCTCTTTGGGAATGCTGCCTGCCTCTGCTTTACTGTTTAATACTATTGTATACGATTCATCTCCAAGTAACAACCGGTTTTTGATATCATAATTCTGAAACTGATAAACCGCTTTTCCCTTCCCGAACAAGTCGAACCTGCACAGAAAAATCACATAGCAGGGCTACAGTCTGGCATAGGCTTCTCCCGGCTCTAAAATATGGGTATCGATCATACTGTGGTAATAACGGCTCCGCTTTGGAATATCGTCTGTATTCTCCGACTGAAATTCAATATCATACCAGCTTTGGTCTCCTTCAAACAGTACATCAAGGCGCACGCTCTTGTGAAAGGGCGTATTCAGAATCATTTTTTCGGCTTCTGCTCTCGCGCCCGCATCCTCTTCTACGAAGCTGTTTTGCGACAGTTTGATTTCGCTGACCTTCTTATCCGGAAAGATTTTCTCCAGAAAAGCCTTGCATCTGCCCTCATCGTTCATCACCATGGCGAAAATCGTCTGATTGGAAAACGGAAACTGAATCTTAGGTTCTCTTTCCATACTTCTCCTTTTTTCTACTTTTTCTCCCGCTTTTTTAATGTAAATATATACCATTATTAACAATATTAACTATACCAGAAGTGCTCATTAAAATCAAGTTATAATTGTAATTTATTTACATTTAAGACGATTTTTCATAGGCTTAGTAAAACGGACAGCGCAGGCAGCCAGGCTGACGGAGGAGCGAGATCTGCGAGCATTGCCGCCTATGCTGTCAGCCTTTCAATCTGCCGTAAACGACCAGCCTTGCGTCCTCAAATTCATAAGTACAGGTGCTCATCATTACAATTCTGTCGTCCGGTTCAGGTATAATATCCGTCTCCAGCATATTCTTTTCCTCGATTTCAGAAAGATATTTTTCCTTTTCAGCTCTGCCGGAAAACTCCCATTTATAAAGAGGGCTGTCCGCCGGGATTCTGACCGCTGCAAAAATTTCCAGTTTGTACTGCTTTTCGGGCAGGAAAACCTCCATTACCCGATGTTTTTCATAAAACTCCTTACTTTCATACTCCGTCAATGTATGAAACATACTGCCATCTTTCATGCGGTGCCCGTAAATAATGGTATTAAACTGTTCAAACGGTCTCTCGCACCGGTAATCGATAAACAGCGAGCCTTTGCCGTTTTCACTTTTGTCTGCCATACGGTAAAGATAATACCTGTTGTCTTTTCCCTGTACTACCGGATAATTGATTGCCGTACCCTCTGCACGCAACCAGCCTTTAATATCGGGATTTTCTTTTCGCAGCGCTTTAAAATCAATAGGATTTTCACTCTCTTTCTCCCGCACAGCCAGATGCTGTATTTTCTCATAAACCTGTGTTCCCTGTCTGTATTCCATAAGAATCGTACATATTTTATATAAACTGAAAATCATTACCGACAGCAGAATTATCAGAATTACTCTGTATAGCAATTTCCTCTTTTTTCCCTTGTTTTGTTTCACCAGTCTTCTCCAAACTTCTATTTTCTTCCGAACCATTTTACCACAAATTCATCGCAAAAAACCGGATTTCATTATTTTATTATTTTATCGTTAAAATCTGCGCATAATTTCATACCGATTTCAGATATTAACATTATGGAACTGACAGTATTTATTTTGGGAGGATGTTTCTACGGTCTTACAGAAATCCTTTACCGTGGCTACACCCACTGGTCTATGATACTGACCGGCGGTGCAATTTCCTTTACCTTTTATATGCTGAGTCCGTTTCTCTTCACCATGAATATTTTCACAGCCTCTCTCCTCGGTGCAGCAATCATCACTTTCTACGAATTTTCCGTAGGCATTGTCGTGAACCTCTGGCTGCAATGGGATGTATGGGACTATTCGGCGCTTCCCGGGAATATCCTGGGGCAGATTTGTCCCAAATACTCTGCGTATTGGTTTTTAATATGCCTTGCCTTCTTCTCTCTGATAAAATATAATAAACTTATCTTATTCTAGTGCGAAATTTACAAAAAGCAGGAGGAGCTTATGGCAGTATACGATTACAGCAGGCTGCAAAACGGCAGCGATATCAGAGGAGTTGCCCTTGAGGGCGTGGAAAATGAACATGTTAATCTGGACGAAGAAGCAGCAGAGCGCCTTGCGAGAGGATTTCTGTACTGGCTGACCCGTACCGCAGAAAAAAATCCGGAAGAACTGACCATTTCCGTAGGACGAGATCCGAGGCTTTCCGGAGAAGCAATTGCAGACGCATTCTGCCGAGCGCTGAAACCTTACGGCTGCAGAATTCTGAACGCAGGTCTTGCCTCTACTCCGGCAATGTTTATGTCTACGATTTTTGAAGAGTACCGCTGTGACGGCGCAGTAATGATTACGGCAAGCCATCTGCCCGCAAACCGCAACGGTATGAAATTCTTTGACAGAAACGGCGGGCTGAATAAAGGCGATATCACCGACATTATCACCTTTGCGGAATCTGATTCCATCCTTAATTCTGTAAGACCGGGAACACCCAAGGAGCCGGAAAACATTCCGCTCCTGGATACATATGCAGCCCATCTTCGCAAGCTGATTACAGACGGTATCCTTGCAGAAGAACTTTCAGGCAAAGATACCTCCTCCGATGAAGAAATTTCGGACAAAGACGCTTCCGCAGAATCGGCTTCCTGCAAAGGTGATTTTTCCGCCGATGCGGCGACTTCCGATAACTGCTGCACATCCTTTTTGGAAAACAAAAATCAAAAAAACTTTGATCCGAAAAAACCTCTTGCCGATATGAAAATTACAGTGGACGCCGGAAATGGCTCCGGCGGGTTTTATGCGGACAAAGTACTGAAACCTCTTGGCGCTGATGTAAGTTCCGGTCAGTTTCTGAACCCTGACGGCACTTTTCCTGCTCACGCTCCCAATCCGGAGGACAAAAAAGCCATGGCTTCCATCTGCAAAAGGGTTAAAGAATGCGGCTCCGATTTGGGTCTGATTTTCGATACTGATGTAGACCGCTCCGCAGCTGTGGACGAAAACGGAAATGAAATCAGCAGAAACGGCATTGTCGCCATGGCAGCCGCGCTGATTGCAGATGAACACCCGGGCACCACCGTAGTGACTGACAGTATCACCAGCAGACAGCTGACCGTTTTCCTTGAGGGAAAACTGAAACTGCGTCATCTGCGCTTCAAACGAGGCTATAAAAATGTCATCAATAAATCCATAGAGCTGTGCGAGGCGGGAATCGACAGCCAGCTTGCCATCGAAACTTCCGGTCATGCAGCTTACAAAGAAAACTATTTTCTGGACGACGGAGCATACCTGGCAACTAAAATCGTCATCAGCGCGGCTCGCCTGTTCCGCTGCGGCAAAGGCATTTCATCTTTGATCGAAGACCTGAAAGAACCGGCTGAATCAGTAGAAATCAGATTCCCTATTCTTGCAGAAGACTTTTCATCTTATGCCGACCGGATTTTATCAGACCTGACAGAACTTGCAGAAAACAGCGCGCTTGACGGTGCGGAGCTTGTTCAGCCCAACTACGAAGGTGTGCGGATCAACTTTAATGCCGAATCCTGCAAAGGATGGGCTCTGCTCCGAAAATCTCTCCACGATCCTATTATGCCGCTGAATATCGAATCCGATATCCCCGGCGGTACAGATGAAATCCGTAAAATCTTAAAACCGGTCCTGTCCGCATACGACAAATTGGACAGCAGCCGGCTGTAATACCGTGAAATAGCAAAGTGCAAACCGCAAAATGCATGCTGCAAAGTATACACAGCAAAATGCACACAGCAAGGTACAAACCGCAAAGTTAAATAGCAGAACACAAATAACAAGGCACAAACAACAGCATACCAAACGATGTGTTCTGTATACCTCACTTTGTGTTCCGCACTCTATGTTCCGCTGTACACAAAAGCAAACGGTAATCCTATATAACAGCTTGCTTTTGAAACGATTCCCATACTAAAAAGCCGCGCAGCCTGAACTCAGGCTCTGCGGCTTTTATACCCTATCTTTTATTTCCGCGATACATCTTATTATCATTATATGCCTCCGCATATAATGATTGAATTAAGCTTCGCTTTCCATCAGCATTTTGATTTCTCTTCCGTAACCGGAAAGATCCGGCTGGGGCGTTTCCAGAATACACGGAAGCCCAATCAGTTTCGGATGATTGACAATCCTTAGAATCGCTTCTTTTCCAATGGTTCCGTCTCCGATGCAGGCATGACGGTCTTTGTGAGAACCCGGCGGATTCTGGCTGTCGTTTATGTGCATCGCTTTTAAGCGTTCTATTCCGATAACCCGGTCAAATTCCGCAAGAACGCCATCAAGATTCTGTATAATATCGTACCCTCCGTCGCTGACATGACAGGTATCCAGACACACACCGACTTTATCGGAAAGTTTCACTCTTTCAATAATTGCTGCAAGCTCTTCAAAACTGCTGCCGATTTCACTTCCCTTACCCGCCATCGTTTCCAAAAGAACTGTAGTTGTCTGCTGCGGCGTAATAATTTCGTTGAGAAGATCCGCAATCATCTGTATGCCCTTCTCCGACCCCTGTCCTACATGGCTGCCCGGATGAAAATTATAATAATTGCCCGGAAGATATTCCATTCTCTCCATATCTTCAGACATAGCCATATAGGCAAATTCTCGTGTTTTCGCTGTGGCTGAGCATGGGTTCAATGTATAGGGAGCATGTGCAACCAGCTTGCCGAAACAATTCTCCTCCATAATCGCAAGCAGTTTCTCCGCATCTTTTTCGTCAATTGCTTTCGCTTTTCCGCCCCGGGGATTTCTTGTAAAAAATGCAAAAGTGTTGGCGCCTATGCTCACCGCATCTTTTCCCATCGCCTCAAAACCTTTAGCTGCCGAAAGGTGACAGCCGATATACTTTTCAGTTATGTTTTTCATATTCATAAGCAGATTATAACACAGTCCGGCTGCCAAAACCAGTCGGAAGCCGCAGGTCCCATCTTTTGAATCTGTCTCCTTTCTCCTGCTGAACCTGCCGTCTGATTCTATCTTTTTCTTCTGCCCCATATACAGCTCCGATTCCTTTGATTTTTTCCGCCTCACAGCCTCCCGCCCGTAAACCTTACCGTAATTTTTCCTGAAAATCCACGGGTTTTCATCTCAGTATAAAGTCTTAATCTTGCCACTTTTCGACAATTTTTTCACAATTCTATCACAAGTCTATTGACTTTTCATCACAGAAGTGTTCAAATATAGTTAGACTAAATCTTTTATCTATCTTAAGGAGGATTTTATTATGAAAAGCCTTAAAAAGCGTGCTGTATGGATCATGGCGCTGGCAGTGCTTTTAATCGCCTGCTTTCCGCTGATGGCCTTTGCAGCCGAGGAAGAGTATGTACCTGAGCTCTACGGTACAATCTGGTCTCTTCTGCCTCCGGTTATTGCTATCGGTTTAGCATTAATCACTAAGGAGGTATACAGTTCCCTGTTTATCGGAATTGTAATCGGAGGTGTTCTTTATTCAGGATTTTCCTTCGAAGGAACATGCAGACATGTGCTGTACGATGGTGTCATCGGCAATCTGACCGCAAGCGGTAATGTGGGAATTTTGGTATTCCTGGTTATCCTTGGCGCTGTGGTATGTCTGATGAATCAGACCGGCGGTTCGGCAGCATTCGGAAGATGGGCGCAGACCAGAATCAAAACAAGAGTAGGCGCGCAGCTTGCAACTGTCGCACTGGGCGTACTCATCTTCGTAGATGACTATTTCAACTGTCTGACAGTAGGAAGCGTAATGCGTCCGATTACAGAAAGTCACAATGTATCCAAAGCAAAACTGTCTTACTTAATCGACGCAACAGCAGCTCCTGTCTGCATCATCGCTCCGATTTCATCATGGGCAGCTGCAGTAAGCGGTTTTGTCGGTGACGGTCAGGGATTCACAGTATTTATTAAAGCAATCCCTTATAACTACTACGCACTTCTGACTATCTTATTTATGGTAGCCATCACAATCATGAGAATCGACTTCGGTCCGATGAAAAAACATGAAGAAAACGCTATTTTAAACGGAGACATCTATACAACTCCTGAAAGACCTTACGCTGAAGCAGAAAACGAAAAGCTCAACGAAAACGGCAAGGTAATCGACCTGGTTGTTCCGGTTATTATTCTGGTTGTCTGCTGCGTAGTCGGCATCATGTATTCCGGCGGAATCTTCGACGGCGCAAGCTTCATCGATTCCTTCGCGAACAGTGTCGCTGCTGACGGTCTTTCCATCGGAAGCTTAATTGCTTTCCTGTTAATTGTTATCTATTATATGTTCAGAAGAGTTATCGGTTTCAGAGACGCGATGGAATGTATTCCTGAAGGTTTCAAAGCAATGGTTCCTGCAATTCTGATTCTGACTTTCGCATGGACTATCAAGACTATGACAGACAGCCTGGGCGCTGCTCCTTATGTTGCCGGTCTTGTTGAATCCGGTGCAGAAAGCTTTATGAACTTCTTACCTGCTGTCGTATTCCTGGTAGGCTGCGGACTTGGTTTTGCAACCGGTACTTCCTGGGGTACATTCGGAGTGCTCATTCCAATCGTTATGGCTGTATTCGAAGGCTACGATGAACAGATGATGATCATCTCCATCTCCGCTTGTATGGCCGGCGCTGTATGCGGAGACCACTGCTCACCGATTTCCGATACTACAATCATGGCTTCTGCAGGCGCACAGTGCTACCACATCAACCATGTTAACACACAGCTGCCTTATGCAATTACAGTTGCGGCAGTATCCTGCGTAAGCTATGTTGTTGCCGGCTTCGTTCGCTCTGCATTCATTGCACTGCCAATCGCAGCAGCAATAATGATTCTGGTACTGATTGTAATCAGAAAAAAATTCGGTGTAGAAAAACGAGTCTAAACATCTAACATACTATTATCAATGATTAGATTTAGTCCTACATACAAAAGGGCGCTTTTCGAAAAACTCTGAAAGGCGCTCTTTTGTTTTACTTTTACACCGGCTGTTCTGTTTTACTTTTGATATTCATTTTTAAAATGAAAAGCTTTTGACAGATCCTGAAAATCCAAAATCTACGAAATCCGCAGAGATACTGTACGCATCAAACTTACAAACGATTGCTTCTCCAATACCGAGTGTTCAAGAGAACGACATACAATCGATTTCCTAATATCAAGTATGCCAGAGGACTGCATACAATTAACTTCCCAATGCTGAGTACACAAAAACTGCATACAATCGATTCTGTAATGCCGAGTATGCAGGAGAATTGCAAACCGTCAATAGTGTAAATTGTAAACCGGGATTAAAAACAATCCGTATTGTAAACCTTGCCCTGCAATGATAAAATATAAGAAATACCAAAGTATCTGTAAATCATATACAAAAACATATCCGGGATATATAAAAATATAGGATAAAAGGAGGAATCTCTATGCAGCACGAAATTACACATGCCGCACCTTTATTGGATGAATACGGACATCTCAAAGAGGCAGGCTACGCTAAAACCTTGCTTCCCATTTACGACCGTTCTGCAATTAAAGCGCCCGGCTGGCGCATTAAAGAGTGGGATTACTATTATATAGGCAATGACCGTTACGGAGTCGCTCTTACCATTGCGGACAACTCCTATATGGGTCTGGACAGCATTTCTCTCCTGGATTTTCAGACGCCCCGGCAGCATACCGCAAGTCCTATGTCCTTTTTTACAGGAGGAAAAGTAGGTTTTCCTTCAACATCGTCAAAAGGCGATGTATTTCACAGTGGAAAAAATCACGCACTTTATTTCAGAAACGACGGGAAAAACCGAACGCTTGAGTTCTCTATGAAGAATTTTTATAAAGGAAAATCCATCGAAGGATCTATTGAACTTACAGATCCCCACGGCGAATCTATGGTAATTGCCACTCCATTTTCAGAAAAACCCGATCACTTCTATTTCAATCAGAAAATCAACTGTATGCCGGCAAAGGGAAGTGTTTTCTTCGACGGCGTAGAATACCGGTTTGAACCGGAAGATTCCTTCGGTGTACTGGACTGGGGCCGCGGTGTCTGGACTTATAAGAACACTTGGTACTGGGGCAGTGCTTCCGGCCTTGCAGACAATATTCCGTTCGGGTTCAATATCGGTTACGGTTTCGGAGACACCTCCGCCGCATCGGAAAATATGCTGTTTTACAATCACAAGGCACACAAACTTACAGATGTGACCTTCCATATTCCGATGAAACCGAAAAAATATAAAACCAAAGGCGGCTGCTGCAGCCAATCCGGCATAACAGTCAACACCGCCGATATGATTGAAGATTATTTGGCTCCATGGAAATTTACCTCTTCAGACGGACGATTTGAAATGGATTTTGAACCGATTATCGACCGCCACGCCGATTCCAATGTCGGACTGATTCGCTCCAACCAGCATCAGGTATTCGGCAGATTCAGCGGCATCGCAGTATTGGATGACGGCACTGAAATCAGAATCAGAGATTTCATGGGATTTGCAGAAAAAGTATATAACAAGTGGTAAACACAATTAAAAAATTACAAACTTAAAAATTTATATATCCACAGAGATTTACAGTAATAAACAACTGAATAAAAACTACGATTCCGATACTCATTTTAAGATCGTATCATACCGTGACTTTTTTTCCTATTATTCGCGAAACTAAAAAAGCCGATTTAATCCTTGTCACATCATACAAATGTTGAAATATACAGTATCTTTCGTCTTTATTCAATTGACAGGACTATCTAAAAGATTTATAATGGCATTACGATTCCGATACCTTAATTATGGAGGTGTCAAATGAAAATCACAATGAACGAAATCAGCAAACTTTCTTTAGGAAGCCAGATTCTGGGCTGTGGCGGAGGCGGCGATTTTAACGAAGGCTTATCTACCGCCATAGAGGCAATCGGCAAAGGCGAGGTAGAGCTGATCACTATGGAAGAACTGAAGGCGCGCGGCGAAGACGGCATTGTTGTCACAATCTCCGGCGTCGGCTCTCCCGCTTCCGAGGAAGCTTATTATTCTACAGATGTATATCCTGTCATCGTAGACTCTCTCCGAGAAAAAGTAGAACAAAAAATCATCGGTTTTATTGCCTGCGAAATAGGCGCATCTTCTACCTTTGAGCCTTTTATTCCGGCGGCACTTCTCGGTGTTCCTGTTATCGACGCACCCTGCGACGGCAGAGCTCATCCTTTAGGCGTTATGGGCGCTTTAGGTCTTGAAAAGACAGGCGAAACTGTATGGCAGGCTGCTGCCGGCGGGAAGAAAGAAAATCATAAATATTTAGAACTGGTCGTAAGCGGCAGTGTAGAATCTGCCTCTAATCTGGTGAGAAACGCCGCTTCAGAAGCCGGCGGTGCAGTAGCAGTTGCAAGAAACCCTGTCACTTCCGCATGGCTTGATGATGCCGGCGCAAAAGGTGCATATAAACAGGCGATGGAGCTGGGCGAACTTTGGGAACATGATGGTACGCCGTCAGAAAAAGCAAAAAAACTTGCCGATGCACTTTGCGGAAAAGTCCTCTGCAGCGGAAAAGTCAGCGATTTTGAATTAAAAACAGATAATGCGCTGGATCGGGGATCTTTCAATATCAACAGCAATGGAGAAACCTGCACACTGCACTTCTTCAACGAATATATGACGCTAGATATAAACGGTAACAGAAGACATACCTTCCCTGATGTTATCATTACTATAGATGCGGACAAAGGAACAATTCTGACAACTGCAGATATCAGAGACGATCTCAATATCATCGTCATCGCATCCAGCTATAAAAATGTAACAATTGGCAAAGGACTTCGTTACAGAGCTTCTTATGAAAAAATACAGAACATAATTGGCGTTAATATGACCGACTATGTAGAAGACATTCTTCTTGACTAAGCTGTTGGCAAATAACCATAAAAATAAAGCCGGGAGATCCAAAAATGATATTCCCGGCATTTATTATTTCTTAAATTTTAAATGACCCATCCTCAGTCTGTAAACTCTCCATCTTGAATCACGAGCCGATCATCTATATACAATGTCGGTTTCAGGATAATACCATCCATATGACAATCCGCTTTATTGATACCTCCGAAGGATGTATTGGTGCCGAATGCAATATGCACCGTACCATAGACTTTTTCATCTTCCAGTGTATTTCCACAAAGAAGCGCCTTTTCATTAGTGCCAATGCCAAGCTCTGCCACCACACCGTTTTCCGGTTTTTCAAACAAAATACCCAGTTCTTCTGCACCTGCTCCTTTCAGGGATTTCAGCTGTCCATTTTCCACAGCAACATACAGTGGTTCTGTCAGAGTACCGATACCAACCATCGACCCATCAATTATCATTTCTCCATTTACACCGTTTTCCAAAGGCGCAATATAAGCTTCCCCTGAAGGAAGATTTCCAGCTTCTCCCGGATTCTTATAAACACCTGTACTCGGAACGCCTTTACGGCCTGTCAGATCAAATGTCATAACACAGCCGTCTTTCTCAATCCTTGCGTTTTTTGCACAGGTCAGCATTTCCGTCAGCTCTTTCGTGCGTCTTTCCACTTCGGTAAAATCTGCTGTAATTGCTCCCTGTGTAAACATTTCTTTGGTAATGCCCGGCATGGTGCCGATTCTTGCTCCTCTTTCCGCCGCCTTTATTTTTGCATTGGTATGAGTCAGAGATTCTTCCGTAGGACAAACAATCACATCCGCATGCAGCATAGCTTCTGCAACAGCCGCCGGCGGCTCTTCGCCGGATACGGAACGAGCCCGCATAGACATCAGTAAAGACTCACATCCCATCTCAAGTCCTGCTTTATATAGGGCGCATCCGATCTCTTCTTTCAGAGTATCGGTAATGACTAAAAGAGTCTCGTCCTGCTTCAGTCCCATGCAATCTTTCAAAATGTTTTTAGATATTTCGATTAACTTTTCCATGGCCTCTCCTATATGATAATTTCTTTTAATATTTCTGTAGCTAGGGTTCTCGGAAGTATTACCTTTTTCCCCGTTACTTCCGCAGCGATCTTTTTCATTTCTGCAGAATATCCCATGCAGTCCATCACAATATAGCCTGCGTCAGAAAAATCTGCATCAGCAATTTTTTCTTTAAACTCTTCCGGACTGTTGGTATATGGGGACAGATGTACTGCCTTTACGCTAAGGCCATCTCGGCTCCACTGTTTTTCGGCCTCTTCAATCTGTTCAGCATCCGGTACCAAAACATTTAGCTTACCGTCCGTGCAAACTGCCTGAACCACTGCATACATCAGCTTATTGGGGTATATAACGGGAACCCTGGAAGAAAAGGCATTGCCAAAATCGCCGGTACATAAAAACATAATACCTTCCGCACCTTTATCTTCCAGATTTGTGATACACTCCTGAAGTCTTCCTAAGATTTTTTCTTCCGCCATCTCTACTGAAGCGCCGCTCTGCAAAGCCGATACCAGAACAGTATCCCCTTCATCCGGTGCAAGTTCTTTAATCTGTTCCATCGAAAGATTATTAAGCGCACCCGCCTGCAAAATTTCCAGCTGATCCGAAAGAAGCGGCTCAATGTCCTTCATTATATCTTTTCTCGGCGCTTCTCCAATTGTGATAAAGCCGATTTTTTTCATGATTCCGCTCCCATTGTCTGTAGGTGGTTCATCTTTCCATATAATTTTACCAAGTGATCAAATTCCTTTTCATCATAAAAACTGCACTGCCCTCTGCCGTAAGCTTTCGCAGCTTCCAGTACAAAGCGCACTGTCATTTCCACATCTGTACCGTGAGTAGCACCGGTACCGCAGCCCGGAACAGGCACCTCTGTAGTAATAGCTACACCTACTACAGGGGCATTTGTCGCAACTGCCGGCTGTAAAACACTGTTCAGATGGTACAGATCATTGCCGTAAGGCGTAATATCCTGTGTCGCTAACGGGAATACATGCGGCAGTCTGCCGGTTGTCATTTCCATCAGGTCCAGCAGATCATCACTGGTCTTTAAAATATATCCTTCTTTTACAGTTGGAGAAATTGCAAATCCCATCGTATTAATGACGCGGTTTCCTTTCGTCGTATCCACTGTTAATATTGCATCCATCTCCTCACAGACTTCAGCATCATTGCACTGTTTCATACTGATTGGAGAATCCATAAAATCTACCGGTTCATGAGGTTCTGTCGGCGCATCCGCGCAAATATGCGTTACTGCAATCACATCACCCTCCAGTGTGTCTCCTTTATTCTGCATATCCAGAAGCTTTGCAGCTGCCGTCAGAACAGTCAGTGCGCCGTCGCCGTCAGAAACAAACCCAATCCGTTCTGGGCGAGCGCCCAGTCCTCCCAGTCTTCCAATCAATCCTAAAGTCGGTGCATCTCCACCTTTGATTTTTCCCCGGCTTCCCGGAATTGTGATTTTAATTAAATCGGTTTTTCCCTTATCACCGTAAATCGGTTTTACTTCTATCTGTGCATCCTTTTGTATTGTTTTCAAATATCCGCAAACCCGTTCTCCGCTTGCCGCAATATCATCTAACAAATCATAGATCTCTAACATCTGCTTAAAAACCATATCGTCCTCCAAAATTATCAATCAATAGTAGTTGAAATATTAATGCGATGTGTCTCTGCTTGCTGGTCTTTGCTCCTTTCTGTGTTGTGTAATACCAGTTTTTATTATCTTAGCAAAGCCGGCTTTTTATCACCATTGTAATAGCATATAGTAAAATCTGCTTTTTTCTGTATCCGCATACAAAGATATTGTTTTTTTGTCATATATAGTATACAATTTTAATACGGATACATAAAAGGAGAAAATGATATGAGAAATATTACTGTGTTAGATATCTTAAATCTTCCCATTATGGCAAATGCCTCTTTAAAGGCCGGCCATAACGGTTTGAAAAATATCGTTTCTTATGTAAATGTCTTAGACAACTACTATGATTCCGAAAAACCGGAAGAAACACCGATTAACTACGGAGAAAATTTCTATCTTACCTCCATGTATTTCGGAATTGACAATGAAGAATATATCCTTACAGTTATGCAACACTTTGTAGATATGAATGTGTCTGCAGTATGTATTATTGATAATTATATGACTGAGCTTCCCAGTGCTGCTTACGATATTGCAAATGAAAATAGAATTCCTGTTATATTTATCAACAGCGATATTCCTTATGCCCTCATTATTTCCAGCATTATGAGTCTAAAATTATCTTATCAAGACTCTGAATTAAAAGAAAATACACTTTATGAATTAACCAGCCCCGGCTGTCCTCAGTCCAGAAAAGAAGTGCTGATTCATCAGCTCAATACAACTCTGCTCGGAGAAGTTATAAGCTTCTACTGCCAAGATATGCAGAAGAAAGATACCCCTGATCTGATTTCCAGCAGAATTTATTTTTTAGATAAAGTCCGCAACACTAAAGCAGCTTTTGCCTGCTGCTATAAGGACGGTATCATTTTGGTCAAATCTTTTTCGTCTTTAAAAAAAGGTGGAATTGACACCATTTGCAAAGAAATTGCTTCCGATATCCGCTCAGCTTTTCCGAAGGCAGCCATCGGAATCAGCAACCCTCTTCCTCTCCTTCAGCTTGGAGAATCCGTTACACAAAGCTATGCCGCTGCTATGTCCGGAATCCAAAATACAAATGGAATCACTTATTTTAAGGATATCGGAATTTCTCAGTTTCTATTAAAAATCATATCCCGTCCGGAGTTAGAAGAATATTATGATAGCCTTATTACTCCTATTTTAAAGTACGATAAAAAATACAATTCTAACCTCCTCGAAACATTAAAAATTTATGTGGAATGTAATCTGGACCATATAAAAACCGGCGAGCTTCTCCATATTCACAAAAATACGGTCCGTTACCGCTTAAGTAAGATTAAAGAACTCATCCCCTATGGAATGAGTCCTTTAGATTTTAATTTTTCACTTTATATGATATACAGAATTTTGAAAATCAAGTCTATCTTAGAGGCTTAATTGGATTTAAACAATCCCAGCATAGAATTCAGGAAGTCACGCAGAGCACAGCCTACCAGTGCGCCGGCACCTAAAATTGCAAGAATTCCATCATTTTCCGGATTGCGTTTTACAACAATTGCACGAATAATAATCGCAACAATCAGGGTTACACCTGCTTCTGTCCAGCCTACCAGATATCCTGTCGCAAAGAGAATACCTGCCTGGTGATTTCCGAAGATAATCTGAACCAACGCCCCCGGAATTGCCCAAATAGCCAGCCATTTCATAACTTCCATTGTGGAACCTGCTTCAATTGTAGACTTATAGGTAAAGTTAATCGGCGCAAACATTCCCTGATCAAAGTAGCTCTTTGCAAAGATCGCAACCATGATAAAAGCAACGCCAAATCCAAGTAATTCAGCAAAATACTGCTGCTTTCTTCCGGCCTTTTCAAGCTCAGGATCAACACCTTTTCCTCTCAGAAGCCAGCCGGCTTTCAGGTCGTTACCCATATCAGAAAAGGCCGGACCTGTGGAAGCAGTAAAACCTGCAAGGATTGCCAGCG
Source organism: uncultured Eubacterium sp. (assembly GCA_937894585.1). Lineage (GTDB taxonomy): Bacteria > Bacillota > Clostridia > Peptostreptococcales > Anaerovoracaceae > Senimuribacter. The sequence goes on from CALBGO010000108.1 coordinate 40,479, forward strand.
GCAGAGTCGGAAATCCCAGCATCATACCAATAATTAAAAACAGTAAAGCGGTTGCAAAGCCCGGAAACCATCCGGAATGCATTGCAGATACACCTACAATCAACTCAGAAACCAATGCAGCAATTGCCGCAAAAACAACCCATCCTATCAGCATGCCTATGCTCATTTCATAATACAAGCCGGTAGAAACAGCAAGACCAACTGCAATAATTAAATATGCTACAAAACCTTTTCCAAGAGCACTCTTCATGTCACTTAAACTTGTGCCGAATTTTGCAGCTGCTGAAGAATTGTTTTCGTCCTTTTTAAATAAAATCTTTGCACACTGCACTAAAGAAATAATACCTGCGCCAATCATTGCGCCATGTCCCAGATAATTGAGGGAAACACTATCGGCAAAAGAAAAGTCCGATCCGAAAATATCAGTTACAAAGCTCGCAGTATGTCCGCCGAAAGTTACGGTAAACTGATTTGTTTCTAAAATACCTCTGAGTAAAGCGCCTACGCCAAAAGCCCCCATAGCCACCAGACTTCCTACCCATGCTACGCCAAACAGATCCATAGGGATTCCCAGCATTGCGCCGCCCCAACCGGCAACCGCACCGATTAACAGAAGCACTGCTCTCTTGCCTTTGTCTACCATTGCCCATAAAGATTCTGCTACTGCAATCCCCGGAGGCCATGCTCCGTCTTCAGGGAACATCGGAGAACCGAAGGATTTGTAAAGAATTGTTGCATCGACAATCGTTGCTAACGTTGCACCAATCAGCATCGGCATCATCAGCTCAGGATATCCCATAACCACCGGAATACCCATAGTCAGCAGCATACAGTTTGCAGATGCAAAGGTTGCACCGGAAGTTGCGATCTGTACTAAGTTTTGTCTGTGAATGTTTTTAAAACTTTTCAGCCATCTCAACGGAAGCTGTGCGATCAATACAGCAAAAATAGCGCCAACGATAGATGTATCAGGTGTTGTCCCGGTATGTACCTGCACCTGCAGTCCGACGATACACCCTAAAATAGATACAAGAATACACACGATTAATACAACGGGTTCTTTCACCTTAGGCATCTGGTCCGCTGTTATCCTGTGTCTTTCAAACTGACTCTGCTCTTTCTGCAAAGCCGTATTCTCTTTTTTGTTTGTCATAACTGTTCTCCTTCATTATTTTGCAAAAACCAAAACAACTTGAGAACACTATAACATTAATATTTCAACTATTCGAATAATACCATAGAACACTTTCCCTCGTCAACTGTTTTTTAATTATTTTCAATTTTCAATTCTTCTTATTGACTTTAATGACTCGCTTCCTTATACTGATATTGTGTAATACCGGTACTTTATGATGGAGGTATCAATTAATGAAAATCAAATTTCTAATTCCCGTTACCGCTGACTATTCCGAAAAAAAACAAGATCTTCTTGACTATCTAACTCCTCTTATTTCAGAAAATACAGAACTGGTATTTCAGCAGATTACGAAAGGATTCCCCTCTGTAGAAAATGAACTCCAAGGAATGTTCAACGGCTGCTATGTTACGGACAATGTTTTAAATGATAAAACTTTTTTTGATGGCGTATATGTCAATTGTTTCGACGATCCCGGGGTTTATGCATGCCGGGAAACTTCTAAAATCCCGGTTATCGGGCCTTATCAGGCAGCATTGCATACTGCACTTACGCTGTCAGAACGTGTTGGAATCATTACTACCGATAGAGCGGGTATTCTTAACGAAGAAAGAAAAAGCAGACAGATCGGATTTTCTGGAAATATTGCTGCTATCGATTGTGTTGACTTTAAAGTATCCGATATTCGTTCTGAAAAAGCTGCACTTACACAAAAACTATTTGCTCTCTGCTGCGATTTCGTGCAAAACCACCGGGTAACCGCAATCTGTCTGGGATGCACAGCAATGTTTTATGTTGTTGATGATCTTCGACAACACCTACAGAATGCCGGAATGTTCGTCAATATTATCGAACCTGTCTCTAATGGAGTTCTGTTTTTGGAAAACATAATCCGACTCGGATATAAAAACCATATCTAATAAGATCGCCTCTTATTCAAAAAACAGGGGCTATAGGACAAAAACAGCGGTTTGAAATTTTACATCAAGACCGCTGTTTATATTTTTAAATACTATCTTTTCTATATATTGTTTTTTCATTAAATATAAACAATATATATTCTTTATTCTGTATACTTCCGAATATATTCCCTGGCTTCTGATTCTGTCAAGTTGAACCAATCTATCAGTCTTTTTCTGATTTCTTCTTCCGAAGTATTCTCTTTTCGACTTCCCGAAATAAATGCACAGATACCCAGATCCAAGCCCTCTTGCCTGCCAAGGTCCAAACCTTCCTGTCTGCCCTGCCGTCTGCCTCGCTCTTCTGCCCAGTCCTCCCGCATTCTGCGGTCCATTTCCAGTGTCATTACGC
>CALBGO010000109.1 GCA_937894585.1 uncultured Eubacterium sp.
TACGGTACTCTTTCAGATAGCTGCGGCGCATACGCCCGTATTTGCCTATCTGATAATTGCCGGTGTCCGGCAGGACGAGGTTAGGGATAAGATAATCGCCCACTTGACGATATGTACCGCCCATTTCTTCAAAAATGGATTTCATAGAATATCAGCTCCTTTTATGTTGATTTTCAGCGGTTATAAGGATTTCTGCTCCTTTCTTACAACTGCTTTTCAATTCACCACAAATGAGCCGCAGTCATATGTATTAGGTGGCAGAAATCACCCTTTACATATTAACTCTAGATTAGAAATCTTCTCCCTTTGTACCGGAAAGAGGAGCGACTTTTTCTGTCACAACTAAAAAATGCCGTGGAAGATTTTGTCGAGGAGAATCCCGGATGTACCTTCGATGATATCGTGCAGAGATTTGAAGAACCACAAACTGTAGTGTATAACTACTTATCTGCTTTAGATCCAGCCGAACTGTGTAAAAAAGTTTCTCTAAGACGGTATGTCCAAAGAGGGATTGTCGTGTTATTACTACTGACAACTATCTTTACTGCATATAAAATGATATTATTTTACGATGCATATCTTGAAGCAAAATCTTCCATTATCTACAGCGAAGAAACCATAATTGAATAGAACGGGATTAGTTATGAAATAAATCTTACCATTCATTCTTATTATTGCATTGCAAATCACAACTAATAAAAACATGAGTTTTTAGAAAAATCTTCAAGGCATATTGTTCGGTTTTTTCCTCTTTATCCGAAGAAAAACTTTCGTAAATACCTGACGAAAACAGAAAATTCAGCTATTGTACAACTACAGACTTTTATCTCATATGTAAACAAAAAGAAAATAACCTTGTATATGTTTCGCAAGGTTATTTTCTTTTTGTTTAGAAAAAACTCTATTTTGCATGATATTCGCAGCACGAGTATCAAAATGAGTATAAAATCCATTCATACCGCTGCAGCTTCTAAAGCGATTATACTACCTTTGTAGTCCAGTCCTCGATATTCCAGATGTCCGTTACAATATCTTCATAAAACTCCGGCTCATGACTGACTAAAATCACCGTTCCTTTAAATTCCCGAATTGCTTCTTTGAGCACATCTTTTGCGACAGGATCAAGATGGTTGGTCGGTTCGTCCAAAACCAGCAGATTCATCGGCTTCTGCATCAGCTTGCAGAGACGGAATTTGGCATTTTCGCCGCCGGAGAGAACTCTTACCTGACTTTCTATGTGTTCTGTCGTAAGACCGCACTTCGCCAGCGCTCTTCTGACTTCACCGTTGTTCAAGCTCGGGAAATCATCCCAGAAATCCTGCAGCGCCGTTTTGCTGCTGCCGTCCGCTTCCTGTTCAAAATATGCGGGCTCTGCATAATAATCCAGTTTTACTTCTCCGTCAAAGGCAGGGATAACTCCCAGCATGGTTTTCAGCAGCGTGGATTTTCCCAAACCGTTGACACCCTTAATAGCAATCTTTTTTCCCCGCTCCACATGGAAAGTCAGCGGCTTTGTCAGCGCCTCATCGTATCCAAGCACCAAATTCTCCGCTTCAATCACATATTTTCCGGGCGCGCGGGAATAGTCAAATCGAAACTCCGGCTTCGGCTTTTCTTTCATCAGCTCGATTTTTTCCATCTTATCCAGTTTTTTCTGTCTGGATTTCGCCATATTGGTGGTAGCAACTCTTGCCTTATTTCTAGCAATAAAATCCTCTAAATCCGCAATTTCTTTCTGCTGTTTCTTGTATGCCTGTTCAAGCTGCGCCCGCTTAATGTCATACATACGCATAAAATCATCATAGTTGCCTGTATAACGGGTCAGCACCGCATCTTCCACATGATAAATGACATTGACAACCTTGTTCAAAAACGGAATATCATGGGAAACCAGAATAAACGCATTCTCGTAATTCTGCAGAAATCTGGTCAGCCATACGATATGATTCTCGTCCAGATAGTTTGTCGGCTCGTCCAGAATCAAAATCATCGGATTCTCCAAAAGCAGCTTCGTCAAAAGGACCTTGGAACGCTGACCTCCGGAAAGCTCACTGACATCTTTGTCAAGACCGATGTCGGAAAGTCCCAGCCCGCCTGCAAATTCTTCAATGCGGGAATCGATGGTATAAAAACCGCTGTGCTCTAAAATATCCTGAATATCCGCGGCATCCTCCATCAGCTTTCCCATTTCATCCTCGGAAGCCTCGGCCATCTTGTCATAACACGCCAGCATCTCTTTTTCCAGCTCATAATAGTTGGCAAATGCCTCCTGCAGCACTTCGCGAATAGTCTTTCCCGCGGTCAGTGTGGTTCTTTGATCCAGATAACCTGTGGTGATATGATTGCACCATGTTACTTTCCCCGCATCAGGCTGCAGTTTACCCGTAATAATATTCAGAAATGTGGTTTTCCCCTCGCCGTTAGCTCCGACAAGACCGACATGTTCTCCTTTATTCAATTTAAAAGAGGCATCCTCTAAGATCTGTCTTCCGCCAAAATCATGGGATACCTTTTCTACTGTAAGTACGCTCATTTTTCCCTCCGGACTGATTTTTTCAGCTGATTTTTCTCAATCCTTTAGAGTTTATCATTTTTTCGGTGCGCCTGCAAGTAAATATTTCTTACATAAAGCTGACAGGCGAAGGAATTGCAGACATTCCAAAGAATCCCTCGAGGATCGGTACTCATGGGGATTTTAGGCATAGCTGTTCTCTGAAATGCGTGAGACACCGCGCTTTCAATCAGCTGACAGAACTCATTGTATGCCTGCTCTTTGTCATTGGTGCGAATGTCCAGTTTAATCAGACGGGAAATCTCCTCAATGGTGTATACAGGCTTCAGAATTGCGATAACAAACAGAGACGCCACCGCTGTCTTATCGTATTTCTTATTGACCGGCGCAGGAATAAAACGCTGCTTCACATAGTTGTTCACCATAGTCTTGGTCATAATCTTTTTTTCATCAAAAGAAAGCCAGTCTTTGAGCCAGTCCTCCAAAAGAGACAGCACCTGCTCCAGATACAAATCGATAGACGGCAGTTCCTCCCACCGCGGCAGTTTAAATTCTCTGATTTCTCCGGTATTTGCCATAATACTTCCTTTCCCTTTTATATACAGGTAGAATACCACAAGAAAAAGTCATTGTCAACCGTTGACAAAGTGTTTCTAATAATGTAATATAGTTTTAATAACTATATAAGATTCCGTATTCAAAGACTTTCGGAAATAAATTCCGGAAGGAATTTATGCTGTTTAATACGGAGCTTAAAGATGTCTGATGTTAAGGAGATTTCAAATTGAAAAAGATTGACGCACTGAAGCAGCGCTTTCAGCCTGCTTTCCACGAAAACCTGAGAGATATGATGAACTACGCGGCAGACACCTATAAGGGAGACACCGCCTTTATCATCAAGCACAAACAAAAAAAAGAAATATCTTATGAATATATTCCTTTCGAAAAATTCCGCGATGATGTCAACGGTTTCGGTACAGCTATGCTGCAGAAGGGCTGGCAGGGAAAAAGAATCGCTGTCATCGGCAAAAACCGTTACGAATGGATGCTGGGATACTTTGCTTCCCAGTGCGGTCTCGGACTGTGCGTACCTCTGGACAGAGGGCTTCCTTATGAAGAACTGGAATCCTCTCTGCAGAGAAGCCGGGCTGATGTGCTGATTTTCGATCCGGATCAGCTTTCCATCGTGGATGAACTGAAAAAGAAGAACAGCTGCAATGTAACGGAATTTATTTCTATGGACCCTCTTGAAGGATACGATGATGTAAGAGCCATGACAGAATCCGGTTTCAAAGCTCTGGAAAACGGATATGAGGATTACCTGTCTCTGCCCATTGATCCTATGGCTGTGTCCCTGATTCTTTTTACTTCGGGAACCACCTCTATGGCAAAGGCTGTGCAGCTCTCACAGCATAATCTGACCTCCAATGTCTACGCCATGCTGACCTGCGAAGATATCCGCCGCGGCGATATCTCCATGGCATTTCTGCCGTACCATCACACCTTCGGTGCGATTGCGCAGCTGGATATGATTGCCGGCGGTGTTGTCACTACTTACTGTGACGGACTCAAATACTTACAGAAAAATATTGTGGAATACAAGGTTACTATTTTTGTATGCGTACCGCTCTTAGTGGAATCCATCTACAAAAAAATTATGGCGACGGTGAAAAAACAGGGTATGGAAAAGAAAGTCGCCTTCGGTCTTAAGCTGACAAAGGCGCTGCTGAAAATAGGCATTGATGTCCGCCGTAAAGTCTTCAAGCAGATTTTGGATCAGCTGGGCGGCAATCTGCGTTTTGTTATCAGCGGTGCAGCTGCCATTGACCCGGAAGCCCTGGAAGGCTTTATCAACTTCGGCATTATGGCAGTGCAGGGCTACGGTATGACTGAATCCGCCCCTGTTCTCGCTGCGGAAAACCACTGGCAGAGAAAAACAGGCTCCATCGGCCGCGCAATGCCGGGAGTTGAACTTGCAATCGACAATCCTAACGAAGAGGGCATCGGCGAGCTCATCGGCCGCGGTCCGAACATTATGCTGGGCTACTATGAAAATCCGGAAGCTACCGACGAAGTTCTGAAGGACGGCTGGCTCCATACTGGCGACCTTGCCTCCGTTGATGAAGACGGCTATATTTTCCTCCACGGAAGAAAGAAAAATGTAATTGTTTTAAAGAACGGAAAGAACATCTATCCGGAAGAGCTGGAGGTTCTCATCGCTAATCTGCCTTACGCAGAAGAAAATATGGTTTTCGGTCAGCCTCGTCACGAAGACAGCGACGAACGCGACCTTGCTCTGTGTGCAAAGATCGTCTACAATAAAGACTATATGAAGGAGCATTACGGCACCGAAGACCTTTCTGAAATCGAAAAGATTATCAAAAAGGATATTGACGCCATCAACGAAGAACTGCCTGTTTACAAGCAGATGCTCCGCATCATCGTAACCGATGAACCGATGATTAAAACCACCACCGGTAAAGTAAAGAGATTTGAAGAAGTAAAAAAATTATAAGATAAATACAAGTCAGAAACATCTCTATCAATCGTGACCGCTATAAGAATCCTCAGCCGCAGGGTCGGTCTCCAGATTTAAATTTCAATAGATCCTGTGATTTTAAGATATCACTTTTAATTCGTATCTGCATAACGAGTGATTTTATGTTTCGCACATCTTATAGATTCAATTGAATCACAACTTATGACAGCGAAGGGTTACCCCTTCGCTGTCATATTCTTTTATTCCACTGCAAGTTTTCTGATTGCAGTCTTGTAGATCTGTTTTGCAAGCTCCAGATCCTTCCTGTAAATATATTCATTCGCCTGATGCTCTGTCAGTTCTCTTCCCGGCAGCATCGGGCCAAAGGCTACAATTCCATCCATCGCTCTCGCATAGGTTCCGCCGCCGATCAGAGTCGGTTCACTCAAGTCTCCCGTATGCATACGATATGCTTCCAGCAGCTTCTGGATCACCGGACCATTCTTATCCATATAGACATATGGTGTATCAGATAAAAGCTCTGCCTGCAGGTCTGCAAATCCCGCTTCCGCAAGATGACTGTTGACAGCGCAGAGAATTTCATCAATTCGGCAGGTCACCGGATATCGTACATCCATCAGTACCTCGATACGGTCACCGTCTGTTTCAATCAGTCCTACATTATAAGTAATCGGGCCGCTTTCTGCATCTTCAAAGTATCCTCCCAAACTTCTTCCGTTGTATTCCATACCGATAAAATTGCGGAAAAAGACTGACAGTCTGCAGTTTTCGTCATCAGCAAATTCTGTCATCAGTTTGGAAATCGCATTTTCACCATCTTCCGGCGTGCTGCCATGGGCTGCTTTTCCCAGCACTTTGATTTCAAAAGGTGCGCCATCCGGAAGTTTTCCCCTGGCAGTGCAGGTGTCCGGTACCATGTTAATTGCCGTGCCGCCGCTGATACTGTCAAAACAGGTTTCCGCCCGGTCAAAAGTAAATCGCAGATGCGCCAATCCCTTTTCGCCGTAAATCGCCGGAAAATCCGCATCCGGCGTAAATCCGAAATCAGGAATTTCCTCTTCCTTTCGATAATACGCCATGTCCTCCCATTCACCGGTCTCCTCTGCCATACCGAAGATCATTCGAACTCGTTTATTGAAAACTGCGCCTTCATCCATCAGCTCTTTCAGCGCATGAATGACAGCTACCGCAGGTCCTTTGTCATCTGTGACGCCACGGCCATAGAGTTTATCTTCCGTGACAGTCAGGTCAAAAGGATCATAGTTCCATCCGTCACCCGCCGGGACAACATCCAGGTGAACCAGAATACCCATCAGTTCATCACCCTCGCCGACCTCAGCATATGCTGTCATATTATGATTATTTTTTACATGAAAACCGTACTCGCTGCAGATTTCCAGTGCAGTCTCCACTGCCCTGTGCACAGATTCTCCAAAAGGATGCGCCAGACTATCTGTCTTCTCACATATACTGCGGATGCGAACCAGTTTTCGCAGATCAGAAATCATTTTATCCATACTCAAAACCTCCCGTTTCCGGAAAAACCGGCCATTGGCCGGCTCTCCTGACACGATTTATTTACTGAAAGGTACATATTCCACATCAAGACCAAAGTGAGCCGGGCCGAAACATGCCAGTCCTTCCGGTGTCGTCCACACTTCCGGTGCCGGCAGCGCAATCACGGTCATTTTGTCTCCGGTACTGAAATTCGGAGTTGTCAGTGGATTGCCGTCTTCTCCAATCATACAGATCAGATCCGGTGCAATCACGTCCACTTCCCCATTGCGGTAAGAAATAATATTCTCATTTTTCAGCCAGATTCTATAAACTTCATTTTCGTAGTCTCCTTCACCCTTCAGATGAATTTCTCCAAAATTGAAGCCGTCTCTTGTTTCACAGGTATAGTCACTGACCGTACCTCTGAACAGCACTTTTCCTTCATTTTCTGCACAGATTGCTTCCGCCGTATCTCCGCCGGCATCTCTTGTCTCTCTCAGTACTCTGCCGATATTCTGTGCATACGTAATCATGTCCGGAATCAGAGATTCTTTAACCACTTTTCCAACGTGTGCATGGTCCGCAACACCGACCATGTTGTCACTTGCAACCGCAATAGCTCTAACGATATCCTCTGCTCTCAGGTCACCCTGCACGTTCTGAATCACAATTTTCTCGCCAAATTTTGTAGCAACACCCATCGGGAAAATCGGAACATTCTTCACATAATATGTAGAATGCTGCAGTTCAGGTACAGATCTTCCTGCCGGATCAGCATCCAGAAGAGGCACGCCCATCACCAGCGCAGCATGCAGCGCTTCTGCAGTATTCGCACCGCCCAGTTCCGTAGAACCCACTGCATACATCTTCTTGCCCAGCGATTCTTCCAATGCTTGTGCTGCAAGAACAGACGATGCAGTATCAGAAACCTCCAGTCCCGCAAACTTTGGATCAGGCTTTGCAGACGGTGCACCGCAGCCGTAAGGCGTTACAACATACTCGTCATCAGGAAGCTCGTCCAGTGTGATCAGCTTCAATGTCTCCCCTTTTTCAAAATGAGGCTCCATCATTTTTAAACCGTCAGCCAACGGACCGCCACCGCCAGTGCCCAGTACAGTACATCCATAAAGTACATCGATCATATCCTGTTTATTTAATTCTCTCATTTCGCTCTTCGATGCAGCTTTCTCCGCATCTTTCCTCCTCTTATTTCTTTCAGGGGTATTATGGCTCCCTCAGCCTTTATCAATCAATACATTCAGACAGCTTATGCCGCATTTTCAGCCGGCAGTTCTCTAGATGCAGACGGAATGAAGCGCTCCGCAATCAGATAAATTACAAATCCTGCAATAATTCCTGCAAATTCAATCTTAATCAGGAAGTATGCGATTACTGCGCCCAGCGCCCATGCGATCACACCTGCCCAGTTTACACCGTCAACCGGTCTGAAATTCTCAGCCTTTCCTTTTCCGACAATCCAGTAATCTGCCAGAATTACACCGCCAATCGGGCATACCACATAGGACAGCAGACTCAGCACGCCTTCAATATGTCCCAGAATTCCCAAATCACACAGTATAATTCCCACAATACCGGAAATCAGTGTCGCCTCTCTTCGTTTGTTGTCGTTCAGCTTCAATGCCATAACGATATTCAATCCCGCACTATATGCATTGGTAGAATTTGTCGTCCAAGTGGAAATAACCAGGGCTACAATCCCCAGAAGCGGCAGGCCCACTTCGATCAGCACCATACTGATATCATACTGGCCGGACATCTTGGTCAGAAGAATGCCCATCACCAGTGTAACGACCCCCATCGGGAACACACCATAAAATACAGATTTCACAGTATCCATTCTGCTGCGCTGAAATCTTGTGTAGTCTGCGGCCGTAATGGTTCCGACTGCCGTAAAGTTAAAAGACAATGCCACACCAGACATAAAACTCATGCTCTGGACTGTGCCTTCATCATTAAGACTTCCTGTGCCGTAGATTTTAAATGCCAGAAATGTTCCGTAACACATAATAATCATCAGAAGCGGGATGGATATTTTATCCAGCTTTTCCAGCGCATGAACACCGTATACCGCTGTCAGCAGCATGATGATGCCCCAGATGGTATTGGATATTACAACCGGAATTTCAACGCCAGTCATTGCTTTCACAGCATTAGTGAAGGCTTCGCCGCACACCCCGTTCTGAATGCCGAACCAGCCAACCATGTTGACAGAAAAAATCGTACTTACGATAAACCGCGCGCCTCTTCTTCCAAAGCCGGCCTCACAGCAGGTGCAGGATGCCAGTCCCAGATCACATCCCATCATACCGGTTGCCACCATGCCGATTACAACCACCAGATAACCTAAAGAACCTGAAATAATTGCCGGCCAGATTGGCATACCTTCTGCCAACAGCGCACCCAGCAGAAACGCCGGCACACATACACAGATCCCAGCCTGTACAAAGCCTAAGGAAATCCAGTCTTTTCTGTCTTCCTTCGAGATCGCCTGCAGAGCGGTCACCTCTGCAGATTTTGTCTTTTTTTCATTCGTACTGCTCATAAGATTTTTTCCTCTCTATGAAATTTTCTATATCATATCACAATAAACTCTTTTCTTATTTGTGCATAAACAAAAAAATGCCGCAAATCTATTTGTGCCTATGCACAAATATTTATTGCTGAAAAAACTGAAACCTGTTATAATAAGGTGAAATATCGCATGTATATTAGGAGAATTCACAAATGAGTATTACGGTTTATGATTGTTTGAAACTGCCTTCCCTCCACTCAGGGAAAGTTGTCGCCGGAAAAATCGGCCTGGACCGAATTGTATCTTCAGTCTCTGTCGTTGAAATTCCGGAAGAACACCGGGAAATCAAGGTTTTCAATCCCAATGAACTTTCCGTCTCTGCACTGTACGCAGTCAAAGATAATCCTGCTGCACAGTGTGCGGCAATAAAGAATCTGGCGGAAATGGGCGTAGCCGCTCTGGTTCTGTTCTATGTCGGCAGTGTCATCACTGAACTGACAAACGAGGTCATCCAAACTGCAGATACGCTCTCTATGCCACTGATCGTCATAGAGGATGAACAGATCAAATACAGCGACATCATTACCGATGTCATGACTGCAGTCATACAGGATCAGATGATGACAGAGGATTTTGTCGCATCTACCAGAACACGTCTGCAGCAAATTCCGGAAAGCAAGCGCGACATGGATAACTTGCTGAAAATTGTATCTTCTTCATACAAATGCAATCTGCTTCTGTTTCATAATTCCGGCATCTATTTTCCGTCTATCTACCGAAATTCTTACGGTGTTTTTGATGCAGATTACTTTCTCAACGTCTTCCGAGAAGATCCGCCCGGCTATGCCTGTCGTGAAATCCGCTACCACGGCAGTACCTATTATGTATATAAAATGGACTTCTCACACGGAGGAAACTCCTGGCTGAGCTTGTATGCCTCCTGCACTGCAAATCAGCTGAACGAATCGGTTATGCGCGATATTTGTGCCTGTACCGACTATTTCTCCAGCCTCTGGGGGTACTCCCTGGATATGCAGTCCTCCCGAACACTTCTTTCCCTGATCCTGAAATCTTCCAGAGTCACAGCCGAAAAATACCTGCATACAACAGGAATCCGACTTTCCGATATCTCCAATCTGATTATCTTCAACAGTGAATCAGACCTTTACGAGCTTGCAGAAAAAACAGCTGAGATTTTTGAGGAGTATCACAAATTCTATATTTCAGACATCATTGACAGACGTCTGGTTATCCTGACTTCTCTTTCTCTATCAAACAGAGTGGAATCCCTTCTGGTACAGGATCTTGAGAAACTTGCCTACCGGAGCAGCGGTCCAGTATCCTTCTTTCTTGACGGTGAAAGCAGGGATATCCAGGCACTCCGCAGAGGATATGCGGATTTTTGTGCCAGCGCCTCGGCCATGGATAAAATTTTTCTGCACAGAAAATTCCGGGACATGCACGACGTAATTTTCACACAGGAAGTCTGCGGACTGGCACAGAAAAGAAACGCCAGGGAAGCGCATATCCAATCGATCATCCAGCTGCTGCAGGATGACCGGGATAATCTGCTCGAAACACTGGCAGTCTATCTGATTGATTGTGACGCACAGCTGAACCTGACGGCAGACACCCTGTTTCTGCACAGAAATACAGTATCCTATCGTCTCAAGAAGATCAAACGGCTGTCCAATACCGATTTTACAAAAATGCCTGCTACCTACGACTATTATCTGGCGGCTGCACTTTGGAGACTGAACCGCAAATAACTGCCAAACGAAAGCACTATTTAACTGCATATCATGATGTTAGGGAGCAAATTTTCATATATATATGGTTTTTTGATGAAAAAATCCCCTACATTCTATAAAAACTATAGTTTGTAGAGGATTGTAAAAATTTTCAAGCAGAATAAAGGAACCGGAGGAATCTTCACCAGAAAAATAAAGAAATATGGAAAACTCTAATATCGTTCAATTGTGATATACACTCTGTCTTTTCTCGACCGGCCGCCGATTTCTGTAAGGCAGGCTTTTCCCTTGCCCCTCAGAGTGATTTTGTCCCCCTCCTTTACCTGAAAGTCAGGTTTCGTCACTTCTAAATGGTTGACAAAGACTATGCCGCCTCCGATAGCTTCCGCAGCTTTTCCTCTGGCAAGTCCAAAGGCGGAAGCCGTTACGCTGTCCAGACGTAGAGAAGCCACTGTATCGGTAATCCGCGTTCTCTTAATCTTTGGAACAATCAGCTCGCTGACAGGATGCTGTGACAGAGACAAAGCAGTTCTGCCGGCTTTACAGTAGTTTGACAGGATAAACTCAGCGATATCCGAAAGAACAATAATATCCGCGCCGTCCTCCCGCACAAGAATATCTCCGAGAAGCTCCCGCTTGATTCCCAATCCGACCAGAGAACCCAGATAATCCCGATGCGTCAGCTCTCTGCCGCCCTCCGCTTTACAGGCGCGAATCACAGTCAGTGGGTTATTGTCCGCAAGCCTTGCATAATCCGGTAAATTGATTAAAATCACCCGTTCCGCGTCTTCATAGCCGCCGTAAAACAATGTTCGGACAGACGGAAAATCCATAAATCCAAAGCTTTCCCCCGTGCCAAAATTCATTCCGTCAAATGCGCCGTCCTCCGATGCAAAATCTTCGGCGAAATTCTTTTCTTTTTCTGACGGCTTTTCGAAAATCCCCGGTTCATCTGCCGCTTCATACACCGGCACAAAATGTTTTCGGCAGTACTGCCGCGCCAGCGACTGTTGATGAGCGTCCAGAAACCCGGTAGCCGTTACAATATATTTATTTTCACACTGGGAAATTTTATCAGAAATCTGCCCCAGTAAAAAATTATCCTCTTTCATCATCTCATTCCTTTCCTGTCGTTACCGTCCTATATTTTATCACAGTCTCCGCCCCTTTGTCCATCTTACACAATTCCAACCGCAGTTCTTCATATTGAGAAGGCTTGTACAATCATCCGGCGAACAGAAAAAACATTCAGCGAAAACAATAAAAACAATAAAAATTGTCAAATCCCCTTGCCAAAGCCGCAAAAAAGTGATATAGTTTTATGACACAAGAGAATATACTCACTGTCCGATTAAAAGGGAGTAGCTGGCGGCAATGCCGCAGTAATCTGCGTCAGTACAATTACGGAGGTAATTCGCAATTACTTGAAATAGCAAGACTTTTAAGGTAGAATCTTCTACTTTGAAAGTCTTTTTTGTTTGTCGCGGTAAATCCCGGGAAAATCGGGCATACTTGGAGTTTAGAAACACATTAGGAGGTTACTTATGTATTACAACAAAGAGATTGGAGATGTGCTGAAAGAGTTTTCAACCGGCCCTTCCGGACTTACCGAAGAAGCAGTTGCCAAAAGCCGCGAAACTTACGGCGAAAACAAACTCTACGAAAAGAAAAAGAAAAGCGTTCTGAGGATTTTTGCAGAACAGTTCAAAGATTTACTGGTTATCATACTGATTATCGCAGCACTGATTTCCATGTCCACCGGAAACATTGAAAGCACCGTGGTTATCATTGCAGTTCTGATACTCAATGCGATTTTGGGTACAGTACAATATGTAAAAGCCGAAAAATCCCTGGAAAGTCTGAAAAATCTTTCCTCACCGACGGCGAAAGTGATTCGTAACGGTCAGCCTATGGAAATCAATGCCGCCGAACTGGTATGCGGGGATATCATCAGACTGGAGGCCGGTGATGTAGTGCCGGGCGATGCGCGTATTATGGAAAGTCATTCGCTGAAGGTCAACGAAAGTTCTCTGACCGGAGAATCGGAAGGCGTCGATAAACGTTCCGAAGCCATCAGCGGCGGCACTGTCGCTTTGGGCGATCAGATCAATATGGTCTTTTCCGGATCTCTTGTAACCTACGGCAGAGGTATTGCCGTTGTTACCGGCGTGGGCACAGGTACAGAACTGGGTAAAATCGCCGACCTGATGAATAACACTGCAGAAAGAAAAACACCTCTGCAGATCACCATGGATCAGTTCAGTAAGAACCTTTCCATAGGAATTCTGGTAATCTGCGCAGGTATTCTTGCCCTCAATGTCTACAGAGGTATGCCTTTTACCGACTCCCTGCTGTTTGCAGTGGCTCTTGCCGTTGCGGCAATTCCGGAAGCCCTTTCTTCCATTATTACCATTTCCCTTGCCATCGGCACCTCCCGTATGGCAGATCAGAATGCCATTATCAAACAGCTGAGCGCAGTAGAAGGACTTGGCTGCGTATCCATCATCTGTTCCGATAAAACCGGCACTCTGACCCAAAACAAAATGACAGTAGAGCAGCTTGCCGTATCCGATGAAAACAAAGCCGCTATGCTGCAGGCCTCTGTTTTGTGTAACGATACAGCCATTGTAGACGGACAGACCGCCGGCGATCCGACGGAAACCGCTCTGGCAGATTACTATATGACTCAGTTTGACGATTACGACACAGTCAAAAAAGACCTGCCTCGTCTTTCCGAGCTTCCTTTCGACTCCGACAGAAAGCTGATGAGCACCCTGCACCATATCGACGGTGAGTATGTAATGTACACAAAAGGCGCTTTGGATGTAATTCTGGACAGAACAGAAGGACTTTCCGAAGAAGAAAAAGAAGCAGTCCGCAAAACAAATTTCGAATTTTCCAACCAGGGCCTTCGCGTACTGGCCTTTGCCCGCAAAGTTATCGGCGAAGAAAGAACCCTGACCTTTGACGATGAATACAAACTGGAATATCTGGGACTTATGGCGGAAATGGACCCGCCGAGAGAAGAATCCGCTCAGGCAGTCGCCGACTGTAAGGAAGCCGGCATCAAAGCGATTATGATTACCGGCGACCATAAAATCACCGCTTCTGCCATCGCAAGAAGAATCGGTATCATGGGCGAAGACGATATCGCTGTAACCGGTACAGAGCTTGACGCTATGAGTGATGAAGAGCTGATCGAAAAGCTGCCTCACATCAGCGTGTATGCTCGTGTCAGCCCGGATAACAAAATCAGAATCGTTCAGGCATGGCAGGATCAGGGGCATATCGTCGCTATGACCGGCGACGGCGTCAACGACGCGCCTGCTCTGAAAAGCGCCGATGTCGGCGTTGCAATGGGAATCACCGGCACCGAAGTTGCAAAGGACTCCGCATCTATGATTCTCACCGACGATAACTTTGCTACCATTATCAAGTCCGTACTCAACGGAAGAAATATTTACGCAAACATTAAGAATGCAATCAAATTCCTGCTGTCAGGCAACACTGCCGGCATTCTGGCTGTGCTTTACGCATCGCTGATGGCTCTGCCTACACCGTTTACCGCAGTACAGCTTCTGTTCATCAACCTGATTACAGACAGCCTTCCTGCCCTTGCCATCAGTATGGAGCCGTCCAACCCGGCGCTGATTCACGATAAACCTCGTCCGAGAAATGAATCCGTTCTGACAAAAGATACACTTCTGCAGATCGGCGGACAGGGTCTTCTCATCGGTATCGCCACTATGGCAGCCTTCTATATCGGTCTTGAAACAAGCGCTGCGGCAGCCTCTACCATGGCATTTGCAACCTTATGCTTTGCAAGACTGTGGCACGGATTCAACTCCAGAGGCAGACAGTCCATTTTCAAACTGGGGCTGTTTACCAACATATACACCATCGGTGCATTTATTGTCGGCGCTGTCCTGCTGTTTGCAATCCTGCTGGTTCCATTCTTTGCAGGCGCATTCGGCATTGCTTCTCTGACAGGCGCACAGATTGGATGGATCTGCGCTCTTGCCTTTGCTCCGACTTTGGTAATTCAGATTATCAAAGTCATCGCAGATGCCAGAAACTAAACTGCCAATCCCTAATTTATATTTTATCATACGCAAAAACGCACAGAGTTGCTTTAAACCTGTGCGTTTTTGATATAAAGAGCTCCATTATCCGGTTTGTTTTGTGACAGGCAACTTATGCCCTAAACATCGAAAGGTCCCTCCATAACAGAAAAATGACAGGCTGAGCTGTCATTTTTCACAGGATTTTATTCTACTTGTATTTTTAAGTTTTATTTTATAAAGTACTACTGCCAGAATCAGCGCCATAGTCTCGGAAACCGTCATAGACAGCCAGATTCCCGTTTCACCAAACAGCGCCGCCATAACGAGAAGACACACTGTAATAAATACAATGCCCCTGCCGACAGAAATAGCCATCGCAGGTTTGTTTCTTTCCAGCGCCGTAAAATATCCCGCTAAAATAATCACAGTTCCCAGAGGTAAGAAAGAAAAGGAGAACAGCTTAAATGCTGTGATGCCGCTTTCATAAAGGGCTGTGTTCAAAGACGGGTCAATAAATACCGCCACAACAGGATTCGGATAAACCACGCCGAAAACAAATGACAGTACCGATGCAATGCCTGCCGTAATCAGCGCAACCCGCAGAATATATTTATGTACGTGGGTTTCTTTTCTGCCGTAATAATAGCTTACCAAAGGCTGCATTCCCTGATTGATTCCCATCATTGTCATCAGAATCAGCTGGGAAACATAAGCAATTACCGTATAAATTACTACGCCGTCATTTCCCGATACGCGAATCAGCACATTGTTGAACATAAAAATAATCACACCGACGGAAAATTCCGTTACACTGTCTGAAATCCCAAGCTTTGCAAATCCAAGCACTTCTTTGAGACGCCACTTAATCCTCACAAAACTGAAATAAGATTTCTTCGACAGGAAATGGGAAAGGAAAATGGAAAAGGTCATCAGCTGCGAAAGACCCGTGGCAATTGCCGCGCCTTCGATTCCCCAGTGAAATACCAGAATAAAGAGCCAGTCCAGCACAATGTTGGTAACGGCTCCCGCAGAGGTTGTCATAATAGCTTTCTTCGGAAAACCGTCCGCTTTAATTAAAACCTCCAGATTATAGGAAGTCATATAGCAGGGTACAAACATAATGATAATGCGAAGATAGTCCTTCACATATTCCAAAGTTTCATCGGTTGCTCCCAGCATCAGCGCAAGACGCTCCAGATTCAGCTGCGCAATCACTACCACAATCCACGCCAGGCAGAATACAGTTGCCGCGCTGGTCGTAAAAATCCGGTTTGCCTGTTCGTGATTATCCTGCCCCCTGCAAATAGAAGCTTTGGTACTTGCCCCCACCGCAAAAAGTATTCCAAGGGCGAAGGCGGTATTGATAAAAGGCATCGCAATATTCACCGCCGCAAGCGCCGTGGTTCCGACACCCCTTGCCACAAACATACCGTCTACCATAGTATAAATCGTATACACCCACATAGCCGCTACAGACGGAAGAGCGTAACTTAAAAATTTCTTTTTTACAATAAGTTTTTCCTCTGGATTCATTTTAACAGCTCCTTCTTGTCTTTATTATAAACCCTGGTATAATACTAAGGTAAAGGAGTTTTTGAAAAAAGATGAAAGAATACTACAAAATAGGAGAAATATCAAAACTTTACGGTATCGGTACCGATTCCCTGCGTTATTACGAAGAACTGGGAATCCTGCATCCGCGCCGCGATTCCAACGGCTACCGTATGTACAGCATCAGCGATATACGCACACTGAATATTTTAAGAGAGCTGCGCTCCATCGGCTTTTCCATGCAGGAAATCAAAGAACATCTGCAGGATTTCAATGTGGAGAAAACCCTGTCCCTGTTCCGCCGGGAGATTTCGGCAATCGATGGAAAAATCGATGAACTTCAGAAACTGCGGGCACATCTTTCCTCACGCATTAGCGAAATGGAAAAACATCTTCAGGAAGATTTCGCATTTGACTGTCCGCGAATCAGTTTTATACCGGAGCGTAAAATTCTGAAGCTCAGCGAAAGTGTCTACAGAGACGAAGATCTGGACTTTGTTCTCAAAGAACTGCAGAAAAAAAATCAGGATCAGCTCTACATCATCGGTAACGGCAGTATGGGTGCGGTTATCCCTCTGGAACCGATCAGTAAAGGCATCTACGGACATTTCAGCGCAGTATTCAGTCTGGTCGGTGAAAATGAAGATTACGACACAGTCATTCCTGCCGGAAATTACCTGGGATATACCGTCCGCGGCAGTTACTCAAAGATGGAAGCCGGATGGAAAACCCTGTTTACGGAACTTTCCCGGCGCAAGCTGACCCCGTCCGGAAATCCGATGGAATTTTACATCATCGACAACCATGACACCAACCGTGAAGAAGAATTTATCACACATCTGCAGATTCCTGTATAAAAGTTACCGCTGCGGCAGAATAAACCGGACAGCCGCCGGCACAATCTCAAACTCAACTTCTCCGGCAGTACGAATTTCTCCGTCGGCGCACAGATAAAAGCTCTCTGAGGCAGGGGTAAGCTTCAGATGAGTACATTTCTTCATCGTGATAATATGATCAAGCCCCGCCATACCAAGATGCTTTCCCTTCACATAAATGGGAAACAGTCTTAAAAATTGGCGGCGTTTAATATTTTTAATAATATTCACATCGAAAAAACCGTCTGTCAGATCCGACTGGGGAGATGTCTTAAGACCGCCGCCGCAGTAATTTCCGCCTGCCACAGCGCACAAAAGCACCTCTCCGTCTGCCAGTACCTCTTCATCCTCTGTAAGTTTCAGCCGAATGCCCTCTTTTTTTATGAACATCCCCAAAATTGCCAGAAGATACGCAAAGGAACCTGAAATCAAGGGCTTTTTCTTCAGCCGTCCCGCAAGTTCCACCACATTGCAGTCAAATCCCACATTAAACATATTAATGCAGTAGCGAGTCTGTTTTCTGCCTTCTATCATCCCTGTATAACGAATCAGGTCCACCGGCACACTTTTCCCCGAAAGCTGAGCTCTGACACTGCGAAAGTCCCCCGCTTCCGAAAAACATCTTACCGTATCGTTTCCTGTTCCGATGGGAATACAGCCCGTCTCAATATTTTCAAACCCGTAAGCTCCGTTGATAATTTCGTTCAGCGTTCCGTCACCGCCGCAGGCATAAAACCTGGCGGCTTCTCCGTTCAGTTCCTCTGCGATACTCCTTGCCCGTTTCTGTCCGTCGTACACACCTTCGGTAAAATAAATCTCACACTCCGTCTGTAAATCCGATGCCGCTTTCCGAATCTCCTCTGCCAGCCGTTCCGTTCCCTTCCCCTGCCCTGCAGCAGGATTTATAAAAAAATAAGTTTTCATCTTATGTAAAAGCTCCTTCTCGTAATAGTGCCTTATATATTTTACGGGAGACTTTATGTAAATTCAAGGACTTTCAGAAAGCTGCGGCTTTATTTTTCAAATCCAAATTTTTAATCCCTCTCCGGTTTTTACGCTCTACCTCTTCGCTTTCCTGTATCCTGCGTCTCTGGCTTCTTCTTCGCTTTCAAAGATAATCAGGTTTTTGGAATCCTCCATATCGGCATAAGCATTCTGTCCCGGGCAGTGATAAATCTTAGAACGGCGGTTTCCTCTGATTTCTCCCTGCTCACAGTCCTTATCCGTCTGATTTCCTTTTTCATCATCTGTGCTTTCTTTATCGGAAAGACGACTTTCGCCCGTCGCATAGTTGATTTCAATACCGGGCTGATTGTTATAACAATAGACATTGAAGCAGATTCCTTCGCCCTCGTCTTCCACTGACCAGCCCTCCATCTGCACACCGCGCGCTACCAGTTCATTTCCCTCGTAAATCGGTGTTACACGATACAGCACATGATTTCCGGTTTCTTTCACATAATCGGCTACCATATTCTCAAAGGGCAGCATTCCTTCTACATTAAGATATCTGGTCCCTGTAATCAAATTCTTTCTGTTTGCATTTTCCGCAGTCAGCTGATAACCGACCAGATGACAGCGGTTGTACAAATATTTTCCGCTGACAATATCATACTTTTTCAAATGCCATCCGCTTGGTTTCACCATACCGATACTGCCCCGCTTTTCTGTCGGCATAATATCACAACCCACATTGGCAAATGCCTGTCCGCACCGTCCGAGAGAATCCAGCGCATCATAGCGTTCAAAGGAATCCGTAATTTTCTGCTCCTCCGTAAACTCCGGCCGGTTTTCGTTAAGCACTACAAAAGGACTGTCCTCAAAGGCAGGCACCTCCTCCAGAGAAAAGCTCTGCGCCTCCTCACCGTCAGGCAGTTTATAACCCGCAGATTCGCTGCATCCCGTAAGAAACACCGCAGCGCACATAAACAAGCTCAGAGTCAGCGTCAGAAGCTGTCTTGCCTGCAATATTTTCTGTTCTTTTTCTTTCCGAAACATTATGACCCTCCTGCTCCTTAAAAATTCTTTTCATAATTCCTTATCCATTATCCCAAACTGAGTAAATGTCGTCAAGAGCATAATTTTCTATCGGCGGAAATCCCGAAAGCTGCAAAATACCGCTGATTTCCTATCCCCTGAAATGAAAGAAAGCCGACCTTTCGACAGAATCGAAAAGCCGGTTTTCTTATAAATTCTAGACGCGTCTGTAGGTCTTTGCGTTCCCGATACGGACAATCTCGTAAACGCCTCTTGCGGTAATCTGTTTTTCATCTAAAATACGGCACACCTGCTCTATGGAGCCTACGCTCAGATAAAGCCCGGTACTGCAGGAATAAACCAGCTGCAAAGGCAGCTTTTGTAAAATGGAATGAAGCCCGTGTTCTTCCAGTACATCTTTTGCATATGCCGCTTTATAAAACGATGAAAAAGACAGGATATATTCATGTTCCATAGCCGTTCTCCCTGTTACAGCAGCTGTCCGGCAGATTATTTACCGAACAGGCGGCTTAGTTTTCTCATATAGTATGTCAGAAAAGAAACTTTTTTCACATTCCGGTCACAGACAAGATCATAGCTTTCGGATTCTTCCTTGTCGATGCAAACTGTGACAGTCCCCACTTTATCTCCTTTTTTAAGCGGCAGCTCCGGATTTTTGTCAATTCTCACTTTACAGGAAACCTGTTTTTCTTTACCTTTTTTCACAAAAGCAGATATTTTTTCTTTCGTCACCGCACAGAAGAATGCCGGATCGCCTTTGTCAAGATGGACCTTCTTCATCGACTGTCCCTCCTGTGCCAAGCTCACTGAAGTATAATTTGCAAATCCGTAGTTAAGAAGACGACTGACCTCTTCAAAACGAATTTTAGAGGTTTCTGCGCCCAGTACGACGGCAATCAGAGTCGTATCCTCTCTGACTGCCGATGCGGACAGGCAGAATCCGGCCTCCTGGGTAAAGCCTGTTTTAATGCCGTTTGCTCCCGGATACTGTTTTATCAGTTTGTTTGTATTGGTAAGACCGAATTCTTTTTCTTTGCCCGGCAGCCCCACTTTCACAGTTGTCTGCCAGGTATTGAACCATTTTTGTGTTTCCTTATGAGAAAGCAGCAATCTGGATGCCACTGCAATATCATATGCACTGGTGTAGTGATCTGTGACCGGCAGCCCGTTGGTATTTACAAAATGGGTATCCCGCATCCCAAGTTCTCTCGCCCGGGCGTTCATTTTTTCCACGAAAACTTCTTCGCTTCCCGCGATATATTCTGAGACGGCTACGCAGGCATCATTGGCGCTGACGATGGCGATTCCCGCAAGAAGTTCTTCCAAGGTATGCACTTCTCCCGCCTCCATATACATCTGACTGCCGCCCATAGAAGCCGCCCTCTCTGAAATTGTTACCTTGTCACTCAGTTTCACTTTTCCGTCTTCCACTGCTTCCAGTACAAGCAGCATCGTCATCACTTTTGTGACGGAAGCCGGCGCAAGCTCCTTGTGAGAATCCTGCTGATACAGTACCTTGCCTGTCTCCGCATCAATCAGAACAGCAGACTTCACATTGAGGTTGAGATTGGCAGCAGCAGACTCCTTTGCAGCCAGTTCTCCGCTTGCCGCCATACTGTCCGATACGGTTTCTATCACTACCGGTTCCTGCGGGTTATAAAAATATTTTACCCCCATAATTCCGCAAAGGGACAAAATGCAGGCAAAACACACAATCTTTTTGAAATTCTTTCTCACAAAAACACCCCTCTCATTTCTTAGTAAATATATGAGAAGGGTGTGAAAATATGAATTATTATATGAATTATTATCGGAAAATAAATGCTGCCGGCAGGCATTTAATAATCGTTCCAGGCATCCTCGAAATAGGTCTCGGCATCCTCATAGCTTTCAAAGTCATCGTAATTATTATCATCCTGTAAAGATAACAGTAAAATTTGCTTACCTCCCCCTAATCAGCACAAAGAGCTGCCATACGGCAGCTCCCTAAAATTTCCATGTTATGCTTCCGGTTTATCATCCTTCAGAAGTTCTCCAAAGGAGGTTGCAAGTCCTGCAAGGCTTGAAATCTCTGACGGAATAATAATCTTTGTTGCTTTTCCGTCTGCTGCCTTTTCGAAGGAGGTAAGACTCTGCAGCGCGATAACTTCTTTATTCGGCTGAGATTCTACCAGCATACGAATACCGTCCGCAGTAGCCTGTTTTACCATTCTGATGGCTTCAGCCTGACCTTCTGCCTCACGGATTGCAGCTTCCTTAATGGCTTCGGCTTCCAGGATTCTGGACTCTTTTTTAGCCTGAGCCTCAAGCACCACAGCTTCTTTATTACCCTCCGCAATGAGCACTGCGGATTTCTTTTCACCTTCGGCGCGGAGAATCGCTTCTCTTCTTTCACGCTCCGCACGCATCTGTTTTTCCATAGCCATCTGAATATCTCTCGGCGGAGTAATGTTCTTCACTTCCACACGGTTGATCTTAATGCCCCATGGATCTGTCGCCTCGTCCAGCACCATTCTGATCTTGCTGTTGATATGCTCACGGCTGGTTAAAGTTCCGTCCAGTTCCAGCTCGCCTATGATATTACGAAGAGTCGTTGCCGTCAGGTTCTCGATTGCGTCCATCGGACTTTCCACACCGTAGGTGTAAAGCTTCGGATCTGTAATCTGAAAATACACAACCGTATCGATTTCCATAGTTACATTATCCTTCGTAATAACCGGCTGCGGCGGAAAATCAATAACTTTCTCTTTCAAAGAGACTTTTCTTGAAATTTTATCAATGAGAGGAATCTTAAAATGCAGACCCACCTGCCAGGTTCCTTTGTATGCGCCCAGTCTTTCAATCACATAGGCTCTTGCCTGCGGTACGATTCTGATATTGGTCACAATCAGACCGATTATAATCAGAATCACAATTGCAATAATAATATAGCTGATAATATTATCCATCTTTCTCCTCCTGCTGTTTCAGAGGGCTGACAATCGCCTTTACTCCCTCAATCCCAATTACTTTTACCTCTGCGCCTTCTTCAAGCAGCGCATCGTCATCTCTGCATACCGCTGTCCATTCCTGACCGGAAAGCTTAATGAGTCCCGGTTCAAATGGTTTAATCGCCTTAACAACCACAGCTTCTCTGCCGATCAATGCGTCCACATTGGTTTTCTCTGTTCCTGTCTGCAGTTTTTTTACAAAGAGTTTTCTTGTAAAAGCAAGCAGAAGTCCGCTTACGATAAAGAAAACCACAACCTGCCAAACTACACCCAGAGAGAAAAGAGATACGGCAAGAGATGCGGCAGCTCCGGCAGCAAACCAAATGGTTGTCAATCCCATCGTCAACCCTTCGATAATCACAAAGATAACAATGGCAGCCAGCCAGAACATCGGCATGCTGATCTCATAACCCCAAAGTTCCATAGCGCTAACCTCCCCTCTTTGACTCCCGCGGCCGCAGAGCCTGTCTGCACCGCAGGCACAAAAACATATAATTATTCTAAATCAGCATACTTGCACCGTATGTGATATAAGAAACGATAATCCCGGCGATAATCACGCCGATAAAAACTGCCGGCAGCGCCCGTTTCAGACGCATATTCAGCATTGCGGCAACCAGCGCGCCGGTCCATGCTCCCGTTCCCGGAAGTGGTACCGCTACCAGAATCACAAGTCCCAGCCATTCGTATTTATCAATCACGGCAGACTGTTTTGCAGCCTTTGCTTCGAAGCGGCATACAAGCCTGTCCAGTCCCTGACTCTTTACGCGCATCCAGTCAAAAACTTTTCTTACAAAAAGAATTATAATCGGTACCGGCAGCATATTTCCGATAATTGCCACACCTAAAGCCTCTTTTACAGAAAGCCCCGCCGCAACGCCGGCAGGAATTGCTCCGCGAAGCTCCAGTACAGGCACCATAGCAATCAGTGCAGTCATCAATAAATTACCGGTATGTGTTCCCCAAAAGCTTATCATTTGAATCTCAATTACTCCTAAATTTTCTTAATTATATACTTTTTCACTCTGTTTGTAAATACCCTGTTCATAACTGTCCGAAATCAGCGCATAACTTTACAGCATCCGGCGTCTCATTCATATTCACTTCTTCCTGCCTCCCGCAGTTTCCTGCCGCCAAAGGAATTCGCTCCGCATACACTTAAAATACCGCATATCCTGCGATCCTGCAGGATATAGCCTGTACCGCAGCCTTGTGTTCTATGTTCTGCGGTCTGTCCCTGCGAAGAAAAGAGCCTCCCGCGGAAATCTCCTCAGGAGGCTTTAGGCTTTATCAGTTATCTGTTTCTTTCGGCTGCGGCAGCCGTTTCTTTCAGCGATGGGCGTATCAATCCCGAATTGCTGCCTGCGCCGCTGCGATTCTTGCAATCGGAACGCGGAACGGCGAGCAGGAAACATAAGTCAGTCCGATTCTGTGACAGAAATCGATACTTCTCGGATCACCGCCGTGTTCTCCGCAGATACCCAGCTTGATGTTCGGTCTTGCCTGTCTGCCTAATTTCACGGCATTTTCCATCAGTCTTCCCACACCCTCCTGATCGATGGTCTGGAACGGATCGTCTTCTAAAATGCCCTTTTCCACATACTCCTTAATCAGCTTTCCTGTGTCGTCACGGGAAAAACCGAAGGTCATCTGTGTCAGGTCGTTGGTTCCGAAAGAGAAAAACTCCGCTTCTTTGGCAATCTTATCTGCAACGATTGTTGCCCTCGGAACTTCAATCATGGTGCCGATCATATAAGAAATATCGCTGCCGTATTTTTCTTTGCATTTTTCTGCTGTTTCAACGACAACCTGTTTCACATATTCCATTTCCTTTTCGATGCCGATTAACGGAATCATAATCTCCGGCACGATGTCCACATCTTTTTCCTGTGCTGTTTCGATGGCCGCTTCCATAATTGCCGTAGTCTGCATTTCCGCAATTTCAGGATAAGTAACCGCCAGACGACAGCCTCTGTGTCCCAGCATCGGGTTAAACTCATGAAGCTCCGCAGCAATTTCGTTCAGTCTTTCCACAGAAAGACCGGAGAGAGCGGAAACCTCCTTCGTGTCTGCTTCGGTATGAGGCAGGAACTCGTGAAGCGGCGGATCAAGCAGTCTGATGGTAACCGGTTTATCTTCCATCACTTCGTACATAGCCTTAAAGTCGGATTTCTGATAAGGCAGCAGTTTCGCAAGTGCTGTCCGTCTCTCTTCTTCCGTTTCAGCCATAATCATCTGACGAATTGCCGGAATTCTTTCTTCTTCAAAGAACATATGCTCCGTTCTGCAAAGTCCGATTCCTTCTGCGCCGAATTCCACAGCCTGCGCAGCATCTCTCGGATTATCGGCATTGGTTCTGATTTTCAGTGTTCTGAGTTCGTCGGCCCAGGACATAACAGTTCCGAATTCACCGGAAAATTCCGGCGCAACGGTTTCTATCTGACCGCAGTAAACTGCGCCTGTCGTTCCGTTTAAGGAAATATAGCCGCCTTCCGTGAAAACTCGCTCTCCTGCCTTCAGAGTCTTTCCGGCTTCGTCCACAACAATGGAGGAACAGCCCGCAACGCAGCATTTACCCATACCTCTTGCCACAACCGCAGCGTGAGAAGTCATACCGCCTCTTGCAGTCAGAATACCTTCTGCGGCAACCATACCTGCCAGGTCTTCAGGAGAAGTCTCCTGTCTTACTAAAATTGTCTTTTCACCGTTTGCGGAAGCAGCAACCGCATCGGCTGCGTTGAAATAAATTCTGCCTGTTGCGGCGCCCGGAGATGCCGGAAGACCCTTTGCCAGCTCGTCGGCATTCTGTTCCGCTTCCGCATCAAAGTTCGGATGGAGCAGCTGATCAATCTGTGCGGGATCGATTCGAAGAACGGCAGTTTCCTTTGAAATCAGGCCTTCCTCCACCATATCAACCGCAACCTTTACAGCTGAAACCGCAGTTCTCTTTGCAGCTCTGGTCTGCAGCATATAGAGTTTGTTTCTTTCAACAGTAAACTCCATATCCTGCATATCTTTATAATGTTTTTCAAGCACCTCTGCAATGCGTTCAAAATCCTTGTAAACTTCCGGGAAACTTTCCGCCATTTCTTTAATCGGCTTCGGTGTTCTGATCCCCGCAACCACATCTTCGCCCTGCGCATTTACCAGAAATTCGCCGTACAGCCGGTTTTCACCGTTTGCCGGATTTCTTGTGAATGCAACGCCTGTACCTGATGTATCGCCCATATTTCCGAATACCATGGACTGTACATTGACAGCAGTGCCCAGTTTGTCCGAAATGTTATTCAGCTTTCTGTAGAGAATCGCGCGGTCATTGTTCCATGAACGGAAAACCGCCTGAATTGCCTCCATCAGCTGCTGCTCCGGCTCCTGCGGGAATTCTCTTCCCATCTCTTCTTTTACCAGAGCTTTATATCCGCAAATGACTTCTTTCAGATCGTCTGTAGTCAGATCCACATCGAATTCCGCGCCGGATTTTTCTTTCTGTCCATCGAAAATTTTATCGAATTTGGATTTGGAAATTTCCATTACAACATCGCCGAACATCTGAATAAATCTTCTGTAGCTGTCATAAGCAAAACGAGGATTTTCAGTCAGTTCCGCCAGGCTCTCAACTGTTTCATCGTTTAACCCCAGATTCAAAATGGTGTCCATCATACCCGGCATGGAAAATACGGAACCGGAACGAACAGAAACCAGCAGCGGATTATTTCTGTCTCCGAATTTCTTACCTGTTACATTTTCAAGTTCTTCCATCTTTGCGTGAATCTCTTCTACGATATCGCTTCCGATGGTTTTTCCCTCTTCGTAGTATCTGGTACATGCTTCTGTGGTTACAGTAAAGCCAAAGGGTACCGGCAGGCCGATTTTGGTCATCTCCGCCAGATTTGCGCCCTTGCCTCCCAGAAGACTTCTCATGTCTTTTGAACCTTCGTTAAACGAATAAACAAATTTGCTCATATATGTTGCCCTCCTTACGCGTCTTTTGCGTTTCCTAAAAGAAGCCGATATTTTTATGTTCTGACTTTAACACGAAAAAAACACGCCGTCAATCTCTTTTGAATATTTGAAAGAATTATCAAAAAAGACTTTAAAAAATAAGTTTTTCTTCTATATAATTTTTCACTTCGTTAATCGGAAGTCTTACCTGCTCCATAGTATCTCTGTCACGAATCGTTACGCAGCCGTCGGTTTCGGTGTCAAAATCCACGCAGATGCAGAATGGTGTGCCGATTTCGTCTTCTCTTCTGTATCTCTTTCCGATAGAACCTGCCGCATCGTAATCAACCGGGAAGTACTTAGCCAGTTCTTCGAAAATCGGTTCCGCAACCGGCGCCAGTTTCTTTGCAAGAGGCAGTACCGCAGCCTTAAACGGAGCCAGAGCCGGATGGAATTTCATAACTACTCTGGTATCTTCTTTGCCCTTTGCATCGGTCACAGTCTCTTCGCTGTAAGCATCCACCAGGAATGCCAGTGCAACTCTGTCTGCACCCAGAGACGGTTCGATACAGTACGGAATGTATTTTTCACCGGTTTCGGAATCAACATAGTTCATTTCCTGACCGGAGAATTCACTGTGCTGCTTCAGGTCGAAATCGGTTCTGTCAGCAATTCCCCACAGTTCGCCCCAGCCGAACGGGAACAGGTATTCAAGGTCTGTCGTCGCATTGCTGTAGTGAGACAGTTCTTCCTTCTCATGATCGCGGGTTCTGATATTTTCCATATTCATATTCAAAGATTTCAGGAAATCGATGCAGTACTGCTTCCAGTAATCGAACCATTCCAGATCAGTGCCCGGCTTGCAGAAGAATTCCAGTTCCATCTGCTCGAACTCTCTGGTTCTGAATGTGAAATTGCCCGGCGTAATCTCGTTACGGAAAGATTTACCAATCTGAGCAATACCGAACGGAATTTTCTTTCTTGCCGTTCTCTGCACATTTTTGAAATTGACGAAAATACCCTGAGCGGTTTCCGGTCTTAAATAAAGCTCGGACTTGGAATCTTCCGTAACGCCCTGGAAAGTCTTGAACATCAGGTTGAACTGTCTGATTCCCGTAAAATTGCTCTTTCCGCATTCCGGGCAGACGATACCCTTTTCGGCAATATAGCCTTCTAATTTTTCATTGCTCCAGCCGTCCACAGGAACAACCTCCATACCCTGCTGCTGCATATAATCTTCAATCAGCTTATCCGCTCTGAATCTGGCTTTGCATTCTTTACAGTCAATCAGCGGGTCCGCAAATCCGCCCACATGACCGGAGGCTTCCCATGTTCTCGGGTTCATCAGAATAGCCGCGTCAAGACCCACATTGAATTTGGATTCCTGTACGAACTTTTTCCACCATGCCTTTTTTACATTATTTTTGAATTCAACACCGAGAGGACCGTAATCCCATGTATTTGCAAGACCTCCGTAAATTTCGGAACCCGGATATACAAATCCTCTGTTCTTTGCCAGTGCAACAATTTTTTCCATTGTAACTTCTCTGCTCATTGATAAATTTCCTGCCCTTTCAAAATTATAATTTCAGTTTCTTTCGTTTCAGCCTTCCGCCTTATTCTTCCTCTTTCAGCTCAAAATCTTCTTCGTCATCATCACAGTCGGATACGGGAGCCTCTTTCTTCTCGGCGCTGCCCTGTTCTCCGTGCAGTTCATCGTATCTGCAGTCGTCGCACCGCTCCTCGCAAGGCTCCTCGCAGGTTTCGCAGTCTTTATCGCAGATATCGATACAGCAGTCGATATCGTAGTCGCCGCCTTTATCTTTTCTCAGCTTTTCTTTGGCCTCCATCGCAAACTCTTTTGCTTTTCCGAAAGCCTCGCTGCCCTTCTCTTTGATATCCTCATAAACGCCCGGCGCTTTTTCGCGAATGTCTTCGTAAAGGTCGCTGCCCTTTTCCTTTGCATCTTCATAGAAATCGCCTGCTTTTTCTGTCAGGTCGATGACAGAGCCGTCTTCTTTGACAAATTCAATTTTACATTTAAAACCAAAGGCTGCCACAATACCGGCAATCATACCCCATGGCGCAACCACGGTTCCCAAAACACCTACAGTCAGCGGAATATTTACGAGGGTATCACCGTCTCTGGTAACCAGAATTTTGGAGATATTGCCTTTTTTTACGATTTCTTTCATACCCGCAATCAGAGCTTCTTTCTGGTCCCCCAGCTTTCTTCCCGGCTTACGGTCAATGGTCTCCTCAATCGCGATAATCGCATCCACGACATTACCTTCAGACTGCTCCAGAGCTTCTTTCGCTTCCCGGTAAGTCACACCGGTTCTGTCCTTGACCAGTTCAATCTTTTCTAAAGTGATTTCCATCATTCTACCTCCTAAAATTCTCCTTGGAAAATATGTTCACTTTTCAGAGTTCCCAAGTCTAAATGGTATGACATATATTTTCTCAGAATACACTGCAGTTCCTCTGCCGCATCATCGCCCAAAGCGATTTTTTCAAAGCTTTCTACAGGTGTTTTCAAAAAAAACTTTAATACACTAACTATATCAAATTTCGGCACATAAATCAATGCGTCCTTTCCCGGATTTCTGCATTTTCCGCAGACTGCTCCGCCATCTTTCACGCTGAAATAATCTGTCTTTTCTCTTCCGCAGCAGACGCACCTGTCCAAAACAGGAAAGCTTCCCAGAATATGCAGAGCTTTAACCTCGTAAGCCAGTACCAGAGTTTTATGCTTCTGCTCTCTCTTCTCCATGGCAGCAAGAAAGGACACCAGAAGATTAAAAAGCTTCGGCTGAGGCACTTCTTCAAATACCAGCTTTTCGGTCAGCTCCAGCACAAAAGAGCTTTCCATATACTTGTCCACATTTTCACCGATTCCAAAAAAGCTGCGCACCACTTCGCCGCTGTTCAGATTGTAATAATCGCGCCCTTTGTAAAGCTCGTAGTTTCCGTAGGTAAAAGGCCGAAGCGCCAGCGCCGCCTTGCTTCTGCTCTTTTCCGAAAATCCCGTTCCCGCACTGATTTTTCCGTATTTCTTTGTGAACAAAAGAATCATCCGTCTTCCGCCGGTCGCTTTTACCTGCCTGAAGATGATTCCTTCCGTATTGATATACATACTTTATTCCCTGTATCCGAAATTAGACAGCGCAAAATCACTGTCTCTCCAGTTTTCTTTTACTTTTACCCAGGTTTCCAGATATACTTTCGTACCCAAAAGCGCTTCGATTTCCATACGGGCGCTTTTGCCGATGCCCTTCAGCTTCTTGCCCTGCTTTCCGATGATAATTCCTTTGTGCGATTTCTTTTCACAGTAAATCACTGCGCCGATTCTGGTAATACCCGGTTCTTCTTTGTAAGATTCGATTTCGACGGCAACACCGTGCGGCACTTCCTCATCCAGATAATTAAGTACCTTTTCCCGAATGATTTCACTGACAATAAAACGCTCCGGATGGTCTGTCACCATATCCTCGGGGAAAAACATAGGGCCTTCTTCCAAATATGTCTCCAGCTTGGCAAGAAGCTGCGGCACATTTTTTCCCTCCAAGGCGGAAGTTCCGAAAATCCCGTCAAAAACTCCGGTCTCATCGTATTCCTCGAAAATCCCTCTGTATTCCTCCGGACTCATCTTGTCGATTTTATTTATGATAAGAATTTTCGGCGTGGATAATTCTCTGATCATCTCTAAAATGTATCTATCCCCGGGGCCTTTCTTTATGCTGCCATCCACCAGAAATAAAATCACATCAACTTCTTTGAATGTGTTGACCGCCATTTCCGTCATAGCTGCGCCCAGCTTGTTTCTCGCCTTGTGAATACCCGGTGTGTCAATAAAGACCATCTGCACGCCGTCAGCGCCGAAGCTTCCCAAAGACTTCGCCTTTTCGGGATCATCGAATCTGGTGTAAATCCCTCTGATACTGTTTCTTGTGGTCTGGGGCTTGTCCGTAGTAATTGCGATTTTTTCGCCCAGTATACTGTTAAGCAGTGTCGATTTTCCCACATTGGGACGGCCGATAATGCCGATAAAACCTGATTTCATCATAATCTAAATCCTTCCGGTAATAATTCTCTTAATTTATAGATTTTCAGATGCTCCTCATCCTCGCCGAAAATCACGGTAAGGTCCGGCGCAAATTCATAGAGAAACTGGCGGCAGATTCCGCACGGAGCGGCTTCTCCCGATTCTCCCGCTACAGCAATAGCCTCAAATTCGTGAAAACCTTCGGAAACAGCTTTAACGCATGCTGTCCGTTCCGCGCAGATAGCGCCTCCGTAAGAGGAATTCTCCACATTGACGCCGGTAAAGACTTCTCCGCTTTTCGTCAGCAGGGCCGCGCCCACCCGATAATTTGAAAAGGGTACAAAGGCATTAGGCAAAACCGCTGCCGCTTTTTGATATAATTCTCTGTAATCCATGATACTCTCCTCATATCTTTCTCTTCGCTGCCTTTCCGTCCGGCATCTGTCCCGACAGACTTACCGGATGGCAGGGTATACGGCTTTTATTCTTCTCTTCCGATTCCAAGATGCTGCATCACTTCTTCTTCTCTCTTTCGCATCTGCCGTTTTTCAGACTCCTCCATATGATCGTAGCCCAAAAGATGAAGTATGCTGTGGGTAAAC
Source organism: uncultured Eubacterium sp. (assembly GCA_937894585.1). Classification (GTDB taxonomy): domain Bacteria; phylum Bacillota; class Clostridia; order Peptostreptococcales; family Anaerovoracaceae; genus Senimuribacter. The sequence continues at coordinate 30,861 of CALBGO010000109.1, forward strand.
AGATAAATGGTTTCCCTCTCGATGCTGTGTCCCAGTTCCTGCGCCTGCTCCCGCACTCTGTCGCTGCAGATTACCACATCGCCCAGACAGATTTCGCCGAAATCCGGCACATCGTTCAAATCCTCAAATTGCGGGAAGGAAAGTACATCTGTCACCCGGTCGGTATCCCTGAAATCCCGATTAAGTGTTCTGATTTCTTCCGCAGATACGAAAGTAACGCTGACTTCACTTCTGTCCGTATCAACACCTTCCAGTTCCAGACAATATTCTGCTGCCTTTTCCATAGTATCCAGAATTTCTCTTTCCACCTGCTGTTCTTCTTCAAAATATATATTCATATCCTGCTCTTTTCTTCCATACTCTTTATATTACCCTAATTTGCTCTTCAAGAGATTCTTTTTTCTTTTGAGCCTGCACTTCCGTTCTTTGAATTTCCTTCTTCTATATTCTGCAGGATTCACCTCTGAATTCACTCCTGAATTTCCTCCGGATGCTGTTTATAAAAACTGTCGTAAGCATTGATGATCTTCTTCACCAGCTCGTGACGAACCACATCCACATCTTTCAGATAGCAGAAATCAATATCCCTGACATGTTTCAGGATCTTTTCGGCTTCAACAAGACCGCTCTTTCTGCCTCTAGGCAGGTCAATCTGCGTCACATCGCCCGTTACCACCACTTTGGAGCCGAAACCCATACGGGTAAGAAACATCTTCATCTGCTCTCTGGTGGTGTTCTGCGCTTCGTCCAGTATAATGAAGGAATTATCAAGTGTTCTGCCCCTCATATATGCCAGCGGAACCACTTCGATAACCTCTTTTTCTTTCAGGCGCAGAGCATTTTCTCTGCCTAAAACATCATAAAGCGCGTCATATAACGGACGCAAATACGGGTCCACCTTTTCCTGTAAATCTCCCGGCAGAAAACCCAGGCGTTCTCCTGCCTCCACTGCCGGTCTTGCCAGAATAATCTTCTGCACCTCCTTATTCTTAAAGGCGCTGACTGCCATCGCCACAGCAATATAGGTTTTTCCGGTTCCCGCAGGACCAATACCGAACACCACATCTTTTTTACGGATGCTGTCCACATATTTCTTCTGTCCGATTGTCTTGGGTTTCAGCGGCTTTCCTCTGCTTGTAAAACAGATAATATCTTTACTTACATTCTCATCTCTGTAAGAAAGTCCCTGCTTCTTGATACTGATAATATAGTTCACCTTCTGCAGATCCAGATGTTCTCCGCTTTCAAGCAGCACCATCAGCTCCTTCAGAATGCCTTCGGCCAGTTCCTCCTGTCCTCCGCGAAGCAGAAGGCAGTTGTCTCTCTGAAAAATCTCCGTACCGGTATGCTCCTTAATCAGATTCAGGTTGGCATCCATATTGCCGAAAAGCTCAATCCGGTCCACATCATCTTCAATCTGTATCTTTTTCAGTTCTTCGCTTGTGCTTGTCAATTACAATCTCCTTTTCTGTCCCGACCTGCTGCCGGGTTTCTATTGTTCCATATACCCTTATTATATTTTTTTTCTCGTCAAAATGAAAGTCTTTCTTTAAAATTTCCGCCTGCTTGGGTATATTTTCTTTGATCCATCGGCGCAGCATAGCCTCCGCTTTTCTTTCCCTCGCTTTCCCTTTTTCCAAAGGGGCTTCCGTTTCCGTATTCTTTGAAATATCATCCGTTCCTTCGCCGGAAGATACAGGCGGCATATAAAAGGAAAAATAATACGGCACGCGGGCAACAATTTTTCCTTCGGCATGGGCGTAATGATACAGTTTTTTTCCTTCTTTAACAGGATAGCTGGGATGCTCCACAGGAATTTTTCCTGTAATTAGTATATCCCCTTTCCGCACAAAATCATTCGCTGCCGCTTTCGCTCTGCCGCGGTAAGTATAAATTCTTTCGATGTAACAGTCCTTCTCTGCCACAATATTACAAGGTACATCCCTGTTTTCTTCCGATACGGGCGCCTGCCTGCTTTCCGAAATCTGCACCTCTGCATAACCTCCGTCATAGGCAACTCTCGCCCAGACAATTTCATCAAAGGTTTCAAAAAGCATCCGCTCAATCGCATCACAGTCAAAATTTCTGCGCGCCCCCTCGTAAAGCCCTTCTTCTGCAATTGCCTCTCTGATACTGCTTTCCGTAATACTTTTGCATCCGATTACTTTGATTTCTCTTACAAACAAAGACTGCGCCGAGAAAAAAAGCAAAAAAAGACATATGCCCGCTATGGTCATTTTGCTTTTTTTCATTCTGTATGCACGGACTCTTGCACCGCGCCTTTCAATCACTGTAAGACGATGGGTACTTCCCGCAAGCTTTTTCAGCGTATCAACCCCCTCCCTGCTGACAGTCAGATGGATCTCGGTTTCATCTTTGTAAACTACATTCCGAATCCGAACACCTTTTGCCGCCGCCTGCGAAAGAAGCTTCTCCGGCTTAAATCCCTCAAGTTTTATACTTACCCGCTCTCCGATAAAATTCGATACCTCTGATTTCCCCTTCAAGTTCCATTCGTCCTTCCCAGATTTCACCGATTACAAAACCGCTGCCTGTTACTGTCACGAAAAAGCGGCCGGTGTCCACAGTCACCGAAGTATCACTGATCAGAGTGACCTGTTTCACATTTTCGATGACGGCTGCCTTATCCGAAGCAGTAATCCTCGCCCCTGCAATATCAAAATCATATGTGAATTCGTTTAAAAGTTTCATGGTAGAATATATGTCGGGCGACAGCAGGGTATGCCGGATTCCGCGCAGAAAAAGAGGCTGAGCCGGAGTTTAGTTTAAAAGTCAAAAATGACACAATAGCACCGTATACGCCCCTTTTGTGTCATCTCCTTAAAAGTATTGATCGCAAAAATGACAGGTACCCCCTAAAATCAATATAAACCTGTCATTTTTCAGATCTATCCCTCTATATATATTTCCTTATTTTTGCTTTTATTCCATTAAATCACATTTTAAATATATGTTCAATTGTCGCCTTTCCCATTTTTATGACATAGTTCTTAAAAAAAGCTGGTCATTGTGTCATTCCCGGCTGTGAGCCGAAAAGAAAAATGACATAATCTCTATCTATAACGACCAGGTATGTCATTTCCGGTATAAAACAGCTGCCGCACTGCAGAACCAAAATAACTGCTCATGCGACAGCTTCGCTTTACCTTTCTTTTTTCGAATTTGCAGATCAGGTTCTTCATAAAACTCTGCACAAATCCTTCACAAGCTTTTTCATAAAATCTTTCAAAATCCCTCGTAAACCGACTATTAAAACTGGGCAACTTCCGGATCAGCTTCTTCCGCTTCCGCAACTTCGGTGCAGTAGATAACAGGTCCCGCTTCTCCGTAGGTTTCGTCAAATTCCACCTTTACTTTGCCTGTTACGGTAACCCATCCGCCGTGCTCCAGCAGGTTTGCGGCATTGTCCCATTTACATACAAGCCCTGCAAACTGGATATCCTCCACACAGCAGGTCATTACATGACGACCGAACACGAACTTATCATCGTGAAGGCCTCCGCCAAGGACGCTTCTTCCTTTGACATGAAGAGTTTTACCGTCGTACTTGTCCTGCTCCTCGTTGATATCCCGATACCACTCCGCAAAAGCATCGTCGGCAATCTCTATATAATCCGCATTGATATCGAAAGGCAGAGGATCTTCTATGGTGTCAAGCTCCACATCATCCCTGCTGTATTCGTAAAGAATCTGACTTCTTCTGTTTGCCGCGCGGACAATCTTATGAAACTCCATTTTATCAAAGCCCTTTGTGCAGCGGTTGAAAACCACCATTTCAGCGCTTTTCAGTTTATCATACACCAGCTGTCTCATATTCTGATTGTATGTAAGGAAGGTCTGCGCATCCGCAAAGAACATCTCCTGATAAGTAATCCATTCTTCCGGCATATTGCGGTAAATCGTGTCCAGACTCCACATACCGTTGTATTCAACGATAACCCGCTCCACCTTATGCTTCATCTGAAGTTCTTTCAGATATTCGCAGGTCAGCTCTTCTTCATCATCAATGGGCTCTATAAAGACATTGGTTCCGAAAAATCTGCTCGGATGATACTCTTCCTCGCCCTCTTCACACAGAAGCAGAAGAGTCCGTTCTCCTGCGTTAAAATCGTCCCCTTCCAAAGCTTCCTGTATAAAAGTTGTCTTTCCGCTCTCCAAAAACCCCGTAAAAAGATATACCGGTATTTCCATCTCTTATAAAATCTCCCCTCTGTCTTACAGTCCGAACAGCTCGCGAATGCTGTCCTCATCAATATCTGCACCGATTACGCAAAGCATACCTGTTACCGCAGCGCTGCCGCATCTCACATCAGGTTCTCCCGGTACATAGTCGAAGTGAATCCACTTACCGTCTTCCCCTTCCACAATGCCCTTGGCTCTGAGAACCTGTCCGTACACTGCAAAGTCGGACAGAGCCGAAAGCGCATCCTCAATCTGTTTTTTTGTAAATTTATGGGATGTTTCTACACCGAAGCTAGTAAATACTTCATCGGCATGGTGATGGCCCTCATGACCGTGATGGTGGTCGTGATCGTGATGATGTTCGTGGTCATGGCCGCAGCCGCAGTGTTCACCGTGTTCATGGTCGTGATGATGTTCATGATGGTGGTCGTGCCCGTGCTCGTGGTCGTGACCGCAGCCGCAGTGCTCACCGTGTTCATCGTCGTGATGATGTTCATGATGGTGGTCGTGTCCGTGCTCATGGTCATGCCCGCAGCCGCAGTGCTCATCGTGTTCATGATGCTCATGATTGTGATGATGTGCGTGAGTTTCCTCTGCAAGTCGGGAAAGCTCTGCTTTCAGCGTATTCTTCTGCTCCATCGTTTCCAGAATCTGCGCGCCGGTAATTTCCTCCCAAGGCGTTGTAACAATAGATGCCTCCTGATTGTGCCGGCGAATCAGCTCCTCGCATTTATCCAGTTTTTCCCGGCTCATACCTGCAGTGTGGCTGAGAATAATGGAACTTGCATGTTCCAGCTGATTATTGTAAAACTCGCCAAAGTTCTTCATATACATCTTAGCCTTCTTGGCGTCCACCACTGTAGTGAAAGCGTTGAGTACAAGCTCATCGCTGCCTACTCTCTGCACCGCTAAAATAACATCGCTGAGTTTTCCCACACCGGAAGGTTCAATCAAAATCCGATCCGGCCGGAAATCGTTCAGAACTTTTTCCAGCGCTTTTCCGAAATCTCCGACTAGACTGCAGCAGATACAGCCAGAGGTCATTTCATTGATTTCCACACCTGCATCTTTCAAGAATCCACCGTCAATACCGATTTCACCGAACTCATTTTCAATGAGAACCACTTTCTCACCCTGATAAGCTTCCTCTATCAGTTTTTTAATCAGAGTGGTCTTTCCGGCCCCCAGAAAACCGGAAAAAATATCTACTTTTGTCATATGTTATCATCTCTTTCCTGAAAAATTTCTAAATTACAGTATAACACATCCTTCCGAAATTCTCAAGAATGCAGATCATTTTAAGCGGGACCTACAGATCATTTTGAGCGGGACCCTGCACCACCTTGCCGCTTTCTTCAAAAGATGAACCGTGACAGGCGCAGTCCCATGTCTTCTCTGCCCGATTCCACTGAAGCGCACAGCCCAAATGACTGCATCTTGGAGCCGTCGGTCTCACAAAATGACGAAGAGTTTCCAAAGCATTAACAAAGAGCTGCGGTCTGAGCATAGTTCTCTGAGGCGAAAAAATTTCCGCAAGTTCATCGGGAAGCTGACCTGTCAGCGCCATAGCTGCCGTCATAGCGCCGGTCATTCCCCATTTGTTAAAGCCGGAAGCAACCAGAAATCCGTCTTTTCCCCTTGCATACGGTCCGATATACGAAACACCGTCCAGACTCATACAGTCCTGTGCAGCCCATGCTGCGATTTCCCGATGCTCTGGATACAGCTTCCCTGCGGCAGAGCGCAGCTCCTCATAAGACGGGTGTTCCGTTCCGGTTCTTCCGCCGCCTCCCCCGAAAAGAATCTTATTTCCGTAAGTTCGTAAAGACAGATTCAGAGGATTGCCGGGCTCCGCGCAGGCGCCGATAAACATACCGTCCGAAAAAGCGCTGCTGTTTTCGAAATCCGCTTTTCCGGCTTTTCCGCTGCCGGCGCCGTCCGTGCTGCCGCAGCCCTTTACACCCGATGTGCAAAGACCGTCTGCGCTTCCTGCCTTCTCAAGAGCCAGCACATAAGACCGTTCCTGATACATTTTCATAAAATACATACCACGGCGGTCAATATACGGAAAGTGAGATGCCATAATAACCCGATCCGCATAAAATACTGCTTTTTTCTCCCCGCCGCTGTAAACAGGCACACTGTAGCCCTGCTTTTCCTTAAATACGCCTCCCGCCGTACTGTGTTCAAAAATATTCTGGTCCCGAGCGATTTCCGCAGCAAATTTCAGCGGATGAAACTGCCCCTGTCCGCCTGCTTTCACTGCACATACCGCAGGAAGAGGTATCGGCATATGCTGCGTATAAACGGCTTTTCCTCCGATTTCGGAAATTGCCGCAAGCTCCTCCTCTATGGCGTTTTTATCGGACAGCGTATAAATATACTGATTTTTTTCCTCAAAATCGCAAGAGATATCTTTTGCCAAAACTCTGTACATATCAAGCGCTGCCAAAGCTGCCGCAAGATATCCCGCGGCGCCTTCTTTTCCGAAAGACTTTACCAGTTTCCTGTAAATCAGTCCCTGATAAGCTGTAATTTTAGCAGTAGTATTTTTCGTAATACCCCCTGCAATGCGGTTTTTCTCCACAACAACACAATCCGCGCCCTGCTGTTTCAGAAAATATCCGCACAAAAGTCCTGTCATCCCGCCGCCGATAATCAGCACATCCGTTTTATGCTTTCCTTCCGCTTCGGAAAACTCCGGCATTTTTACATCTCGTTCCCAAATTGATTCCATAAAAAATCCCGCCTTTTCTTTCTATGCATTTAGCATAGCCAAAAGCGGGAAATTTATCATAGCTTTTAACAAAAACTCAGCTCAGCTGTTACCGGACACATCCTATTTTCTGCCGTCAGCTTTTGCCGCCTCTTCTTCCTGCGTCAGAAAGTCAGCGGCTTTTTCTTTTCTCCGCGGTACAAAACTGTCTACGATAGATTTTTTACCGCGCCCCTTCACATAGAAATAACCGAATACGGAAAATACCACTGCGCCGATAAAGTTCACAATTAAATCCTTCATCGTATCCATCAGCCCGATGTCCAGATATCCCGAAAGCCCCAGACTGTTTCCGTTCACGGCAGTATCCGTAATTCCGTCTATAAGAATCGGCACATTGCGTCCGTCGGGATTGAGCATTACGGAATTGATACTGTGAAGAACCGTATCCTTCTGCATGTCCATACCGAAAAACTGATCCATGGCAAATTCAAAAAATTCCCAGAGTACGCCGATGGTCATAGAAAAGCAAAAAGCAACCAGCGCAAGAAACAGCGGCGACAGATTAAAACTGTACTTTTTGCTTCGATTCAGAAGGTCTATCATAGAAAAGCCCACTGCTGCCGCCAGAAAGCCGTTCAGTGTATGCATAATCGTATCCCAGTTCGGCACTTTCAGATAAAACTCTCCGATTTCTCCCAAAATCTCTGCGGAAAAAATGAACAGCAGAATAATGATTTCCAAAGTCTTCGGAAGTTCCACACGAAACTCCAGCTGTACCAGACTCGGCATCAGCATCAGAATCAGTGTAAAAGCACATAAAAATACATTTTCATAGTTTCCGTTCAGCGCCTGCAGAACCATAACCACAACTACCAAAAAACGCAAGGTCATAAAGACCAGAAAGGAACTTCTGTGTTCCCGCAGTTCTTTGTGCATGGCTCTTCGCATAATCCGCAGTCTCTTATGTAACTTTCCCATCTGCATCCTTTCCGGCTCCGCTGCGAACTTCTTCCGCCGCATCAGAAAGCGCCTTTCTTTCTTCTTCGTTCAACTGCATCTTTTCGAAAATCAGATTCAAATTTTCCTTGGAAAAGACAAAATCCTCCTCTGTGCAAAGCCTGGTGAAATCATCCTTTCGGATTCCGCTTTGACTGAATGTGATTTCGCCCGACATAATCTTTCTGTCGTAAATTCTGAAAAACAACTGTTTGAAAGTCATCTTAGCCTCCCTGTATGATTCTCTGCAGCCTGCCCCCTCAAAAACCTGCGGACATGCAATTTTCAGCTTTCACAAAATCCGCCGTCTTTACCGAGGCAGTCTGCGTCTGTTTTTGTATCCGTTCTGCCGAATCCTGCTATCAGCTCCTCTATCCCTGCGGTATCAATCTGCTGCTTTCTTCCCTTCATGGAAAGAACCAGATTTTCCCTTCTGAAAATCTCTTTGACAATCTGAAGCAGCCGCCGAGGCGTCACCGCTTCAAAAGCGGATTTACCGGCTTCAATGGTTTTGTAATCTTCTCCCATAATATGACATTCGTATGCTCTCTGCCAATTAAAGCCCTCATTGTCATCATAAATCATATATGCATTGTCTGTATATTCAGGCAGCACCCATAAAAGTCTCTCCGAAAGAGTTTCTTCATCCAAAAGAGCCGAAAGTGCGCGAAACACCAGCGCCACCGAATCCTGCAGCCGTTTCTTACCGATTTCGTAAGAAAAGTAAATTCTTCCTATATTAGAGTATTTCTCAAGGGCAGAAGTGTAGCTGTAAATCCAGCCGCGCTTTTCGGAAAGTTCCTGATGAACAAGGCTGTTCTCTCCTGAAAAAAGAATATCGTAAAGCAGCGCCAGCTCCGCCGTCGTGTACCTTTTGGTCATAAAATCAAAAGAAAACTGTACCATATAATATTCGCTGCTTTTCACATAAACTCTGCACGGCCGCGCCATAAAACTGCAGGGCACCTCCACGCAGTTATTCTCCGGCGTTCTTTCCGCGGACAGACGGCAGCGCTGTGCCTTTTCGGAAAGCTCGCCTATATCTTTTTCGCTGACATTTCCGGTCACATACAGAAATACATTGCCCCTGCGAAGCACATCCTTACGGTAAGATTCCATTCTTTTACCTGTAAAACGACTTACATTTCCCTTCGTACCTAAAATCGTATTGGCTGTATTTGTATTTTCCCAGACAAAAGTTCCCGCGAAATGATCCAGACTTTTCAAATCTCCCGCTTCTCTGATTTCTGACTTCACCCGCTGCTGTTCCGTTCCGATGTCTTCTGCGGACAGACAGAAGGGTTCAAATACCTTCAGCAGAATATCCGCTGCTTCTGTAAAATGCTGCGGCGCTCCGATTATATACAGCTGAATGAATTCTTTATAGGTAGCCCCGTTGAAGTACAGTCCCTTTTCGTCCAGAATCTGATACATTCTGCCGTCCATATGTCTATTGATGCTGCGGAACACCATATGCTCCATAAAATGCGTAATGCCGTTATCCCTGCCGCTTTCATAAATGCAGCCTGCCCTGATATACAGCGACAGACAGAAACTGTGTGTATGACAGTTGGGATACCAGTAAATCTCAGGTCCGTTCCCTGTCTCAATCTTTTTTTCCATAAAATCCCCCATTACAGAAGAATTGTAACAGAATCCCCTTGATAAAGCAATCCATTATCCGTTATAATGATTCTCGGAAATTTTACTCAAGAAACCCGGAGAGACAGATTATGAAAGAAAGAAAAGGCATTATCATCACAATTACCGCAGCAGTTTTATGGGGATTTTCAGGAACTTGCGGACAGTATATTTTTGATCGGTTCGGCGCTGACGCCTCCTATCTGACAGCCGCAAGGCTCCTCTCTTCCGGTCTGGTCCTTACCGGCCTCGGTCTTTTTACCGACAGAAAGAATATGACGGCAGTCTGGAGGAGCCGAAGCACTGCGCTTCGTCTTCTTATTTTTTCCGTTGCCGGCATTATGATGTGTCAGCTGACTTATATGAAAACAATCTCCTATTCCAATTCGGGAACGGCTACAATCCTTCAATATGTCGGCCCTGTACTGGTTATGATTGTCAGCTGCTTTACAGCAAGAAAACTTCCTTGTAAAAAAGAGACCGCCGCCATTATTCTGGCTCTTTGCGGCACTTTTCTTATCGCTACCCACGGAGATATACACACCATGGTGATCACGCCCCGGGCACTTTTCTGGGGAATCGGCGCCGCTTTTTCCCTGATGCTCTATACGCTGCTTCCTGTAAGCCTGACAGAAAAATTCGGCAGCATCACTGTCACCGGTTTCGGTATGCTCATCGGCGGTATCGTTCTGTGCCTTCTCGACAGAATCTGGGAGGCGCCCATAATTTACGATTCCAGGTGTGCTGCTGCTTTTGCAGTCATCGTAATTTTCGGCACAGTTCTGCCCTTCAGTATGTATATGACCGGCGTCACATGCTGCGGCGCAGTAAAAGCCAGCATGATTGCCAGCATTGAACCGATTTCGGCAACCTTTTTCATGGTCTTCTGGCTCGGAGAATCATTTCATCCTATGGACTTTGCCGGATTCCTCTGCATTTTTATCACGATTTTCCTGCTCACAAAAAAGGATACCGGCTGTGAAACAGAGAATTCCCAAAGAGCATATTAAAACTTATACCAAAGCCGCCTCGCACCGGCATCTTGCCGCAGCTTTCCGTTTTTACAGCAGCAGTTTTCCGGTTTCCTTCAGAACTTCTCAGTTAAATACACCGAGTCTTTTTCTGTAATCGGCCGGATTGGTTTTGCCGGATTTCCATAGGCAAGATACCCTGACGGAATATCCTTTGTTACTACACTGCCCGCACCGATTACCGCATTGTCTCCGATGGTTACGCCGCCGATAACAGTGACATTGCAGGCGAGCCACACATTATTTCCAATATGGATTTCTTCTGCATATTCGGCCATGGTGGTGCTTCCATCTTCATTTATGCCCATTCGTTCCTCTGCAATCAGCGGATGATTGGTTGCCATCAGAGATACATTCGGACCGAAACACACATTATCACCGATATAGATCCTTGCATCGTCCATCACCGTCAGGTTGAAATTGGCAAAGAAATTCTCTCCGATATAAGTATGACTTCCGTAATTGAACTGAATCGGCCCCTGAAAATAATAGGTTTTCCCGATTTCCCCGATAAATTCTTTTACAATCGGCAGCCTGTCGGGATCATATTCATCCATGGCGTTATATCTGCGGCATGCCTCGTGAGCCTTATGCTTGATATCTTTCAGTTCTTTCTTTCGCGGATCGAAAATCAGACCTGCAAATATTTTTTCTTCTTCTGTCATGTATTCAGCAGTCTCAGGGCAGCCTGTTTCATTGTCTGCCATACGCTTTTCCATTTTTTCTCCCGCACTTTTTTTCATGTTCTTTTCCGTATCCTCTTTCATATTCCTTTCCGGATTCTTTTTCATATTCCTTTCCGGATTCTTTTTCATATTCCTTTCCGGATTCTTTTTCGTATTCTCTTCCGAATACTGCATCATAATATCGCCTCATCTAAAATAATGGTAAACGGTCCGTCGTTAAGCAGAGATACTTTCATATCTGCACCGAATTCTCCCGTCTGTACAGACGGTACTGTTTTGCGGCATTCCTCTACGATATAGTCATAAAGAGCCTCCGCCTGATCCGGCGCACCGGCATCCACAAAGCTCGGACGGTTGCCCTTTTTACAGTTGGCGTAAAGTGTGAACTGTGAAATCAGCAGAAGCTCGCCCTTCACATCGGCAAGAGACAAGTTGGTCTTGCCGTTTTCATCTTCAAAAATACGAAGACCAATCAGTTTCTTTATATACTTGTCCGCAATTTCTCTGGTGTCTTCTTTTCCGACACCGATCAGAACCAGAAATCCCCGGCCTATTTTTCCTTTTACTTCACCCTCAATCGAAACAGATGCTTCTGTTACTCTCTGAATTACAAATTTCATAGTCAATTCTCCTCGTATGTTTTCATAACCGTCACTACAAGACCGCAGCTGCTGCAGTAAAAAGCGGACGGAATCTTTGTCTCAAGCAGCGTCTCTTCGCAGCTTTATACCATAATACCATATTCTCTGCGCAAAACAAACTGGAAAATCCAAAGAAAAAGCAGAGCAGCATCTGCGGCCCCCATACCGCGTCCGCTGCTCTGCCCGCTGTTAAAGGTTTATCTTAAGTCAAATTCCGGATTGATTGCATAGAAGTTCTTGGAATCCAGGTTATCCTGTACGATTCTGAGCGCTTCACCGAAACGCTGGTAATGCACGATTTCCCTCTGACGCAGGAATCTGATCGGATCGATTACATCCGGATCGTCAACCATACGCAGAATATTGTCATAAGTGGTTCTGGCTTTCTGTTCCGCAGCCATATCTTCGCTTAAGTCTGTAATTGCATCTCCTTTTGATGCAAAACAGAGGGCATCGAAAGGAAATCCCGCTGCTGCCTGCGCATAAACGCCGGCAGTATGGTCTACAAAATAATCCTGAAAGCCCGCTTCTTCAATCTGCTCCATCGTCATATTCTTTGTCAGCTGATGCACAATAGCCGCAACCATTTCAAAGTGTCCGACCTCCTCTGTACCCACATCGGTCAGAACGCCGGCGACTTTACGATACGGCATGGAATAACGCTGGGAAAGATAACGCAAAGACGCACCGATTTCACCATCCGGTCCTCCGTACTGCTTTTCCCTATAGGCTTATTTTTCATTGGAATTTCAATATATACAAAGATTTGTAAATATATGTAATTCCCATCCGAAACCATATTTTTCTATAATATTACATTTTTGTTTCTTCATTTTTCTCCTATTTTTTGTTGGTTTTTCTTCGATATCCGCTTGACAAATGCACGCAATGCGTGTATAATGTAATTAAAGATAAGGAAAGGAGGAAAGCACATGAATGGGTAAACATGACAAGAAAAAAGACCAGCGATTACATAATATAGCCGATAACATAATCGCAGGCCTGATATCCGGACTGGTGCTCCTGCTGGTAGATAAATACCTGCTGTGAGCACCGGGGCGAAAGCCCCATCGTCTGATTGTATTTTACCCTTAATTTAATCATGTGTCAACAACTATGGGAATTGTAGGATATATGGGAATCACTATCATCATTTGCACCCTTATTTATGGCACCTGTGCATTATTTAAGTATTACAAGGAGAAACGAAATGGAAAACAAGATTAAAGAAGCCCGCAAGGCTGCAGGCTTCACGCAGGCAAAAATACACGAAATTCTCGGTATTCCCGTCAGAACTCAGCAGGAGTGGGAGGCAGGTCGCCGCTCCCCTGCTCCGTGGCTTGAAGAAATGGTAATCCGAGAATATGAGCGTATCTCAAAAAAGAAAGAATGCCAGGGCTGATGCCCTGGCTCAAATCATTTTACGAAGCTGTCAAAACGAATTGTTTAATTACCCGAGACTGTGAAAAAAAGTCTGTAAATTTAATTAACTGATCAATAGCCTTCTATG
>CALBGO010000110.1 GCA_937894585.1 uncultured Eubacterium sp.
GAACGGCACGTACGGTGGTGTGAGAGGGGCTACTTGTTAGCCCCTACTCGATTTTGAATTTGAGGTGATAAGATGATATATCTGGATAACGGAGCAACTTCCTTTCCAAAGCCGCGCGGTATGACGGCGGAAATGGAGGACTGTATTCTGCATTACTGTGGAAATCCCGGCCGCTCGGGGCATTTTATGTCAATGAAAACCGGGGAAAAGATTTATTGTGCCAGAAAGGCTGCTGCGGAGCTTTTCCATATTCAAAATCCGGAAAGGATAATTTTTACAAAAAATACTACGGAAAGTCTGAATCTTGCCATGCGGGGATATCTTCGGGAGGGAGATCATGTGGTGACGACCTCCATGGAGCACAATTCGGTTCTTCGTCCGCTGAAGGCGCTTGAAAGCTGCGGAATCAGTCATACCATTGTAACAGCGGACAGCACAGGGCTTGTACATATAGAAGATCTTGCGGCGGCGGTGCGGGAAAATACGGTTATGCTGGTGATGACAGCTGCTTCCAATGTAACGGGAACTTTGCAGCCGATTTTTGAAGCCGGACAGCTGGCGAAAAAACTCGGTCTTGTTTTTCTTCTGGATGCTGCGCAGTGGGCGGGAAGCCTTCCGTTAGATGTGCAGAAGGCAGAGGTTTCTCTGATGGCGTTTCCGGGTCACAAAGGACTTCTCGGACCTTTGGGAACAGGCGGACTTTATGCAGCTCCCGGTATTGAGCTTGCTCCTCTTTTGTTTGGAGGAACGGGCACTGAATCTAAGAGCAGGCTGCAGCCTCGTGATTTTCCCGAGGGCTTTGAGGCGGGTACCGTGAATGCGCCTGCAATCATCGGACTGGGATATTCGGTTTCCGTGATTCAGAAAATCGGTATTGAGGCTGTTTGCTGTCACGAGAGAGAACTGGTCGGAATGTTTGACGAAGCTGTTTCCAATATGGATTTTGTTACTTTGTACGGCCCTGCGGCTGACGCCAAAAGCGGAATCAGCCTTTTCAATATAGACGGTATGGATTGCGAAGAAACAGGCAGCAGGCTGGGAAGGGAGTTCGGAATTGCAGTGCGGGGCGGCTATCACTGCGCGGGACTTGCGCATAAAACCATCGGCACGGGAGATACAGGCGCTGTGCGGCTCAGCGTGGGACCTTTCAACACCAGAAAAGATATCAGACGGGCGATAGACGCGGTTTACAAGCTGGGAAAGAAAAGGCAGCGGTAATTTTCGGTTCTGCGGGTTCTGCCTGCCCGTAAAAAGTTTTGGAACGGCTGTCGGCACGCCTTGGGAAATACCTGTATTTTCATATTGTTAAGTCGTTGACAATGAACATCTGAGTCTATATAATTTATTGAGGCGGGTGTTTTGCACACTGCGGAACAGAAGGAATATACCGCCGGGAATTTCAGGATAAAAGCTGAATATATTAAGTGAGAACTGCGTATAAACGATACAGGAGGAAAAATTGAAATTATTCGATAACAAGGTACAGGAAATCAAGTATAAGGTGCTTCGTGAGGTTGCAGTGCAGACTTGGAAGGGCAACGATGTTTTTGCTGAATTTAATGAAGTGGCAAGCGGAATTATTCCGAAAGATGAACCGCCGCAGCGCTGCTGTATTTACAAAGACCGCGCTGTTGTGGCAGAGAGAATGCGTCTTGCCATCGGAGGAAGCAAACAGAATAAAAATGTGGTGCAGGTTATCGATATTGCTTGTGATGAATGTCCGGAAGCAGGTTATGTAGTAACGGATTTATGCCGAGGATGTTTGGCTCACAGCTGCCGGGACGCTTGTAAACTGGGAGCAATTAAAATTACCGAAAAGCAGCGGGCAAAGATTGACAAGACCAAATGTGTGGAATGCGGCCGCTGCGCAAAGGCATGCAGCTACAGTGCAATTCATAACTTTCAGCGTCCTTGTGAAATGGCATGCAAGGTAGATGCAATTTCTATGGGACCGGGCGGTGAAGCCTGCATCGATTATGAAAAGTGCATCAGCTGCGGTTCCTGTGTTTATCACTGTCCGTTCGGAGCGACAGTTGATGTATCCAGTATTGTAGATGTGATCAAGTGTCTGAAAAGAGGTGCGGAGGACAGTGAAAAGCCTGTGGTTGCAATTGTAGCGCCGTCTATCGCCAGTCAGTTTGGCTATGCGGAGCTGGGACAGGTCATCACGGGAATTCGAAAACTGGGTTTTGCCGAGGTGCTTGAAGTTGCGCTGGGTGCAGATATGGTTGCTACCAAAGAGGCGCAGGAGCTGGCGGAAAAGGGTTTCCTCACATCTTCCTGCTGTCCTGCTTTTGTAGAATTTATTGAAACAAAATTTCCGGATGTGGTGAAACACATTTCTCATAATTTGTCACCGATGGCAGAGCTTGCAAAGTTTCTGAAGGAAGAGCATCCGGAATACACAATTGTGTTTATCGGACCTTGTATTGCGAAGAAAGCGGAGGTGCGCAAGCCTGAAATCAGTCAGTATGTAGACTTTGCCATTACCTTTGAAGAGCTGCAGGCTCTTTTTGACAGCAGAAATATTATTCTGCGGGAGCAGGAGGTGACTGTATGGAATCAGGCTTCTTACTTCGGAAGAATCTTTGCAAGGTCGGGGGGACTTGCGCAGGCTGTGGCGCAGGCTTTGAAAGAATTGGAAATAGAGGATTTTAACTTTAATCCAATTTCCTGTTCCGGTATTGAGGAGTGCAGAAAGGCGCTGATGAAAGCAAGCAAAGGCGTCCTTGCGAATAACTTTATCGAAGGAATGGCATGTGTAGGCGGCTGCGTCGGAGGCAGCGGGAATATGATTCGCTACGAAGATGCGCCGGGCAGATTCTCAGACCATACTGAAGAGGCTACAGCCGTTGAAATTATACCGAATGTAAGAAAAACCATCAATATATTGTAAGTTATGAACAAAAATGAAAACAGAGCAGTCGAACTGCTGATGGACAGTATGAATCAGGGGGTTCTCTTCCTGGATGAGAACAGAACCATCAGAATGTGTAATCAGCGTTTGAAGGAATTTACAGGAATTGTTGTCAATGCTCACGCTTCTCACCGGGCAGGGAAAATCGAAGAGGGCAATATCGTTATTATTGCGGACAATCAGCTTGGAGAGGACGACGGCAGTCTGGGACCTTCGGAGCTTTCACTTCTAAACATTGAGGACAGACACATTAAAAAAGGTGATATGCTGATTGCTGTCGGTGTATATAAGAATAAAAAGATTGAGCCGGTCTACAAGTATCTGAGGGAACATCAGCTGAATGTGCCGATGACCCTTGATACCAATTATTATGGATTTCATATTACCGCATCTATCGATACGGCGCACCGTGAAATTACGATTACGGTCAACGAACAGCCTTATCGTATGAAATACTTCTCTGCAGTCGGAAACGCTGTGGTGATTGACGGCAGCAGCGGCGATGTGAAATTCTTTCAGGCGAAAGGATACAGCGTAAGAAATGAAGCCATTGGGAATCTGCTGCGAGGTCAGCCTTATTTTGAAAAGGATACGAAAGCGGTCGATGTTGATGTAATCGGAAAGAATTATTTCGATCTGTTCGATGAATCGGCGCTGTCAGAGCAGATTTCCGCAGTGCTTTCCGGAAAAGAAGATGAATCTTCAGGCGCGCTTCGTCTGTATGAGATCAATAAGCGTCCGTTTCTGTGCAATATTGTTCCATGGAATGAACCGGGCAGTGACAGCGGGCTGCCGGAGCGCGGCGCGTTTTTGGTGATTCGTGCCGCGGAGAATCTGGAGAAGCTTCTTCGTGACAGAAACGAAATAATCAGACAGATAGAAGAGCAGACACCGGAAGTAGCTGAATTCGAAGAAAAGGCATATCCGGAGAATGCTTTTGCGAGCTTTGTGGGAAAAAGCAGCAGAGCGGAAGAAGTCAAATATATGGCTTATAAGGCATCTCGGAATAGGTTTAATGTCATTATCACAGGGGAAAGCGGAACCGGAAAATCCATGTTGGCAAAGGAAATTCATTGTTTTTCAAATCCGAACAGCCCTTTTATTGAGGTAAATTGCAATGCCATTGCGCCGACGCTTTTCGAAAGTGAACTGTTTGGATATGTGGGCGGTGCGTTTACCGGAGCGAGAAGTGACGGCAAGACAGGATTTTTTGAAGCTGCACACAAGGGCACACTTTTTCTCGATGAAATCGGAGAGATTCCTTTGGATATTCAGGTAAAGCTGCTTCATGTTCTTCAGAATAAGACGATTTACAGGGTGGGTTCTTCCAAACCGATTAAAGTCGATGTGAGGATTATTGCGGCAACCAATAAAAATCTGGAGGAGGAAGTCGCACAGGGGAGATTCAGGCAGGATTTATTCTACCGTATCAATGTATTTCCCATTGAAATTCCACCGATTCGCGAACGGAAAGGAGATTTGTATCTGCTGATTAACAAGCTTTTGGAAAGAACCTGCGATACTTACGGTCTGGAAACGAAACAGTTTTCCGGGGAGGCTCTGCAGAAGCTGATTTCTTATAACTGGCCGGGCAATGTCAGGGAGCTTGAAAATGCCATTGAACGAGCCGTTACCTTATGCGAAACCAATATTATTTATCCGGAGCATTTGCGCATCGGAAAAGGAGATATTCCGACAACGATGAAAGAAATGCTGGCGAAGGAGGAAGCACGCATTTTAGAGATGACGCTTCTGAAATATAATGGTGACAAGCAGCTTGCAATGAAAGAGCTTGCTATGTCCAAGACTATTTTTTACGATAAGTTGAAACGGTACGGAATTAAATAAAGCATTAAAAAATCACGGATATATGCGGGGAATTTCCTTTGATATCCGTGATTTTGATTTTGGAACACTGCCGCGGCCTGCGCTTGCACCGCGGTATTTTGTTTTTATTCTTTGATATATTTTCTCGGCGGACGAGCTGTCAGCCTTGCGATAATATCGTTTTTATTGGTGCCGGAAAGCTGTGAAGCTTCTTCGATGGTCATAGAGCCGTCTTCGCCGTCTCCGTAGATAATCGCCTCCATACCGCAGCATATGTCCGGTACATCGGTTACATCGGCGATGCACTGGTCCATACAGATGACGCCGATAATAGGCACTTTTACACCGTTGATAATGACATAGCCTTTGTCTCGAAGGTTACGCGGGTAACCGTCCGCATAGCCGAAAGGAAGGGTTGCGACGATGCTGTCCCGTTCCGCTTTCCACAGGTAGTCGTAACTTACGCCCTCTCCTTTGGGGATTCTGTGCAGCTGTGAAACTGCGGTGCGGAAGGTCAGCGCCTGCTCTACTGGAAGGAAGCCCTCGTGGAAACCCCGCATACCGTAAATCAGCGCGCCGGGACGAACCATATTCATCAGGTATTCCGGATAGTCAACCGTTGCAATACTGTCGGCAATATGTTTGTAACGGAATGTGCAGCCGCGGCTTTCCAGCTCTTTGATAAAATCGCAGAGGCTGCGGAACTGCGCCTCGTCTTCTTCTTTGCCTGCCAGCGCCAGATGGCTGAAGATACCTTCTACAGTCAGATTGGAAAGGCGATACATAGCGCAGATTTCATCTGCAAATTCGGAGGAAGGACAGCGGCCGAGACGGTGGAAGCCGGTATCGACTTTGATATGTACTGTTGCCTTTTTTCCTTCCTTTTCTGCAAGTTCGTCAAGGGTTTTCGCCTGCTCCAGAGAGAATACGGTCTGGGTGATTTCGTTTTCCACAACCAGAGGCAGCAGTCTGTCCGGGGTGTGTCCCAGAATGAAGAGGGGATAATCGGGATAAGCTTCTCTGAGTTCAAGAGCTTCACTTAAAGTCGCCACTGCAAGATAAGCTGCGCCCGCCTTCATCAAAGTAGGAGCAATTCCCACTGCGCCGTGGCCGTAGCCGTTGGCTTTGATAACCGGCATTACTGCTACATCGCTGCCGACCAAATCACAGATCAGTTTCATATTTTTTTCTATTTTACCGAGGTCTACAATGATTTGTGTATCCCTGACATCTTTATAATCTACCATTTTTTACTTTCCTCCTCTAAAATTTTGAGTATACTTGCGGTTTCTGTCAGCATACCTGTGCGGATGCATTCTTCGTCCGGATTAAATCTGTCGCTGTGAATCGGGAAGGTTTCCGTTTCTCCCGGGTGGCGGGTGCCGATGTTGTAATAAAGACCTCTGGTGCCGTGGCAGAAATAGGCAAAATCGTCGGCGCCCAGGCTCGGTTTCGGCTGCACTTCCACGCAGTCCGCACCCAGCATTTCTTCGGCGGACTCTTTTACCCAGTTAAACAGCGTGTCGTCGTTTTCCAAAGAAGGATAGCTGTCTCTGAAAGTCACTTCACATTCTGCGCCGTAAGCTTGCGCAATGGATTTGCACATAGATTCAATCTGGGTTTTGACAAAACCGCGGTACTCCAGTTTCAAGGTTCGGATAATTCCGGAGAATACAGTTTCTCCGGAAATAATGTTGTTTTTAATACCGCTGTTGAATCTGCCGACAGTAATCAGTACGGCATCTGCGGGATCTATTCGCCTTGTAATAATGGATTGTATACTGCTTACCATGGTACAGGCAGGAAGCAGGGAATCCACTCCGGAGGATGGATGTGCGCCGTGACAGGATTTTCCGATTACTTTTACGCGAAATTCGCAGGAAGCGGCGTTCATAGCGCCGGGAATCAGCTGAACAGAACCTGCGTCAACGGAGGATTCTACATGAAGTCCGATGATGCTGTTAATTTCGGGTGCCTTTAGGCAGCCTTCTTCGATCATCTGTTTTGCACCGCCGATGGTTTCCTCAGACGGCTGGAAAAGCAGTCTGACGGAGCCGGGCAGCTCGTCTTTGATTTCGTTCAGAACCTTTGCGGTGCTGAGAAGTATTGCGGTATGAATATCGTGACCGCAGGCATGCATAACGCCTTCGTGTTTTGAGCGGAAAGGAACTTCGGTTTTTTCTGTCAGAGGAAGGGCATCTATATCAGCTCTGATTGCAGCTCCGTGTTCCCGGTTTTTTCCGTAGATGACTGCGCTGATGCCGTGGCCCGCCACATTTTTTTCGAAAGGGATACCCAGTTCGGTCAGTTTCTTTTGGATAAATGCGGCTGTTTTTTCCTCGTGCTCGCCCAGTTCGGGATACATGTGTAAATGACGGCGTATTTCGACGGTTTCTTCGAAGATTTCATCGATACGCGTTTTCAGTTTGTTCAAATTGTAGCTCATGGGAACCTCCAGTTTTATAGTTCTGACGATATTATACTGCAAAACCTGTGCCGATGTATATAGAATAATGAGAAAAGTGTGCATAACGGAATTGAAAAATTCGGCACACTTATTGCTTCTTATTGTGGTATACTCTTATTGTAGTGAACTTTATATTATTTTTTTTAACGAGGAGGCAGACTATGAGAATTGTTGATATGCATTGTGACACTCTGATTGAAGGCTGGAGACACCCGGAGCTTAGCTTTGCGGACGGAGATCTTTCCATTAACCTGAAGCTCTTGAAGGAGCATGGCTGCAAAGCGCAGTTTTTCGCTATGTGGCTTGCCCGCAAGGAAATGGAAACAATGGATTCCTATGATATTTTAAAGGGAATTTACAGTTACTACAGCAAGGTGATGGAAGAGAATAAAGATGTAATTCGTCCCGCTTACAGTGCGGAAGACATCGAAAATAACTGTAAAAACGGGATTTTATCCTCTTTTCTGACAGTAGAAGACGGTGTATTTCTGGACGGAAAAATCGAGCGTCTGCAGGAAGCCTATGATATGGGTATCCGCTTGATTACACTGATGTGGAACTACGAAAATTCTCTGGGTTTTCCGTGCAGAGACGATCACGACGAACATATGAAAGGTCTGAAGCCATTCGGTATCGAAACTGTTGAGAAGATGAACGAGCTGGGTATGATTGTCGATGTTTCTCATATGTCCGAAGGCGGATTTTATGATGTTGCAAAGTACAGCAAAAAACCTTTCGTAGCTTCTCATTCCTGTGCGAGAGCACTGTGCAATCACAGAAGAAATCTGACCGATGACCAGCTGAAAACATTGGGAAATGCAGGCGGTGTTGTAGGTATTAATTTTGAACGCTCTTTCCTGAAAGAAGATCTTCCCGGCGCAACTTACGAAGAAATTATCCGACATCTGCTTTATATGAGGGATAAGGCGGGGATCGATGCAATCGGCTTCGGCTCCGACTTCGACGGTATTGAAACCAACGGCGAGCTGGTAAATTACGGCGGCTTCACTACACTGCTTGAAAAGCTTGAAAAACACTTTACTTACGATGAAATCGACAAAATTTCCGAAGGTAATGCAATGCGCGTAATCCGCGATGTAATCGGGAAATAAACAGTTAAAACAAAAGAGGCATCGAGCGTTCAGCAGGATGCCTCTTTTTTAAGATTAAACATACCGGTCTTAACTTTTTCGAATTGTTTTGGTGTAACAGCCACAGGATAGTAAATTTCCTGTCTTCCGTCCTGCAAAGTAAAGACGAAACGGGCGCCGACCAAATTATCTTTATATGGGTTCAGAATTTTTTTATCGCCGTTTTCCAGATGAATTTCCGTAAGTTCATCAATTTGAAATTTTGGCTGCTTGCCCTTTGAAGGATCTAAATCCGGCATAATGACTGTACCGTCTTTGACATCGATACCGGCTCGCAGTACGGATACTAAAATCATGATGCTGATTAAGAAAAATACTGCGAAAATAATGATTGGGATCAGCCAGAGGCGGGAACCGCCGCCCAGCTGCATAGCGAGAGAAAATGAGAAGAGTACAATATTCAGTAGCGTAAAACAGATTGCCGTAATCATACCTCTCATGTTGACTACAGGAAAATGTGCATTCATTTTATTTCATCTCCTTGATTTTTTAAAGGTTTTCAATTATGATAGAAATTAAATTCCATACAACCTGTAACGAAGAAAGGAATACAGAATGTCTATCAAAATTATATTTGGAATTGTTATTATTGCAGCGTCATTTGTTTATATCCTGAAAAGGCCTGATAAGTCCATGATGGATTCTCTGATGGAAAAGAAAAATCGTCAGATGCAGGAAGCTTTAGAGCAGACCGAAAGTACAGGGGAAACACCTGCTGAAGCTGCCGGGTCCGCAGATGAGCCTGCTGAATTGAGTGCCGCAGATTCTGCCACTGCTGCTGAAGCTGCCCCGACTTCTGAATCCGGCTCCGATTCAGAATCCTGACCGGAGCCGAAACCCTTATTCTGATGATAATTCTAATCAGGAATACTTTCGGAATACTTTACCGGCTTTACATTTCTATCGTAAAAATGCCACCATTCACCGGAATACGGAGTGAAACCGGCAGCGGCCATGATATCGCGCAGAAATTCTGCATTTTTTCTGGCCTCGCCTGTGGTCTCTTTGCAGTCCAGGCGGGCTTTTTCGGTGAAATCGTCAAATTCGCTGGGCATTGGAACTTCATTTCCGTTCAAATCCGTTAGGGTCACATCGACGCACTGGCCGTTCATATGAGAATTTTTAAACTTTGTCATGTTGTTGACATCTGGCGGTCTGGCAACGAAATCATTGTTCGGAAACAAATCCCAGAATCTGCGCTGTGCGCTGACCGGTCGAAAGGCATCCCATACTTTAATGCGGAAGCCTTTTTCTTTTGCGGCATTTTTTGCGGCAATCAGCTGTTTGCCCGTATGCCTGTCAATATAACATTCCGATGAAGTATATACCACATTTTTTGTGAAATTATCTGCTGTAGCGTAGCGCAGATCGATGATGAAGTCGGAGTCCAGGTCGAGAAGACGGACTAAATTTTGTTGTTCTTTCATATGATTTATCTCCTTAAAAGCATAAACTCAAAAATATTTAATAAAAACATAAAACCGGAAAAATACAAATCAGAACTATGCGGAAAGACGGTAAAGCCGTAAGAACTAATGGCTCTGGAACAGTACGATGATAACAGTCAGTGGTGTTGCGCAGTTCATAAACATAACAACTGCCAGAAATCCGTAGGCAATGGCAAGAAATTTCCATTTTTTTGTATATCCGGGCAGGACCTTAAAAGTTTTCTGTACTTTGATATTTTCGTCTGCTTTCATCATCTTATAAAATTTGTCTATTTGAAGTGCCTGAACGATGCCGCCTCTGAAAAACGGCAGGAAGAAATCCGGTGCGTCATCGCTGCTGCCATGCTCTGTCGTGTAGAATTTAACTCCTTTTTTATCAAAAATGGCAGCTTTTACTGTGGAAAGATCCAGAGTTTTTGTTTTTCGAAGCAGTGTATTGTGATAAGTCAGGGTTTTGCTGTCGTAGGTGCTGTAGCAGAACTTGTGACAGCGAAACAGGCAGAACAGCAAAGTGAATAATATTAGATACAACACAATGGTCAGAGGAATATTGGTTGCCTCATAAAATTCAGGTATTTTATAAATAATTATTTCCGCCATAATGATACACTGAAGCAGTGTATAAAGGAACAGCGTCAGCACAAACGCCTGTTTTGCGATGTGGGTATAACGGTATTGGATTTTATTCATATTTAAATTGATCTCCTTTTATGATAATGCAGCTACCATATATTAAAGCAAAAAATATGCCTGAAAACAACCTTGTTTTTTTGCGGCGTTCTATCAAAAATTCCTAAAAACAGGAATAGTAGTTCTGATTTTAGGAAAAAATAAAAGACTTTTTCACAAAATCAACAAAAATTATACAAAATTCAGCCATTTTATTATTGGCATAATGTTTGCTAAAACCAATAATGCGTTTAATTTTTAATGTATTCTTCGAGGGAAGAATGTTGTATGGTTCGTGAATTGAACCGACACATATTTTGCGCAATTATCAAAATCAAATTTATTTGAAGGAGGAAATGAAATTATGATGAATTATCTCTGGGCGGCATTTGTTGTTATCGCAGTTGTCGCTGCCGGCTTCACCGGTAATATGCAGGCAACTTTGGACAACCTGTTCAAATTTGCCGAAGAAGCAGTAAATATTGCAATCGGCTTAATCGGTATTATGGCATTCTTCTGCGGACTGATGAGAGTTATGCAGGAGGCAGGTCTCTGCGAAAAGCTAGGTAAGGCTATCTCTCCGGTTATGAGACTGTTATTCCCGGAAGTTCCCGCTGACCACCCTGCAAACTCCGCAATGGCTCTGTACTTTGCGGCAAACATTTTAGGTATCGGTAATGCGGCAACTCCTTTTGGTATTAAGGCCATGCAGGAATTACAGACACTGAACAAGACTAAGAATATCGCGACAGACGCACAGGTAATGCTGCTTGCTGTTGCCACTACTTCCATCACACTGATTCCGGTAACTGCAATTGCATATCGTGCACAAGTACAAACTGCTGGCGCTGCAGAAATTATCGTACCGGTTATCATTGCAACCACGATTTCCACTGTTACAGGTATTTTCTTCACGATTGTATTTGGAAAAATGAAGAGATTTAAGTACGATGTAATCATCGAGAAGGAAATTGCAGCAGGTACTATTGAAATCAATGAAGATTATATCGGAAATGACCCAATCGTTCTGCCGGAAAACTATAAATCCAAAAATGCAGTAGATGAAAAGGTTTCATGGTAAGGAGGTAAGAACATGACAGCAGTATTAGAAGCGATATCCGTATGGGCGATTCCTGTAGTAATCGCTGCGGTTTCTTTGTATGCAATTTGTAAAAAAGTTCCTGTATATTCTGTATTTACAGAAGGTGCAAAAGAAGGTTTTTCCACAGCAATTATGATTATTCCGTATCTGGTGGCTATGCTTTGCGCAATCGGTATGCTGAGAGCTTCCGGTGCACTGGACTGGTTCTGTAACTTAATTGCACCAATCACAAACCTGATTGACCTGCCATCCGAAGTGCTGCCGATGGGTATTATGAGATCCTTCTCCGGCGGCGGTGCAGAAGGTATGATGGCAGAGCTTTTGAAAACTTATGGTACACAGTCTCAGATCGGCAGAATCGCATCTGTTGCACTGGGTTCCACAGAAACTACATTCTATATTGTAGCAGTTTACTACGGGGCAATCGGTGTAACCAATGCAAGACAGTCTATTGCAGCAGGTCTGCTGGGCGACCTGGCATCTCTGATTGCAGCAACTGTAATTGTAAATGTTATGTGGTTCTAATCTGAATAGAAGCATTATAATTGTATATATCGGCTGGCGAAAGATCCTTTGTGACTTTCGTCAGTTGGTTTATAGAAAAGTAATTGATTTTTGAAGAAAAGGGAAGGCGAATATATGAAATTTCCAAAGAAACTAAAAAAAGGCGATACTGTAGGTCTGATCTGCACCAGCTCTGCAGTGAAGACAGAGAGAGTCACTGAATGTGCGGCAGTGATGGAACAACTGGGTTACAAGGTAAAACTTGCAGATAACTTGGATGTGAACTACGGCGGCTATATGGCGGGCACAGGTGAGGTCCGCGGTCAGTGGGTGAACAAAATGTTTGCAGACCCTGAAGTTGATGCGATTTTCTGTATCAGAGGCGGCGACGGCAGCAGCAGAACCATGGAATATCTGGATTATGATTTAATCCGCAGGAATCCGAAAATTTTTGTTGGTTTCAGCGATGTCACCAATTATCATCTGGCGCTTACAAAATACTGCGGACTGGTGACTTTTCACGGTCCTATGGTATCCTCCAACATTGTTGACAGCTTTGACGAAGAGACAAAGGCTTCGCTTTATGAGACAATTAACGGAGACGGCGAAATAGAATTCAAGAACCCGAAGGGTTATGAGATTGGTGTTCTTAAAGAGGGAAAAGCAGCCGGAAAATTAATCGGCGGAAATCTCTCTCTGCTTTCGGCAAGCATTGGCACACCGTATGAGCTGGATACAAAGGACAGCATTCTGTTTATCGAAGAAGTGTGCGAACCGATGAGCAAAATTGAAAAATGGGCTTATCACCTGCGCAATGCGGGCAAGCTGAAAGAATGCAAAGGTATTATTCTGGGACAGTTTACCGATGTGACGAATGAAAACTGCCCTGAATACGATGAAATCGCTTGTCTCACAGATATATTCGAAGGTTTGGACATTCCGGTTATGTATAATATTCAGGCAGGTCACGGAGAGTACAATATGACTCTTCCAATGGGCGCAAAATGTACTATGGATACAAAAACGAAAAAAATTACTTTTGAAGTCGAAAGATAAGGAGACTGAGGGGAAAATGGTTAAAGAAATCAAGGACAATACGCTGTATTTTGACGGATGCAATACTGTGGAACTTGCCGAAAAGTACGGTACACCGCTTTATGTATATTCTGAAAGCGACCTTCACAGCAGAATCGCGCAGATTAAGAAAGATTTTACGGAAAAATATCCAAATACAAGAGCTGCTTATGCAGCAAAGGCTTTTTTCCCTCTGGCAATGGCAAAATTCATTGAAGAGGAAGGCCTGTGCGTAGACGTGGTTTCCGGCGGAGAACTTTACACTGCAATGAAAGCCGGCTTTCCTGCAGAAAGAATTGAATTCAACGGCAACAATAAGACTGTCTCCGAGCTGGAAATGGCAGTAGAGTACGGTATCGGCAGAATTATTGTAGACAGCCTGCAGGAGGTTTCACTGCTGGAAAAAATCTGCGAAGAAAAGAAAAAGACTGTGAAGATTCTGTTCCGTATTACACCGGGCGTAAAGAGCAGCAGCCACGACTATATCGTAACAGGAAAAAAGGATTCCAAGTTTGGTATTCCTCTTGACGACGATGTTGTAATGCCGCAGATTAAAGCAGCCATTGATTCTCCTTATATTGAGTTTTACGGTCTGCATTTCCATGTAGGTTCACAGCTGTTTGATAACGATTCTCACCTGCAGGCGCTGGATATTACGCTGAATCTGGTGACAAAGATCAGAGAAGCTTACGGCTGCGAAGTAAAGGAACTCAATGTGGGCGGTGGTTTCGGCGTAACTTATGTGGACGAAAAGAGACCGACTTATGCTTACTTTATGGATCCGATTATGGAAAAAATCGAGAAGTATTACGGAGAGCTGAATCTGGAAAGACCGGCTGTTGTTATTGAACCGGGCAGAAGCATTGCGGCAGAAGCGGGCATCACCCTTTATACTGTCGGCAGCATTAAGGATATCAGAGATGTACGCAAGTATGTTTCCGTTGACGGCGGTATGACAGACAATATCCGTCCGGCGCTGTATCAGGCTGAATATGACGGCGTAATCGCAAACAAAGCGGCAGATGCAAAGGAAGAAGTCGTAACAGTCTGCGGAAAGTGCTGTGAATCCGGTGATATCTTGATTAAAGACTTAAAGATTGCAAAACCGGAAAGAGGAGACATCTTTGCGATTTTCTCCACCGGCGCATACGGATATACCATGGCAAGCAACTATAACAAGAACCTGACTCCAGGCGTTGTTTTTGTAAATCAGGGAGAGTCTCGTATGGTTGTAAAACCGCAGACTTACGAGGACCTGCTGAGAAACGAAGTTCTGTAAGAGTTTGAAAAGAAAAGGCGCAGCCTGAATTTTCAGGTTGTGTCTTTTGGCATATGCGGATAGATAGCCATAGAAGCATTATAGAGGCAAGGAGGTGCGGCATGGCAGGTTTTACCAAAGCAGACAGCAGCGCGTACAGCATTCCGGGGTCTTTTGCGAAGAAGAACCTTAAAAAATGCCCGTTCTGCGGGCAGGAAAATCCTGAATGGCTTGTTAGGGAGGAATGGAAGCTGCTGGGAAGTTATTATCATTTTAAATGCCCTTCCTGCGGCAGTGTTTTGCGTGCTGCCAAAGACGATGTAACGGGAATGTCCTTTACAACCCATACCTTTGCCGGGCAGATGAAAAAGTACAAAGGAAAAGAAAATAAAGTCATTTACATTCAGGTGGAAAAAGTCAGTCTTGATAAAGAATATGAGCGGTTTCGCTATTTAAACGGGCAGGAGTTGACCCTGGATGAACTGAAGAAATTGATGAAAGAGGCGGAATAATATGAGATTCACAAAGATGCAGGGCGCAGGCAATGATTTTATCGTAATCAATAATATAAAAGAAAAGATTCCGCATGAGCAACTTCCGGAACTTGCAAGAGAGCTATGCACCCGCCGCATGTCTGTGGGCGCAGACGGCCTGATGGCGGCGGAGGCGGCGCAGCAGGGAGGAGATTTCCGGATGCTGTTTTTCAATGCGGACGGCAGTATGGGAGAGATGTGCGGCAACGGCGCGCGCTGTATTGCAAGATTCGGATATGAAGAGGGTCTTGCCGGAGAAGAAATGGTGATTGAAACCACAGCAGGACCGGTTTCTGCTCAGAGACTGTCGGAGAATCGTTACCGTGTCCGTTTAAATGATGTGACAGCAATGGAACTTAACAGAAAACTGACCGTTGATGTGAATGATGTACTGACAGAGTGGGACTGCGCTTATGTAGAGCTTGGAAATCCGGGAATTCCTCATTTGGCAGTGGAGTATAGGGATCTTGAAAAAACGGAGCCGAAAGATTTATGGGCTTTGGGCAGCGCTCTTCGTCATCATAAATCTCTTCCGAAAGGCGCCAATGTAAATTTTTATGAAATCCTGGAAGACGGCAGGATTTTTGAGAGGACTTTTGAAAGGGGCGTGGAAGATTTCACTTATGCCTGCGGAACCGGAACGGGTTCTGTTGCGGCGGTACTGACACAGCAGGGGAGAGTGCCTTTGGAAAACGGCTCAGACGTGAATTGCGGCGCAGAAGTGAGCCGTGCGCAGGAAGCAGTAAAACCGGTTGTCATCGATATGGCAGGCGGCAGACTGGAAGTAGAAGTGGTCCGCGGCGAAGATGGCAGCATCAGAGATTTGTTTTTAATCGGACCGGCAGAGGCGGTCTTTAAAGGAGAAAGGCAGGTAACAAAATGAAAGTATTTATCAGCGTGGACATTGAAGGCGTAACCGGTGTTACTCATTGGGACGAAACAGAACTGAGCAACGGTGTTTATGCGGCTGCGGCAAAGCAGATGACAAGAGAGGCACTGGCAGCCTGCGAAGGCGCTATAGAAGCGGGTGCGGACGAAATCGTTATTAAGGACGGACATGACAGTGCAAGAAATCTGGATATTACCGTATTTCCGGACTGCGTAAAAGTAATCCGCGGCTGGACCAATACGCCGGAATCCATGATGGCAGGTATTGACGAGACTTTTGATGCGGCTATGATGATCGGCTATCACAGCGAGGCGGGTTCAGGAAGAAATCCTCTGTCCCACACGATGAACTGCGGCAACAACTATGTAAAAATCAACGGTCGCAGATCCGCCGAGTTCGATATGAATACTTATGTAGCCGCATATTACGGTGTTCCGGTTGTCTTTGTCAGCGGTGACGAAGGTCTTTGCGAACATGCGAAGGAACTGGTTCCTGCCATTGAAACCGTAGGCGTAAAAAACGGCGTCGGCAGCGCGACCTTTAATCTGGCTCCGCAGAAAGCGTGCAGTCTGATTAAAGAAGGCGCAAAGGCAGGCCTTTCCAGGATTTCCGAGTGCAAGCTGGAATCTCCGGAATCTTTTGAAATGGAAATCAACTTCAAGGAATGCGTCAATGCGCTCCGCGGTTCCTATTATCCGGGCGCAGAACAGATTGACGAAAGAACCGTCAGATTTGTCGGAAAAGATATTCAGGAAATGATGGCTGCCAGAATGTTTATCCTGTAGATTTGCGGTGAAACGCCTGGCAGAAGATAAAAACAAATAGTGAAAAATAAGAGAGCTGCCTGCTCATGGGATTGAATCCTGCGAGCAGGCAGCTCTTTTTGGGAAGAATTAGTTAAGCAAAAATTCAGTTGGTGTAATTGCCGGGACGGGACTATTTATAAAGTCTTTAATATTCCGGGTTACGATATAATCAGCTTTGATTTTCGCAGCAGCAACACTCTGCAAAGCGTCCTCATAATCTTTGAAGTTCATATCGGCAGCAGCAATTAAGTCTGCTGTAGTTAGTTCTTTTATGGTGAAGATTAAAGAGAGAATTTGAATAATCTTCTTGATTTTAACTGCATCAAGTTCTTTTCGCAGAATATATACGATATTCGGAACGGATAGCGCGGAAATATATCCTTTTATCTGCTGAGTTTCGCAAAGTTTGAATATATCGGCTGCATCTCTGTCAAAAGGTTTTCTTGAAGTAAGATGGTCTAAAATTACATTGGTATCAATCAAGATTTTCATATTTTGAAATCCTTTCTGCTCTCATATCTTTATCATCATAGCGGCCTTTTAATACACCTGCCAAAGAGTCAGACAGAAATGATATGCTTTTTTCGTTAGAAATCATTCTGGCGACTTCTTTTCCGTTTTTTAGAATGATTACATCTTCTCCGTTCTGTACGGCATCTAAGAATTTCCCAAAGTTATTCTTCACTTCGCTAGCCGTTGCGATTGTCATATTGTGCACCTCCTTAAAACATGTTTTAGCTAAAATTATTATATTTAATTTTAGCTAAAATGTCAATAAAAGTGCGAGAATCAGTTTTATTTGAAAATGCTGTCCTCATTTAAGGTTTTGAATAGTTATATAGATAATAATGTTTATGATTGTAGATATATGCAGTATAATTGTCTTGAATAGATTGAATCATTGAATAGCAAAAGGGATTAAATATGAGCACAGGTGTGCAGATACAGTATGCAGACGATTTTATACTTAATGTGGACATTGATTCGAACTCACAAATAGGAAGCTGCCGCTTTTTATTTGATATACTCCCTTCTAAGTGAAAAGTTTTTATTATTTCACTTGTCTACATAGAAGGGATCATATCATTCTCATCAGGCCAGCGAGATATGCCGTATTTTGCTTCCGTAATAAAATCCTCCTTTATATTTATTTGATATAATCAGCCGTTCAATGCGGCAAAAGCTTTCTTGTTGTTTTTGTATAAATCTTTGAAAACAGGGAGCAGTTTTTTGTAAACTGCGTGATTTTCCATATTTGGTTTGTAGAGCTTATCTACTTTGATAATCTGTTTGATGTCTTTGATATCATCAAGCATTCCGGAGCTGACTGCCATCAGGGCGGCGGCTCCCATAGCACCCACCTGTCTCGGATTTTCGATGGTTTCTACATCTCTGCCGAGTACATCTGCCATAACTTGACAGATAAATGGAGAGATAGCGCTGCCGCCGGAAATCACTGAAATACCGGGAGCAAGCCCCAGCTCTTCCGCCGCTTTTGGAAGAAGTTTGCCGACTTCATCTGTGGATTCGCATAAATCCGGCAGATGCTTCATATCGATATCCAGCATTTTGCACAGGGTTTTGCTCCAGCATTTGTTATGTACATCATAAAGGAATGTGCCGCCTGCATCGTCAATGCCGGCAATCATATTTCCTGTGGCGCGGCGGGTCAGATATTCCTTGGCGTCCAGCCATTTATATGTTTTTTCAAAGGTTTCCGGTTCGTTTTCTTTAATCCAGAGGTATTTCCATGCAGGGTCCTTTGCACTGGCGGAAACAGCTCCGGTGATTTTCAGGTATTTCAGGACTTTGACAACATCAAGTCCTTCTACTTTTACACCGGTTGCCATATATTGCTTGAACTGTTTATCTGCCCGGCTGTCCATGCAGCTCATACCTCTGTGAAGAGGGGTTCCGTTTTCATCTACCATAACAACGGTCTGAAACTGGGAACAGAAGGAAATTCCTTTGATTTCTTCTTTCGGAACTCCGGTTTTTGCAAGCAGTTTTTTTGTAGCCCGTGCCATAGACTGCCACCAGTCGTCAGGCTCTTGTTCTACACCGCCGTTTTTCAGAACATGAAGCGGATAGCCGTCGGTTTCACCGTCGATATAACGGACGCTTTCTTCCGCAGAGATATCGAACATACAGGCTTTCATACCGGTGGTGCCGACATCGTAAGTAATTACCTTTACTGACATATACATTCCTCCAATTACGGTTAAATTATCGCATTAATCATCCTTCTCATTTCAGTCTGCATTTTTTCTTTGTCAAAAGGCTGATTGTGTAAATGATAGTGATTGATAAGACCGTAGTATGCGCCCATAATGAGCATTGTGGTTTCGCCGTTTGTGTCGTTATCAAGGTTTCTGGCGATAAGCTCCTCAATCATCTGCAGCGGGTTTTCTTCACCGCCGTTGGTTATAGTGTTAAAAATAATCTGGGTTACAAGCTGCGGATAACGGGCGGTATCTTCTATCAATGTATCCAAGATACTGATAATACCTTCTTTTCCGCGTTGTCCGCTTTCGAGATAAGCTTTTTCAAGGTCGTCGATTCCCTGACCGCACAGGGCAGTCAAAAGCTCACTGCTTCCTGCGAAGTGATTAAATACGGTGCTTCGGGAAACGCCGGCAGCTTCTGCGATATCGCAGAAATTGGTATTGGCTATACCTTTTTTCTCGAAGACTCCGCGTGCTGCGCGCATAATTGCACGTCTGGTCATTTCTTTCTTTCCGCTTTCCATAGATGGTACCTGCTTTCATAATTGGACTCGAGTCTAATTTGTACTATGGTCTAATTATCTTACTCTTTGGAAAATTGCCAATAACTATAAAGTGTTTTTTGTGAAGATTATAAAATTCTTTTTAAAAAAGCTTTGAGAAAATACAGCAAAGGAATCCTGACCGGCAGGATTCTCAGCTTTTACGGGTTTTGACTTTAAAAACGGAAATTGATTGCATGGATTTCCTTCTTATCTAAGATATATGGCGAAAAGACGAAAGTGCCCCATCAGCAGTAATTTTTGCTAATGAGACACTCCCTTTTAAAAACAGTGTATATACAGTGTGTATTATGAAGTTTTAAATCTCGACAATCTGCTCGGCTTTTTTCAGCGCATAGCGGTATACCAGCGCCATAACTGTGCAGACTGCCATGATGATAATCAGCAGAGCGCCCAGAGCTGTCCATTCCACGCCGTAAATTCTGCCGTCATTGACAAAATCCATGGTTAAGGAGAAGAGGAAGCCGATACCGCATCCTATGACAGCAGGATACCGGAAAATCTTCGCCAGCTGTTTTTTTAGCACGCCTTGCTTATATGCGCGGTTTGCTCCCAGTTTATCCAGACTGTCAAAGAGGTCTTTGTTGTCTGCGGCAGTTGAAATGCTTCTTACATAGGTCATCACAGAAATTGCCGCCAGGGAAATGATACAGATGTAGAGGCACAGCATAACATAAACACTAATTAGCTGCATAGCGTCCTGCGTGGTGACGATAGAGAACTGGGGCGCATAACGCCAGTCGCCCATAAGCATATTATTATCTTCTGCCAAACCGATATCATAATCGTAACCGTAGCTTTCGCCGGCTGCGTCTGCCTTTTTCTGCTCCCAAAGATCCCAGTAGCCCGCACGATTTGAAAGGTCTGTTGCACGGTTAATGTACTGGGCAGTCAGATTCTTTGCAAAATGATAGGAGTTTTCCACATCATCTACATCGAAGAAAATCATTTTTTCTCTGTATTCCTGTGAAAGACCGCGGACCGCAGCCTGATAATCGCTGTCAGCCAGTACATAGGCAAAGGGTTCCGACATAGTTTTCAGCGGTGTAAATTCCACATTGCCGTCATATTCAATCTTCCGGGTTCTGCCGGTGTCCGGATTGGTAATCCGGTCCACACCGTCCGGATAGTCGAAGAAGGAATCCGAAAATCTTTGACTACTACGGTTTTATAAGTGCCCGGTTTTACATCTAAAGCTTTTCCGGACATTACGGCAAAATCTTTTTCGCTGACAAAGACCGCGGTTTTTCTTCGTAGAGTTCCACATATTTGCTGTCGTCTTCGGCAAAATCTTTGTGGCGGTAAGAAATCACCAGATTGGCGGCTTCATTGGCGCTGTAGTTTTCCACAGACAGATTGTATTTTTCGGCGGTTTCTTCGATTTCTGCGCGGCTGATCTGATTTTCTGCAGCAGGATAGTGGAGAGAGAAGGCTCTGCCGTCTTCTTCCAGACTTCCCGGTGTAAGAAAGTGCTGCATACCGTAAAAGGAGGAGAAACAACAGACAAAGAGCAGCAGGACGATGACGCACATACTGCGGGTGGTCTGTTTTGCCGTAAAACGCATCAGACTGAGAGAAACCAGATTCTTGTAATATTTTTCCTTATTCTTTTTCAGCCGGCTCTGTGAGACGATACTGAGCAGCACCAGATAAATACCGACAGCTGTCAGCAGGTAAAGTGCATTGACTGCAGCAGGCAGATTGATGCTGAAAACTTTTGCAGCAATCTGGGGAAGTCCGATGCCCAGGAGAATGCCGGCAAAGATGAGCACGACGCCTGCAGGAAATGTCCGGCTGCTGATTTCTTTGACCATTTCTGACTTGTGCTGTGTTCTCAGAATATCTATGATATCGGAGCGGCGGATAAATCTCATAGCTGCAAATCCAAGCATGGCGGAAAGAACTGCGGCAAAGAGAATGCCCGGTAAAAATCCGGCGATGCTGAACTGATATGCCATCTGCTTTGTAGAAATGATGAACAGCTCAAAGAGTTTCCAGATCAGGTAGGACAGCGGTACTGCGCAGATCAGTCCCAGCAGGGAAGAGACTGATGTTATCAGGAACAGCTCTTTGTACAGAAGCTTTCTCAGATTTTTTTTCGGCATACCGAGTGCCATGAGAATACCGTATTCTCTGCTTTTGTAGCGGAAAAACAGGCCGGAGGCGTAAAGGGTAAAGACGAAACGGCCCAAAGCGGTTGCTGCCAGCAGGAGAGATGCCATCTTACGGGTATTGCCGCCTTCCGAAAGGAAATTCTGTACAGTCGGACCGAAATACATCAGAGCGAAAGCTGTGATAAGCAGAACGGACAGAAAAGTGCAGAAGCTGAGCAGCAGATACTGGCCTTTGCCGCCTTTTCTGAGTTTGCTGTATACTTTACTGATTGTCATGATCTGCGCCTCCTAAGTTTCTTAAAATGTCCAAAAGCTGATCCATAAATTGACGGCGCGTGCCGGTTCTGGTAATTTCCTGATAGATGCAGCCGTCTTTTAATACGATGACTCTGTCGCAGAATGAAGCGGCATAGCTGTCGTGAGTCACCATAAAAATCGTTGCGCCTGCTTCTTTTTTTGCCTGCAGGAAAGCTTCGATGACTGCGGTACAGGATTTGCTGTCCAGATTTCCGGTGGGTTCGTCGGCAAGAATGATGAACGGGTTGTTCATCAGAGAGCGGGCTACCGCAGTACGCTGTTTTTCACCGCCGGAAATTTCCGCAGGATATTTGTTCATAATTTGATCGATTCCGAACAGGCGGCAGAGTTTTTCTGCTTTTGCTTCCATCTGGGGGATGGGTTTCTTTGCAATAATCTGAGGCATACAGATATTTTCTGAGACGGTCAGTCCGTCCAGCAGCATAAAATCCTGAAAGACGAATCCCAGTTTTTCATTCCGAACCTTTGCAATTGCCTCTTCGTTCAGGCTTGAAATATCGGAATCCCCTAAAATGACGGAACCGCTGTCTGCTGCGATGAAGCAGGAAATACAGTTGAGCAGGGTGGTTTTGCCGCTGCCGGAAGGACCCATAACGGCCACAAATTCGCCTTTTTCTATTTCAAAGGAAACATCTTTTAAAACCGGATAGATATTTCCGCCGCTTTCATAACTTTTATTGAGATGACTTACTTTTAACATGATAGTTCCTCCTTAGATGATTTTTCGCGAGAAAGCGCGGGACACAGATGCAGCGTTTTCGCCGGTTTTTAGTACCGAAAAATCGGACGCTGCGCTGTTACAACTTTTGCTTTCCGAGATAATTGTAGCGAAAAAAGGCCGGATTTTTTAGATAGCGAAATGTCAAATTTGACCTTTGTTTTGTAAAGTTTGGATGAAGATGGATTTCTAAAGAGAGGAAGATGTGGTAAGATAGAGAAGGTGAGATGGATATTGACGATTATCATCTTGCTATTATCATTTCTGCCGGCTGCAGGGTGAAAACTCAGCGCGGCATTCGGTTTAGAATCCGGGCAGCAAATCTTCTGAAAGAATACTTAAAAAAGGGATTTATTATGGACGGTGCCCGCCTGAAAGAAATCGACAAAGGAGATAAGTGATGCGTATTGCAATTTGTGATGACGAAAAACGGCTTCGTAAGGATCTGCGGGCGCTTGTTGAAGTGCAGCTGGATCTTTGCGGCGCAGACTATACAATCGAAGAGTTTGAAGACGGCGCAGAACTTCTGAAATCAGAGACGGTAAAGGAACTGGATCTCTTGTTTCTGGACATCGAAATGCCGAAAACGGACGGTATGGAAACCGCCAGGCGTTTGCGGCAGGCAGGCTGCAAGATGCTGATCATCTTTGTGACGGCTTATCCGGATTTTGTGTTTCAGGGATATGAGGTACAGGCGTTTCACTATATTTTGAAACCGTATCAGGAGAAAAAGATTCGGGAAGTGCTTCATCGGGCTGTCGAGGAGCTGGGACATTCGGACGAAAAGTATTATATTGCAGAACAGAAGTCGGGGACACTGCGGCTTCCGCTCAGCCGAGTCCGCTATTTTAAGAGTGACCGGCGGACTGTTTCAGCTTCCTGCGAGGACGGTACGGAAAGTTTTTACGGCAGACTGGACGAAGTGGAAGCGGAAGCGGGTGCTGAATTTCAGCGGGTTCACAACAGATATCTGGTGAACCTTTCTTTTGTGACGAAGATAGAAGCAAGCCGGTGTATCTGTGCCGGAGAGGAAATCCCGGTGAGCCGGGCATATAAACAGGCGCTTGCAGTGGCTTTTGCGAAAATGATGCTGAAATAACCGGACAGGGAAACCCTTGAAACGCAAAAAAAGGTAACAAACTGGGTATCCTGACCGGGCATTCTGATTTCATAAAAACGGAGATGACAGATACTGTGAAACCGGCAGTTTTCGGATATTGAGGACTGTGTTTTTCAGATATTGAGGACTGCGCTTTTTTGATATTGAAGCTGTGCTTTCCGGTCTGTCGTGTTCCTGAAAATTTCAGGAAATTATATTTTGAACGGGAGGAAGAAAGAAGTCGGAGTATGGATTTATTCTGGAGTATTGTCAGTAATATTCTGCAGCTTACGGCAGGATATTTTTTCTACAAAATTGAATGCGCTTTTTTACAGCCGAAAAAGGGGAAAGCAGTTTTTCTTTTTGCCTGGATTGGGATTTCCGCAGCGGCTACCATTGCCGTCTTTCCGAGAGATCCGGTTAATATTACGGTGGGGCTTCTGTTTCTGACTGCAGTGAATTTCTTTTTATTTGAAGGAAAATGGTTTGTGAAACTGTCTGCGCTGACCGTGCTTTATCCTATGGCGATGTCGCTGAATTATCTGCATCTTGATGTAGGCGTCAAACTGTGGCATCTTCTGCAGCCCGACCGACCGGAGTACATGGGTGATCCCTATGCGGCAGCGTCTTACGGACTGGTAGTGCTGTTCTGGTATTTATTTTACCGGTTACTGCGGGATTCACTGGTGCGGATTCATCAGATTCTTACGGCAAAGGCATGGATGACGGTCAATGTAATCTGCTTGGCTTCGTTTGTTGCAGTATTCAGCTGTACTTTTTTTGCACCGGAGCCGACCTATGTGATGTGGCCATGTCTGATTGCCTGCATCATTACCAATATCGGCAGTATTCGTTTGGCGGCATCTTATCTTGCCGAGGGCATTTATGCGGATATGGAACGAAAAAATCTGCAGCTGCAGCAGAATTATTACCGCGAGCTTGAAAACAATTAGCGCCAGGTTAGAAAACTGCGGCACGATCTCAATAATCATCTGATGGTGGTAGGCGGTCTTTTAGAAGACGGAAAGCGGGACGAAGCCGAAAAATATTTTTTTCAGCTGTCCGGCAAGGTCCTGAAAAGCAGCCGGGTTTTCTGCAAAAACAGTGTGGTGAACGCACTGCTTAATGCCAAATATGATCTGATGGAAGAGGCGGATGTCGACACCTTTTTTAACATTTCCATTGACGGTATGATGATGATCGACGATGTGAGTCTCTGCACCATTTTTGCCAATACGATGGACAATGCACTGGAAGCCTGTCTGAAAATGAAAGATCCACAGGACAGGTGGATTCATCTGCGGGCCAGATACGCCGAAAACGGCTATTTCAGCTATGAAATTACAAATTCCAAGCAAAATTAGATCAAAATGAAGCGCGAGCGCTTTATCTCCGATAAAGCCGACCCCGCGTTCCACGGCGTCGGCATATCTTCCGTAAAGGAAATTGTAGAACGGTACGGCGGCACACTCGATATTTCGTTTACCGACGATGAATTCAAAGTTGTAATTCTCATCGGGTAGCCCTTGCGTAATTCTGCGCCTGCGGGTAAAATAGAAGCAGAACGAATATATATGGAATAGAGGATAAGATTTATGAATAAACCTGTATTAGTGATTATGGCTGCCGGAATGGGCAGCAGATACGGCGGACTCAAACAGATTGACCCCGTCAGCGATCAAGGGGAAATTATTTTGGATTTTTCCCTTTACGACGCTATGATGGCGGGATTTGAAGAAGCGATTTTTATCATTAAAAAAGAAAATGAGGCGGATTTCCGCGCACTGATTGATGAGCGGGCGGGAAAGCATATGAAAGTGAAGTACGCTTTTCAGGAACTTTCGGATCTGCCGCAGGGATACGGGGTGCCGGAAGGCAGGGTGAAGCCGTGGGGCACCTGTCATGCGGTGCTTAGTGCGAGAAAGCTGATCGACGGTCCTTTTGCGGTGATTAACGCTGATGACTATTACGGTCCCGGAGCGTTTCAGTCCATTTACGATTATCTGGAAAAAGCATCTGACGATGAATTGTATCGCTACTGTATGGTCGGCTATGAAGTGCAGAATACACTGACGGAAAACGGCCATGTGGCAAGAGGTGTCTGCAGTGTTGGCACAGACGAAACGCTGCAGGATATTGTGGAGCGGACGAAAATTATGAGAAGAGAAGAGGGGATTGCTTTTACAGAGGACGACGGAACTACCTGGACGCCGCTTTCTGAGGGAACCGTTGTATCTATGAATTTCTGGGGATTTACAAGATCATTTGTCAGTGAGATGGAAGCGCGCTTTCCGGCATTTTTGGACAAAGCGCTGGCAGAAAATCCGCTCAAAAGTGAATACTTCCTGCCGGGTGTAGTGGATCAGCTGATTAAAGAACATAAAGCTTCTGTGAAGGTTTTGAAATCCCGGGATAAATGGTACGGTGTGACTTATAAGGAAGACAAGCCGGGGGTTGTCGATGCCCTGCAGGCAATGAAGGATAAAGGAATATATCCGGAAAAACTGTGGAAGTAGCACGGAGGAAGTGATTGCTTGACGGTTGTCGAACGAATGTTCTTGTGGTAGAATGAAAGAAAGAAAAACTCTCAGAATCAACGGGAGGAAAAAATGATATATTCAAATAATCGTAAACTATCCTTAAGCGGATGGCTAAAACAGAATTATGAAAATGAATATAATATGCCTTTAAAGTTACAGAAGTTTTTGCTGTTTTATGAGTCCTTTTTAAAAGTTGAGGGCGAGGAAACAGACTTTGGACATCTGAAAGGATTCTGAGTGGAGAATACCAGGTTGCACTGGAGGAAAAAGATTTTAATGAAGCGGATTTTAATTTGATTCGCTCGTTAGAAGAAATGTATCCGATTGAAGTGATTGAGAATTCTTCGGTGATAAGTTTAGATAACCATTATTTTGTATTCAGTAATAAAGACAGGGCAAATTTAACCGAAGCACATTTTGATTTGCTGGAAACATTAGCGGATATAGAGGAATTGCATAATCCGGTTTATGTAGAATTAGATGAAGACGGGAGGTTAATCGTTGATTAATCCAAAAGATGTGATACGCATGAAGATGCCCTACCCCTCGATAAACGATCGATTAGCGGTCAGCTCGCATATGTATATTTGTAGATCTGTAGATCTGCCGAAGGTGCTTCAAAGAGATTTGTAAAATGCCAGACCCTGAAGCCATATATGCTTATGAGGGGACAAATGCGGCACTATTGTGATGAAAAACCTGATATCCTTCGCAATTCTTTTATGAGAACGACGAGACTTGATTGCGATAAACTGTTTACAACCAATGAAGTTGTATATGATTCGGCATTGCGGACGATAGAAAGACCGGACATCAGTCAAGACTTATACGACGATATGGTTTGTGAATTGGAGAAAGACGGGTATGTTGTGATTGCAGTTAATGAAAACGAATTGCTGTACTTGAATCCGCTCATCAGGAGGAAATGACAACTTTTTTATAAAATAAAATTTTTGTACAAAAATGCCGGGCAGAAGTTCGGTGTTTTTTGATAATAAAAGAGAAAACCTTTGAAAATCAGCGAAGTTGTTTGCGAAGTGAGGAATGGCATAGTCTTTGCATTATTAATATCAAAATGCTGTAAGGAGGTAATAAGAATGAACAAGAAAAAAACTTCTATTGAAAGAGTCATGGAAGTCAGCACAGGTTTACAAAGAACGATGAAAACCAAAGCTGCTGTCATGGTTGGTGTGGGAAGCACCATCGGAACCGGCCTTTTCCTGAGTTCAGGAGATGTAATTGCGACTGCAGGACCGGGAGGGGCAGTAGTAGCTTACTTAATCGGTGGCATTATCGCATATCTGATGACATCTTGTCTCGGAGAGCTTTCGGCAGCGATGCCGGTTGCGGGAAGTTTGCAGGCGTATTCTACAGAATTTATCAGTCCTGCCATGGGATTTACCATTGGATGGGTTAACTGGATCGGCGCAGCGGCAACGATTACCGCACAGATTGTAGCGTCCGCAATTATTATGAGGGATTTGATTCCGGGAACTCCGACATGGATATGGATTGTATTCTTTTCCGTTTTACTCTTTGGAGTGAATTTTGCCAATGCGAAAACCTTTGGAAATATTTCTTTCTGGGTATCCAGTCTGAAGATTATTTTAGCGGTAGTTTTCGTAGTCGTCGGTATTGCAATGATGTGCGGCCTGGTTGGTGACGAAGCTGTAGGATTCAGCAACTATACTGCGCACGGCGGAGCATTTCCGATGGGTGCCGCAGGTATCGGGGCTGTAATTTTGACATCTTTTTATGCTTATGCGGGAACTGAGGTAATTGCATCTACAGCCGGAGAAATTGAAAATGAAAAGGATATGCCAAAGGCAATCAATCTCACCATCATTATCTTAGTTGCAGTTACAGTACTTTGTATTGCAATTGTAGCAGCGCTGCTGCCTTGGGATCAGGCGTCTGTATTAGGAAGTCCGTTTGTATATGTATTTAGAAATGCGGGACTTCCGGGAGCTGCGTTTGTTGTAAATCTGATTGTATTGACAGCAGCTTTGACTTCGGGTAATTATTTTGTATATGCGTGCAGCAGATATTTATGGTCTATGGCTAAATTCCATCAGGCACCGCAGGTATGTGCAAAGACAAATAAAAACGGTATTCCTGTTTTTTCCCTGACTGTATCGATGGCCTTTGCTTTAATCGGTATTGTAGCGCAGTTTATCGCAGAGGATACGGTATACTTATTCCTGGTATATTTTATCGGCGGAGGCAATATCTTCATGTACACCACAATCTGCGTTTGCCAGTTCAGATTCAGAAAGCGGTATCTGGCAGAGGGCGGGAAACTGGAAGATCTGAATTATAAAGTGCTTTCCTTTCCACTGATCCCTATTTTAGGCATCATTGCGTTTATGGCGATGCTGGTTGTAACCTTAATGGATCCAAGTCAGGCAACGGCGATCTATGTATGCGCACCTTGCTATTTCGCTATTTATTTAATCTCTCTCTTCTATACTAAGAAAAAGGGAGTTAAAGCTGCAAATCTTGACATCTGAGAAAGGAGAGGTCAGTTATGATTGACAAAAACAGGATTTACGAAACAATGAAAGAGCTGGTTGCTGTGCCGGGGGTTTCCGGAACAGATGACGAGGTAAAAACCGCATATAAACTGGAAGAGCTGTTGTTTGAGATTCCGTACTTCAAAAAACATAGGGAAAATGTCAGACTGATTTCGTTAAAAGATGATATTTTTCAGCGGAAGGTTGTGACCGCATATTTGGAATGCTGTCCCGAAAGCCGAAAGACCGTTATCTTAACGGGGCATTATGATGTTGTGGATGTGGAAGAATTCGGTCATCTGAAGGATAAAGCCTATGATGTGGAGGAAATTACAAAGCGTATCAATGAGATGCCTCTTGATGAAGACAGTCTCAGGGATTTTGAGAGCGGGCAGTGGCTGTTCGGACGGGGAACTGCCGATATGAAGTACGGTCACGCTCTTTGTCTGGAACTGCTGCGGCATTTTTCGGAAGAAGGAGGTATTGACGGAAATCTTCTTTATGTTGCGGTATGTGGCGAAGAAACAAATTCGGAGGGTATGCTTTGCG
This sequence comes from uncultured Eubacterium sp., assembly GCA_937894585.1. Lineage (GTDB taxonomy): Bacteria > Bacillota > Clostridia > Peptostreptococcales > Anaerovoracaceae > Senimuribacter. The sequence continues at coordinate 29,285 of CALBGO010000110.1, forward strand.
CAGTTCCGTTTTTCAACGAGTTTGCCCGGGAAAAAGACATCGAATACGAGGCCCTGCTTCTGACGGAATGCTATATGATGGAGGATCAGGCAGGCGATCAGAACCGGTATATCCATATCGGCGCTTCGGGAAAAGTCATGCCGATGTTTTTCTTTGTCGGAGAAAGCACTCATGGCGGGGAGCCGTTTTTGGGAATAGATCCAAACCTGCTGTCTGCGGAGGTCTATAAACGGCTGCATCTCAACGCTGATTTCTGCCAGTCTGCAGGAGGAGAAATTACGCCGCCGCCTGTCTGCCTGAAAAATCAGGATTTGAAAACGACTTATTCGGTTTCGACACCGCTTTATACAGCCTCTTATTATAATATTATAACGGTTAAGCTGAATCCGGAGGAGGTTATGAAAAAGCTGGTGAAGATGGCAGAGGAAAGCTTTCGCGCCGCAATTGCCTTTGTTGAGGAAAAGAGCCTTGCTTATGAAAAGGCATATGGGGTGAAGCCGGTACGCTGTCCGATTACACCTAAAGTAAAGACTTTTTGTCAGCTGTATACCGAGGTGAAGGCAGTTTACCCGGGAAATCTGGATGCGGATATGAAAGCGCTGCTTCAGGATTATATGGCCGAGAAACTGGAACTGCAGGACATCGCAGTAAAGGCTGTAAAATGGCTGTACGAGCACTGCCCGGAAAAAGGACCTGTGATTATCGTTTCTGTGATTCCGCCGTACTACCCGGATGTATATCCCGATATAAATGATCCGAAAGTCAAAAAGCTGATATCTTGTGTAGATGAGATTATTGAATATGCCGGAAAGAATTACGGAGAAACAATGAAGTGGAAAAACTATTATATGGGTATATCGGATTTGTGCTACACCGGTCTTGATAAAGACTGCGACTTTGACAAGCTTTTTGAAAATGTAGTGGGTGTAAATCAGATATACGCGCTGCCGGAGGCGGATTTGAAAACATTCAGTGTGCCGGGAATCGTAATGGGCGGATATGGAAAGGATTTCCATAAACATACCGAGCGACTGCATAAACACTACAATTTCGATGTTTTACCGGATTTGTATGTGAAGCTGATTCAAAAGATATTGGACTGAAAACCCGACCGCTGAAAACTAAAAACTTGAAAAATCCGATGAGAGATTTTTCGAGTAAAAGCATTGCGGAAAGCTCGGCTATTTGTGAAAGTTTGTGAGAACTTGTAAGAGTTTGAATAGAAATTGGTGGAACTTGGCATAAACCGGGGAAACTTTGCGGAGGTTTGAGCAAAAAGTTGCGGAAATCCGGGCAAAAAAAGCTTGCAAAGCAAAATTATTTCGGATATAATATTAGAGCGTGATTTTGTACGCAATTCTCTGCGTAGGCAGAAGGCTTACGCCATTTAGTCCATAGGGAGGTGAAACGAATGACAAATTATGAAGTTATGTTCATTATCGATCCTGCTTTAGAAGAAGCAAAGAAGGAAGCTGCGGTTGAAAAGGTAAAGGATATCATCGCTGCTGACGGAGAGGTTTCCAAAGTAGATGTCTGGGGAATGAGAAAACTGGCTTACCCGATTCAGAAGAAGAACGAAGGTTACTATGTTGTAATCGAGTTTGCGGGCAGCACAGAATTACCTAAGGAACTGGACAGAAGACTGAGAATCTCTGACGATGTAATGAGACACATCATCATCAACAAAGACGCAAAATAAGAAGCGAGGTGTAGTTTTATGAATAGTGTTGTTCTAATCGGAAGACTGACTCGCGATCCTGAGGTTAGATACACCGCAAGCACACAGATGGCAGTTGCATCTTTTACAGTTGCAATTGACCGTCCCGTAAGAGCCGGCGGCGAAAAGCAGACTGATTTCCCTCGTGTAACCGTATTCGGTAAGCAGGCGGAAAACTGTGAAAAGTATCTGGCAAAGGGCAGATTAGTCGGCGTTCAGGGAAGAATCCAGACAGGAAGCTACCAGAACAAAGACGGCGTTACTGTTTATACGACTGATGTTGTAGCAGACAGAGTAGAATTTTTGGAATGGGGCGACAGACCGCAGAGAAGCGGCGATTTCGCACCGAGACAGAACACTTCGGGATTTGGCGGATACCAGCAGTCCGGCGGAGGAAACTCCATGCCGGAAGAAATGCCGGATTCATTCCAGGCCATCGATGAAGATGTTCCATTCTAAAGAAAGGAGATAAGAACTATGATGGATAGAAGACGCGGCGGCATGAGAAGAAAAAAAGTATGCCAGTTCTGCGCTGACAAGACAGAAGCAATCGATTACAAGGATACTGAAAAGCTCAAGAAGTACATCACAGAAAGAGGTAAGATTCTGCCTAAGAGAATCACCGGCACCTGCGCTGTACATCAGAGAGAGGTAACCACTGCAATCAAGAGAGCAAGAATCGTAGCATTACTGCCTTATGTTGCAGACTAATTTATAATCGAAAATAAAAACGAGATTTAAGAATCCCCGGAGACTTGAAAATGAAATGCTCCCTACTAAGTAGACAGTTAAAATAATAAAACTGTTTATCAAGGAGGGAGCATTTCTATGCGTAAATATTCTGCTGAAGATAAATTGCGAATGGTAAAGCTTGTTTTAGAAGCTAAACATAGCATTAGATCTATAGCACTAAGCGAAGGAGTTCATCCAGCCACTTTAGAAGGGTGGTTTCGTAATTATCAGTCCATGGGTTCCGAAACCTTTTACAACAAAGGATGGACTAAAAGAACTTATGCCGAGAAAGAAATCGCTGTGCAGGAGTATCTTTCCGGTCTCGGTTCCCTGCGTGATATTTGTAAAAAACATAAAATTTCCAGTACTCGTACACTCAGACAATGGATTGCATTGTATAATGGTCATAAGAAGCTAAAGGCTTCCGGAGCAGGAGGAAGTAGTCTTATGAGCAAAGGAAGAAAAACAACATTTGAAGAAAGAGTGGAAATCGCATCGTACTGCATTTCTCATAGCCATAATTATAGGGAAACATCAGAGAAATTCAAGGTGTCCTATCAGCAGGCACGAAATTACACGATCAAATACGAAACAGGCGGCATTACTGCCTTACAGGATAACCGTGGCAAAAGAAAACCGAAAGATTCTCTTACAGAGGTGGAAATGCTTCAAGCTGAGTTGAAACTGGAAAAAGCCAAGCGGCAGCGTGCAGAAATGGAGTTATCATTCTTAAAAAAATTAGAGGAAATCGAAAGGAGGCGAGGTTGAGTCTGATCCGTCATGAAGCAATATATCAGGCAATAAAAAAAGAACACGAGGAACATAATTATCCGGTACAGGCACTTTGTAAGTTGGGCATGGTGTCCAGAGCCGCCTACTACAAATGGCTAAATCGGGAAATACCGGAAAATGAACTGAAAAACAGGCAAATTGCAACACTAATAGAAGAAATTCATAACGAATCTCCGGATAAAGGCTATCGCAGAATCATGGATGAACTGAAACGCTATCATGGTATTGATGCGAATGATAAACGCAATCTTCGAATTTGCCGGAGCCTGGGAATAAAATCGACGATTAAATATGCCAATGATGGTTGTACAAGACAATCGTCCAATCCGCAGCTCATTGCTGAAAACATCCTTAACCGCGAATTTACAGCAGAAGCCCCAAACCGGAAATGGCTTACGGATGTAACAGAATTTCACTACTACATAGGTATTGAAAAGCACAAGGTATATCTAGGTGCTATTCTTGATCTGTTTGACAGAAGAATAGTAGCTTATCGTGTTGGTGACAGTAATAACAATTCGCTGGTGTTTGATACCTTTGATGATGCAGTCAGAGACAATCCTGATGCACATCCGCTGTTTCACAGTGATCGAGGATTTCAGTACACAAATAAAACATTCCATGCAAAGATTGAAGCAGCCGGAATGACACAAAGCATGTCCAGAGTGGGCAAATGTATTGATAATGGTCCGATGGAAGGCTTCTGGGGAATCATAAAGAGGGAACGATATTATGGCAAAAGATTTACAGATAAAGAATCTCTTTTATCGATGATTAAGGAATATATCAGTTATTATAACAACAAACGCTTGCAAAGAAAACTTGGTGTATTAACACCAATGGAAAAACACGAAAGCTATTTACAAGCAGCATAAAAATATGCCAGCAGGTAATACCTACCGGCAAAAAACTTTATATTTTTTTGATTGTCTACTTGACGGGGAGCAGTTCAAAAAAAGGTTTCCGGGGATTTTGTGTTTATCTGTCTAAAGGGAATGAGGCAGAAAAAGAAGAATAAAAGACCGCATAACAAAATAGCGGACAAAGTGGGACATTTAATCTGAATGAATAACCGCATAATGTGGGAAAGGCTGAGGTAAGTTGAAAAGTGGAAAGGAAATGGGAGGAAAACGCAAAAATCATTGATTTTTTTGGAAGGTTATGGTATCATCCCATAGATAGCTGTAAGATAAAATTACAGGTATATATGAACTTAAACAAGTGATGCTACAGGTAAGAAGAGAGGAGGCTTATAAATGCTTAAAAAGATGAAATTGAAAAAATTATTGTGTCTTTTTTTATGCTTTACTATGGTTTCTGGTTATATCACCTGGGGGGGAAAATCTGCATATGCAGATGACAGTTCTGTAAACAACCCAACCCCGGTTATTGATATTGCAGTCAATGTGCCTGCTGATTACCCCGGAACTTTTTTGGATTTTAAAGAAGAACTGACACAGAAGCTGATTGATCAGGGATTGGATCCTTCGCTGTTTCGTATTACTTCTTCGGCGGTGAAGATTGATACGACGAACTTAAACGGGTGGTATGTTTATGATCACTATTATAATCAGACAGAATATGATAGGTTGAGGCTCAGCGCAGACCAAAAGAAAAGACAGCCTTTCAGACAGGCGGATACAAGCTATGACAACAGCAATAGTTCGTCAATTGTGACAATAAAGAATGTATTTCTGGATCATAGTTATCCAGAAGGAAGCAAAGAACTGAAAAGCTTATGGCGCTTTAATCAGCATACCTATAGTTATATGGATAATGCCGGCAAATCCAATATGATTTTTGCAGGTTATGGAAGTAGGGCTTTGGTAGACTTTATGCTGTATCCGGCTGCCAGCGATACCAGAAGAACTTTCAGCTTCGATATGGATGCTTCCAGAATCAATACGCATACGCTGACCGGCGCAGGCTTTCTGATGAACGCCAGTGTAAACGAAAGCGGACTTCTCAACGGCTATCTGCTTTATTATACAAATATTAACACTTCGAGCGGTACGGCGAATGTCGGAATAAGAAAAGTCACGAATTTTAATGCTAAAAATAGTGCGTTGGAAAATGCGCTCGGATCTTATTCCACTTCACCGGTAAGCACTACTTTGGGATCAACAAAAAAGGCGAGAATTTCTGTAGATTTGCAGAAAGATAAGGTTACAGTACAGCAACAGGCATATAATCCGGACGGAACTTTGGGCGAAGTGCAGACCCTGTTCGGAGGTCCTGTCGCAATCGATTCTGTCGGCGGAAATGGTTTTGGACCGCTAATCGGGTATCAGAGTCATAGTTGCAGTGATATGACATCATACCAGTTTACTGACTTGGAGATGAACTATGAGGCTTCTTCCTTTGATGCGCTTAAAAATGTGCAATATTACGAAAATGCTGAATACAAATACTTCATTAACCTGGCAGGAACCAAAAATGATCCACAGATACCAAAAGATGAGAATGATTACTTGGAAGGAATTCAGCGTCTCAATAAAAATGAAACTTTTTATTTGAGCAACAGTAACGACGGAAAGGTTCTGACTAACCCGACAAATAACAGCACAGGCTTAGGTGAGAATAATGGGCTTTATGCAACCGGGCAGGATCCGATTGGACAGATGGCTGAATTTATTGCCAACAGATATAAAGAGCAGAAACCTTTTGAACAGGTGGATATCGTAGAGAAACAAGATGTTCCTGTTGCGGATTTTTTCATTTGCAAAGCGGAGGACAAGAATGAGCAAGTACTGACTCTGCATCTGCAGCATCTGAAAACCGATTCGGATAGAATTGAACTGAATATCCATGATAAATCTTTTACGGGTAAGGAGGCAGAAGAGCCAAATCATATCGTTAACAGATGGAAGTTGAAAGTATATGACCCGAATAACAAGGTGATATATGACTCTTCCACTATTAACAACGGTCATGACAATGAAGGTTATGTCGATAATCCGAATAAGCTGACGAATGTAATATTTAACAAAACAAACTCCATGCAGGGTAGGTATGTGTTTGAACTGCAAGTAAAAGATGCAGAGGGACACGAGTCCGGGTTTTTCCAGACTTATTTGGTAGCATATAAAGATAATGTTGCGCCGAAGGCTTCCATTAAAAGCCAGAGTAGCAGTTCGACAGGAACAATAACAATTACCGACGAAGGACCAGGAATTGCCGACGACGGTATTGAAATCATTGCAGGACAGGGCAGTGGGGTGGCTGCTTACCAGATAAAAGGTCAGAATAAAGTTACTCTGGATAAAGTGCAGCATTCTGTTAGTGTAAACACAAAACTGACAAATGAGGATATAGAAATTACTGTATGGGATGAGTGCGGCAATGAAGCAGTTTACACCTTTGAAACTGCAAAAGTGTCCTTTGATAAGGGGCAGCATCCGCCTTATTATGTAATTCAGGGACAAGAGTTGGGAGTGCTTCCTGAAGGTCCGCAGTCGAATCAGCCGGGCGAATCTTTCCAGGGTTGGACAGACTCCAATGGAGAACTGGTTACTCCCGGAACAACGGTGAATGGAGATATTGTATTATCCCCGTCTTACACAACTGAAACTGTAACGATTACATTTAATCCAAACGGCGGAACTTTGCCAGAGGATCAGGCAGCAACGATAAATGTGCCGAAGGGAAGTCCTGTGGCATCTTATCTTCCGGAGAAAAATCCGGTAAGAGAAGGATATGACTTCGTAAAATGGACCTTAAATGGTGGTGATGTTAATGCACAGACTGTGACTTCAAATATTACACTGGTCGCACAGTGGAATGTAAAAGAATATGTACTGAAGTTTGATGCCAACGGAGGTTCTCTTGGTCGACTGAAACAAAAAGATGTTAATTTCGGAACAAATCTTTATAACGCCGTTACATATATTACGGGAAGCACAGAGCACAGCGGAGCCGATCTTCCGTCAAGACCGGGCTACAGCTTTAGAGGCTGGTCATTAAAACCGGGTGGTGTTGCATTGAATTCATCGTCTGCTGAAAAGATGCCTGCGAAAACTACAACAGTGTATGCTGTATGGGAAAAAACCTCAGGAAGCATTATTGTAAGTTTTGATACAAACGGAAGCGGAGAACATTTACCGGATCAGGCATACACTGCAAATGCAAAGTATGCGTCACTTCCGACGCCACACTGGGCAGGATATGACTTTGAAGGTTGGTATTATGACGAAAATAAGGTAACTGATGGACTGTCACTGAAAGTAAATAGCGACCATATGCTGACTGCAAAGTGGACTGCACATAAGAATACAGCATATGACATTGTTTATTATAAGAGCACAGATGGTACTACTGACGGCTACACTGAATACTACAGAACTTCAGGAGTGGGAACGACCGGAACAGAAATTTCTGTGCCGGAGCAAGATATCGAACAGAAGCTGAAAGAGCTGAACGGCGATACCGACACATACTGGTTTGATGAAAGTCATTCTATTGTAAAGGGAAAAATTACCGGTAGTCCAAAGTTGCAGCTAAAGGTGTACTTTAGCCGTTACTTTACAGTAACTACGGAAAAGAGCGGAAACGGCACTGTTTCTCCGACAAAATCCGGAATTAAAGAATGGAGCAACTATGAAGTTACTTGGGAGCCTGCGGAAGGCTACTATGTAAGCAGAGTCGTTGTAGATGGCAGCATTCGTGATGATTTGAGAAATAGCAGTTCATATAATTTCAGCAACATCAGAAAAGATCATCGGATTTATGTAGAATTCATGAAGGGCGAGGCTCCGGACATAGGCGGCGGAGAAAGTACAAATCAGTATTATACTGTTAATACGAAGATTGAGGGATGTTCTGACAGCAGATGTACGATTTCACCATCAAAGAGAGTAAAGGCGGGATCCGATTACAAGGTAGAATGGATCCTGGGAGATGGTTATCGTATTACGAAGGTAACTCTTGACGGAAGAGAGTATCCGGGATATGAAACACTTTCTTATATTGATTTACAGGGAATTCTTTCAAATCATGAGATAGTTGTAACTGTTGAGAAGTTACCGACTGCCGGTGGCGGCGGTACTGGCGGACATTATACTGTAACTGTTAATCGGTACGGCGGTGATACAAATTGTAACGCAAGTCCAAGCACAATCGTGAAACCGGGTGCAACAGAGAATGTAGATTGGAAGGCATGTGATAAGCATGAGATTCATAAAGTATATATAGACGGTGTTCTTGTACAAGATGGAGAAGGCGGTTCCGTTCCTGTGAGAGAAGGACAGCATTCCTTTGTTAATATTCATGAAAACCATGTTGTGGATATTTACTTTAAGAATATAGGCGGTGCTGAAGTTCCGGACTATGGCGGAAAGGATAAGTACAAGGTAACTACGCAGATTATCGGCGGCTCAGGAACGATTACCGGCGGTGGTATTGTAGAACGGGGAACAGAATATGAGGTTTCCTGGACGATTGCTGATGAGATTAAAGAGTACTATGTAATTGACAGAGTGACAGTTAACGGAAGAACTGAAAGCACGGAAAATAATTCGCTGAAATTTATTGTTGACAGTGATAAAGATGTTAAAGTGTATCTGAAACCAATTCAGTATAAGGTTATTACTGATAAATATGGTGCAGGAATGATAGACGCTTCTAAAGTTTTATTTAAGGGTAAGGATTATTTGAATTTGGAGGCTAATCCTGAAAGTGGCTCTTATATTGCGAAGGTTTATATAGATAGTGAATTGATTTATGCATGTCAGCAGGTGATTAAGAGCGGAACGTCAGTGATTTCAGAAACTATCGGAAATGAAGAGAATGCAGAAACATCTCCGGAGAATACACCGAATAAGCCTGAAAATGAAGGTCAAAATCCTCAAGCAGGTGAAGGATTGACGCCACCAGGAGACAATCCGGAAAATATGCCTTCCGATAATGAACCGGATATTCCGGAAGACGGTATTGGTGATGAAGAACCGGGCAAACCTGAAAGCGAAGAACCGTCAGATGTTGAATATGAGTTTATTGAAGAAAACCATTTTGATAATGTTTCAGATGCACTTGGTGAACTATATGTAAAATCGGTTAATCAAGGTGGTTTGAATATGAATGTACAGCATATTTCTAATGACCATGAGATTCTTGTAATCTTTGCAAAAGATGCATCCGTAGGTGGAAACGGAACGAGTGAGCCGGAAAAAGCTCCGGACATTGGAGATCTGGAAAGCTTACATCAGATTACCGGTGAAATTATTGGAGGCATAGGTGAAATTACGGGAACTGGATATTTAAAAGACGGAGAAGACGCTTCTGTCAGCTGGGATATTGCTGAGGGCTATGAGATTACAAAAGTTACGGTAAATGGTAAGGAAGTTTCTATTGATGGAAATAGAATAGATTTCAGTGATGTCACAAAGGATCAGCATGTACAAATCTATGTAGAACCGAAGGTGCCGGGAGACGATAAAACTGACGGCGGAAACTTCCATGTGCCGGAATATAAGATTGATACCGAAATTATCGGAGGAGGAGGTTCCATTACTCCGGATGCAGTTATTTCCAAGGGCGGTAGCTATACAGTAAGTTGGAATGTGGATCTGGACGATACATCTCACAGTTATGAGATTAAGGATGTAATTGTGGATGGACAGTCAAGACCTGATTTAATCAATAAGAACGGTACCGGTCAGATTAACTTCAATAATATTGATAGAAATCACAAGGTTGTAGTAGTAATCGGATTGGTTGTGGTTGTTAATACACCGGACAAACCGGGAAATAATATTAACATTGATACAGACGGAGATGGTCGTCCTGACATCAATGTGGATATTAATGGAGATGGAATTCCGGATGTAAATGTTGATACAGGAAATAATAAGGATTGGAAGCCGGGGGACACTCTTGAATATTCGCCGGGTCATATCTGGAAACCGGATACCGATATTGATAAAAATGGAGATGGTAAGGGCGATAGTAGTGATTATCGTGAACCGATAGATAAAGACGGGGACGGTGTTGATGATAATTGGAAGCCGGATCATAATGTTAATCTGGATAACGGTTTTGCATTTGATACTGTGAAACCTCCGACTGGAGGTGGTGGAATCGTGAAGCCGCCGATAGATGTAGATACAGACGGAGACGGCAAACCTGATATTAATATCGATACAGACGGAGATGGCAAACCTGATGTAAATATTGATACAGACGGAGACGGCAAGCCTGATGTGGATATTGATACAGACGGAGATGGCAAACCTGATGTAAATATTGATACAGACGGAGACGGCAAGCCTGATGTGGATATTGATACAGACGGAGACGGCAAGCCTGATGTGGATATTGATACAGACGGAGATGGCAAACCTGATGTAAATATTGATACAGACGGAGACGGCA
>CALBGO010000111.1 GCA_937894585.1 uncultured Eubacterium sp.
AACGGCACGTACGGTGGTGTGAGAGGGGCTACTTGTTAGCCCCTACTCGATTGTAAGGTTAGGATATTTTTCAGAGCATATTTGGAGTCTTTGAACAAGGAGGCTGTTTCTTTTTACAGTCTTCATAGCCTTCATAGCTTTTCCCTGCTTTTTTCTTATTTCAGACTCGGTCAAACTCGTTGTGTGTATCTGTTAAAATTTATTGAGCGCATCGATAAATGCGTCAACATCTTCTTCTGTTGTTCCCCAGGAGGTAACCAGTCTGATGACGCGGCAGCCTTCTTCTGCGGCAGGCGCCCAGTCGTAGAAGAAGAAATCTTTTTCCAGTTCTCTTACCATAGCTTCCGGGAAAATCGGGAAAATCTGATTGGTGGTAGAGCTGCCGTCAAATTTGTATCCTGCAGCTGCAATGCCCTCTCTGAGTTTTTTTGCCATTTTGTTTTCGTGAGCGCCGATCTGATAAAACAGGCTGTTTTCTCCGCCGTCAAGCAGCGCTTCAAACTGTACGCCGATGAGTCTGCCCTTTGCCAGCATACCGTTTCTCTGTTTAATCATCCAACGGTAGTGATCGTTCATATAATCGTTGAAAATTACCACTGCTTCACCGAGGAGAAGACCGTTTTTCGTACCGCCGATGTAAAATGCGTCTGTCAGGCGGGCAATATCCTGAATAGTTAAATCGGTATCTTCGCAGGTCAGAGCTGCACCCAGTCTGGCGCCGTCCAAATAAAGAAGCATATCGTGTCTGTCGCAGCAGGCTCTTAAAGCCTCCAGTTCCGCTTTTGTATAGACTGTACCGCTTTCGGTAGTCTGGGAGATATACGCCATTCTCGGAACTACGGTGTGGTCGTCTTCGTATTCAAGCCATGCACTGTCGATCAGCTCCGGCGTCAGCTTGCCGTCAATTCCGTTTACCGTCAGTACTCTGTGACCGGTTGCTTCCACTGCGCCGCATTCATGGAAATATGCATGTCCGGTTCTTGGAGCTACGACCGCTTCCCAAGGCTTCAGACCGGAAGCGATGGTAATGACATTGGTCGGTGTACCGCCTACCATCATATAAACTTCGCAGTCCTGTCTGCCGATCAGGTCTTTAATCATCTGAGCCGTATGTTCACTGTGAACATCCATAGCATAACCGTCAGTGTGTTCTAAATTTGTTTCAATCAGCGCATCCATAATTTTCGGGTGTGCGCCCTGGCTGTAGTCGCTTCTGAAATAAATCATAATAGATTCCTCCCTCGAAATGAAATTCACATAGTGTTTATATTATAGAATATTTTCAATTATTTTTCAGCATTTTCGAGAAGATTTCAATAAAATTTTGTTAAGAAAAGAAGAATAAGGCCGAAAACTTTGCTCTGCATCAAAACAGGAGCCTGCGAAAAGACGCGAAAGGCTCCTGCTTCTTATTCCTTTGTCTCATCTTGGTGGGTGTATTTTTCTCTGGTGGCAAGACCGCCGCGTATATGACGTTCCGCTTTGTTGATGTCTAAAACCGCCTTTACTTCTGCTGCAAGGGAGGGACTGATTTCGGAAAGCCTCTCTGTGACATCTTTGTGTACTGTACTTTTGCTGACTCTGAATTCTTTGGCAGCGGCCCTGACTGTTGCGTTTGTCGAGATAATATAGTCTGCCAGGGAAAGTACTCTCTCTTCTATGTAATCCTTCATATGAAACACCGCTCCTTAAGCTTAAGTTAAAACCAATATATGCGGCATCAGGGGCATATATGCGGAAAACAGAGCAGAAGCGGGGAGGAATGCGCCGGAGGTTATGTTACCTAAAAGTAAAATTTGGAGAATCACTTTTACCAATAAGTAAAATTCAGCTTCGGTGAAATTTGATATGTCAGGGTGAAAGGGTTGAAAATTCAACTTTCTGCTTTGCTTTCTTTTTGTGGCACAGAAATTGTAAATATGTAAGCCAAACTTAAAAGAAAGCGAGGCAAACTTTATGAAAGTGAAAGAAAAGTATCTTAACTTCTATTATGAAACGATAGGAGAGACGGAAGAACCTGTTATCAATCCGAAGAAAACAGCTTTATTGCTTGTAGACCTGCAGAATGAATTTGTTCTGAGAGATTTCGGAGAAGCGCTTCAGTTTAAGGAGGCAGGGGAGTGGGAACGATGGATTCCTTTCCATGACCGTTTGGATGATATTGTAATTCCAAATAATAAAAAACTGCTGGACTTCTTCAGAAAAAACAATCTAACCGTTACATACGGCAGAATTGCCTGCCTGCGTGAAGATGGAGAAGATCGCTCACCTGTACAAAAGTCTGAAGGATGGAACGGCATGCTGCTTCCGGTAAACAGTTTTGCGGCGCAGATGATCGACGAGCTTGCGCCGCAGGAGAATGAAATTGTTGTGAATAAAACAACAGACAGCGTTACAACCGGTACAAATTATCTGCAGCTTCTGCAGTTTATGGGCATTGAAACTGTGGTAGTAACCGGAATTGTGACAGACCAGTGTGTGGCATCTACGGTCAGAGGCCTTGCTGATGCGGGATATAAGGTTATCTGTGTTGAGGATGCCTGCGCTGCCGGAAGTATGGAACTGCATGATGCAGAGCTGAAAATCATGAGTGTGATATATTGTGATGTTTTTTCAACTGATGAAACTATTGCATTGATTGAAAAGAACTTATAGTCAGCCTGATGACGGGAGAATAAAAATGGAAGGTTTAAGAAAAGAAATAAAGCTAAGCGGTATGATCGCTATGGCTGCAGGCGGCATGATAGCAGCCTGGATGGTTGAAATTAAATACTGGTTTGAGATCGGTGGAGCGGGAGCGGCTCTTTCTTTATTGACATGTGCGGTACTGATTTTGCCGCTGGCATTTATTTACACCGAGATGACATCGATGATGCCTTATGCAGGAGGTCAGAATATTTGGATTACCAATGCATTTGGTTTTAATACAGGATTTGTATCTTGTTGGATGATTATGCTCTTATATATTATGGCAATGCCGACAGTGTCGATGGGAATTGCTTCGATGCTGGGATATCTGTTCCCTATTACGACAACACAGATTAAAGTGATTGCAGCGGTGCTGCTTATTGTATGGTATTTTTTGACTAATTTCGAATTAAAATTACTTACAAAATTGCAGAATGTATTTTTCTGGAGTACGCTGGCAATTGCAATTATAGCTGATATTATTTTTATTGCAAGTGGTCAGTGGAGTTTTGAAAATCTCGACTGGTTTCCGAATGGCGTATCCGGTTATACTGCGGGAATTGGTCTTCTGATTATGAAGTTTGTGGGATTTGATTTGATTCCTCAGCTTTCTGAAGAAGCTAATTTCCCTAAAAAAGATATATGGAAAGCTTTTGTCGGAGCGCTTGGATGCACGGTTTTAATCTATGGTCTGGCGGTTATTGCAATCGGAGGAATCGTATCGCTTGAATGGGTGGATTCTGTAAGTATTGTGGATCCGAAGGTTGCAGATCTTCTAGGTATGCACTGGCTGGGAATTATCATTGTTGTAATGGGCGTGCTGACATGTATTACAACATTATCTTCTTTCTGGCTTTCTGCTTCCAGAATTCTTTACGGAGCAGCTAAGCAGCATCAGTTTACTTCCAGATTTGCGAAACTGAATAAACATGGTCAGCCGCAGTTTGCAAACCTGATTGTAGGCATTTTGTCAGTTTATTTTACCGTCTTTGCCCCGGAGGCATGGGTAAACTATATCTATGTTATTTACGGCGTAGCAGCGGGAATCGTATATCTGATGGTAACTCTATCTTTCCTTAAAATCAGAAAGACACATCCTGAATGGGAAAGACCGTATAAAGCACCGGCAGGTATTTTGTTTGGGATTATAGGCATTATCTTCTGTATCTGGATCTTGTGGACTAACGGAAGTGCCATGGGTACGGCGGAGTGGACTGTTCTTGCGATTTATGCAGCGGTTGGCCTGGTTTTATGGGGATATGCGAAGGCAATGCAGAAGAAGAAGCCTGAAGAATGGGCGCCGGTTGTATTGAATCCGGATACGGTTACAAAAGAAGAGGCTGACCGGATTACCGGCTAAAATTTTATATAAAATAGCGAAAATAAAGCCTTAAACCTAATATGAATCATACATTCAAACATAGTCCGGGAGTTCTCTCGGACTATGTTACAATTAGAAGTGAAAGAACGTAGATATCGATCAGGAAGGGAGAGGAAAGATGAAAGCCGGAAGAAAATCATTTACTGCAAATATTATTTTGATTTTTTTAATTTTCAATCTGCTTTCTGTTATGATTTTTACGGTATATATGCAGCGCAGCGGTCAGAAAGCTGCTTTAGAATATGCACGCAGCAATCTTCTAGAAGTGACGAAGGAAAAAAGTGAACTGCTTGCAATCGCTTTCGACAGAATAAGAAACAGGACAGAGTCGACAGAAATTTATATGGAAGAAGTTTTAGGTCAGGATATTTCTCTTTCAATCGGGGAGGAGTATATTTTAACAGAGGATAAAACTGTTATGCGAAAAAGAGATAAGAACCGTTCTGCCAGCAGTCAGAGTAATGTTTTTGTGCCCGCGCAGACACTTCTTTCAGAAGATTTGATCAGGGAAATTAATGCAACGGAAAAGCTGGATCCTTATTTTTCACATATTATAAAGAATGAAGAAGTTTCCTGGTGCTATATTGTAACAGGAGAAAACCTGCTTCGCTGCAGCCCTTATAGAAATCTCAGCGAGTTCTTTTCACGGGATCACAGCCAGGTCAGTGATATTTTTTATACTAACGCAACTGATAAAAATAATCCGGATCATAGTGCGGTATGGACGCAGCCGTATTTTGATTATCTGGGAACAGGCTGGATTATGACTTGTTCACAGCCTGTTTACGATGAAAAGGGAGAGCTTTTCGGTGTTATATGCCTGGATCTTTCGATTAATAAAGTGAAGGAAAAATATTTTAATGGTTTTTCTTTGGGAGAGACGGGGAAGTTATGCTGGATGTCGAATCAGGGGCAGGTATACTATCATACGGATTATGACAGTCTGACAGCTGATCAGGGAGAAATTCTGGAGAAGAATATTTTTGAAGATGATTTATCTGCCTCAAGGGAAAAAGCCCTCAAAGACGGCGTTCTGAAGGGAGGGTCCGGTATTGAGGTCTGGAATGAAAACGGAAAGAAAAAAATGTTTATTTTTTCACAGGTAAACGGAACTGATTCAGTGCTTTTTATGGAGATCGGCATGGAAGATTTTCAATCGTTTTATGAGGTGGATTTGAAAGGAATTATGGTTGTCGGTTTTATTAATTTAATTCTTTCCGTGTGTTTTGCAATGATCTTGTATTATCGTTTTTCAAGACCTATGAAGAAATTGGTTGATCAAGCGCAGCGTATTTCGGAGGGAGGATATGCGGAAGTACATTTTAAAAGACCTTGTAATTCCGGGTATGATGAAATGAACCGTTTAAATGAAGCTTTATGTATCATGAACGAAAATCTGGTTTCATATACCGAAAGTCTCCGGGACAAAAATCGGGAAATCGGCGTTATTCTTGAAGCGATTGACGAAACATTGATGATTGTGGACACGGATGGAACCATCATCTTAAAATCGAAAGATTTTACAGCCATTCCGGAGAGAGAACTTAAAAACAGCATTGAAAAGGTTGTTGCAGCTTGTACGGTTTTTGAAGAACAGGTAATTGTCGGAGCAGAGGTGTATAAGAATGCATATTATCCAATTCTGAAAGGAAGTTCTGTGGATAAAATTGTAGTGTCCAGTGAGTGTATTACAAAAGCAATGCTTGTAGAAAAGGAGCTGCAGCAGATAGAAAAAATGGCAGGAGTAGGTCAGCTTGCAGCGGCTTTGGTGCATGAGATGAAAAACATTCTGGCGAGAATCGGAGGCGCTGCCTATCTTTTGAAGTTTACAGCTGCGGGAAAATCTGAAGAGGCGGAAACTATTCAGAAGGCAGTAAACGAGGCTGAGGATCTGATTGCTGCATTGCTTGATTTTTCTGCAAGAGATAAAAACGGAAGCGAGATGATTCATTTGGGAACACTGATTAATCAGATTCTTCTATTATCCAAGAAAGAAATTATCGGTAAGGATATTGTGGTATCGAAAGAAATAGATGGGGAATGTTATATTAACTCTAACGGAAGAGAAGGCGTCAAAGTAATTCTGCAGAATATTATCAGCAACGCAATACAGGCAGCAGGAAGCGGCGGCAGAATTAAGATTATATGCAGGCAGGAAGGTGACAGGGCAGTTGTGCGAATCAGAGACAGCGGACCGGGTATTTGCGTTGCGCCGAAAGAAAAAATTTTTGAGCCATTTCTCACAACAAAAGAAAATGGAAATGGAATCGGACTTTGGATTACGAAGAGATTGGTAGATGCGCTGGAGGGCACGATTATTGTGGAGGAACCTGAGGGCGGAGGGGCTGAATTCAGTGTGTTTATCCCTGTAGAGAAAAGAGAGGTGGATAGATGACGCGGATTATGTTGGTAGATGATGATAAATCTCTGCTTAAGGTATACGAAAAGATTTTCAGGCTTAACGGGTTTGAAGTTGTTTTATGTGAGAATGGCGAGGAAGCCGCCTCAAAGATAGCGGAACGCGATATATCTGTGGTAATATCGGATATTATCATGCCGCGGCTGGATGGGATGAGGCTGTTAAATTACATTAAAGAAAAATCTCCCGGAACCGAAGTTATTATGCTTACGGCAGAAGGCTCTATCTCCGGTGCCGTTGAAGCGGTGAAACAGGGCGCCTTTTCTTATCTTGTCAAACCGGCAGATATTGATGAACTTCTGTCTAATATCAGAAAAGCGGCAGAATTGTCCGGTGTGAAAGCTGAAAATGAAGTGCTCAGAGACAGGCTGGCATCTTTTTCCGAAGGTAAAGGTTTTATCGGAGTTTCTAAAGCTGCTGAAAGTCTGAGAAAGAAAGCTCAGATTGTGGGAAAGACGGATTCGGCGGTGCTGATTACAGGAGAAACAGGAACAGGAAAAGAGATTCTTGCAAACCTAATACATCATTACAGCAGCCGGGCAGATAAGCCTTTTATATGCGTGAACTGCGGAGCGCTCAATGAAAATCTGATTGAAAGTGAGCTGTTTGGCAATGAGAAGGGCGCTTATACCGGTGCGGAAAAACAGAAAAAAGGACGATTTGAGGCTGCAGACGGAGGAACCATTTTCTTTGATGAAATCGGAGAACTAAGCTTAAATATGCAGACTCGCCTGCTTCGGGTTTTACAGGAGAAGACTTTTGAACGAGTGGGCGGATATGAAACTCTGACCAGTGACTTCAGGCTGATTGCTGCTACTAATCGTGATTTGAAGAAAGAGGTACTGGCAAACCGGTTTCGCAAAGATTTATATTACCGTATCAATATTATTCCTGTTGAAATACCTCCGCTCAGAGAACGGACTGAAGATATCCCCGTATTATGTGAACGGTTTTTGCGCTGGTATTCGTCGGAAATGAATAAACCGGAGCTTACGATTTCAGAGGAGATTACGAAGCTGCTTCAGCGATATGAGTGGCCGGGAAATGTCCGGGAGCTTCGGAATCTGATGGAGAGGCTGGTGGTTCTTTCTGACGGTGGCAAACTGGATTTTGATATGCTTCCGGAGGAAATTAAAGATTTGCAGGGAGAGAGCAGGAAAGACACACTGCGGGCACATAAACAGGCTTTTGAAAAAGAGTATATTGTAAAAGTAATGGAAAAGCATGGGGGAAATGTAGCTAAGGCAGCAGAGGAAATGCAGATTGCCAAAAAGAACTTATATAAAAAATTAAACGAATATCATATTAAATACGGAAAACATGAGAACTGATTTCGGAATCATACGCTCCTTACGTTTTTTCTGTAAACTTAACATACTTTTTACATTTATCCTATAGCATTTGACTGCGGATTATAGTAGACTTAAGTTTATAGAAGAAAGGAGAGGCGTATGATTTATTTTGTAGAAGATGATGACAGTATCAGGGAGCTGGTTTTGTATACGCTGAATAATGCCGGGTATGAAGCCTGCGGCTTTGAAAAACCGTCTCTGTTTTGGGATGCGCTGAAAAAAGAAACGCCTCGCCTGATTTTGCTGGATATTATGCTGCCGGAGGAAGACGGCCTTTCTATTCTGAAAAAACTTCGGGCTTCCGCGCAGACTAAGAAAGTACCTGTGATGATGCTGACTGCAAAGGGAACAGAGTATGACAAAGTGATCGGGCTCGATTACGGAGCTGACGATTATCTGCCGAAACCTTTCGGTATGATGGAGCTGATTGCAAGGGTCAAGGCGCTTCTGCGCAGAGCGGAAGTTGTGGACCGAGAGAAAGAATATACAATCGGAGAGCTTTATGTATCCCCTGCAAAACATATTGTTCGGGTGGGGGGAAAAGATGTGACCCTGACCTTGAAAGAATATGAAATGCTGACCTTGCTTGTTGAAAATCAGGGAATTGTATTTACAAGAGATCAGCTTCTGACAAAAATCTGGGGCTATGCATTTGACGGAGAAAGCAGAACCGTAGATGTGCATATCCGATCATTGCGTCAGAAACTGGACGAATGTGGGAAACTAATCGAGACTGTCCGCGGCATCGGATATAAAATCGGAGAAGGAAGCTGACAGAGAGAAGTGGATAAAAGGAATTGAAAAAATATGAAACAACGTATTTTTAAGGGCAGTTTTCTTGTAGGGATTTCCGTATGGCTGTCCTGCCTGGTGCTGATTTTAGGCGCCCTTTATGTGCAGTACAATGATGAATATTCCAAAGAGCTGAAGAATGAGGCATACATTGTCGGGCATGCTGTTGAAATCGGCGGAAAGGATTATTTTCAACAGCTTAATGTCGGGGAAGGTCACCGTATCACATGGATAAAAGGTGACGGAAAAGTACTTTGGGATACTTCGGCGGAACAGGCGGAAATGGAAAATCACAAAAAACGGCCGGAGGTCCTGGAAGCTTTGAAAAGCGGATACGGTGAAGATACCCGCTACTCGAAAACGCTTTCGAAGAAGACCATATACTGCGCTGTAAGGCTGGCGGACGGCAGTGTGCTTCGGGTATCGCAGGATCAGCTGACTGTTCTGACTCTGATTCTGAATATGATACAGCCGCTTCTCTTAGTGCTGCTTTTGGCGCTGCTCCTGTCTTTTGTGCTGGCTGCAAGAACAGCGAAAAAAATTGTGGAGCCTCTGAATCGTATTGACCTCGAGCATGGAATTGAAGCAGAGGTTTATGAAGAGGTGCGGCCGCTGGTGGATAAGATTGCAGAGCAGAAGCGGCAGCTGGATATGCAGATTACCGGGCTTAAAGCCGATGTGGACGAGAAGACCAGAGAAGCTGATTTCAGAAAAGAGTTTACGGCAAATGTTTCACATGAATTGAAGACGCCGCTGACATCTATATCCGGATTTGCGGAAATTATCAAAAACGGCATTGTAAAAGAAAAAGATATACCGCGTTTTGCGGGAAGGATTTATGATGAGGCACAGAGGCTCATTACGCTGGTAGAGGATATTATCAAATTATCGCAGTTGGATGAAGGTCAGATTGCTTCCAAAAAAGAAAAACAGGATTTGTATCTTGTCTGTCAAGATGTGCTTTATACTCTGGAAACGGCTGCCGGAGAAAAACATCTTACAGTGAAACTTACGGGAAAACATATTTATGTGGAAGCCGTACAACAAATTTTGGGAGAAATTATTTACAACTTATGTGATAATGCGATAAAATATAATAAGGACTATGGTACTGTGAAGATTTCCGTTTTTGAGGAGAACGGACGCCCTGCAGTCAGTGTGGCAGATACGGGGATCGGTATTCCCGGGGAGGATTTGTCGCGCGTGTTTGAACGATTTTTCAGAGTGAATAAAAGTCACTCCAAAGAAATCGGCGGAACGGGACTGGGGCTTTCTATCGTAAAACACGGTGCCGCTTATCACAATGCGGATATTCGCATAAAGAGCAGCCTTGGGGAAGGAACAGAGATTACTATAATATTTTAACTATTGCATATAATACGCGAAAGAAAAAGAGAGGGAAGAAAGTACATGGATATTTTTTCATTTATTACGCTGTTCGGCGGTCTGGCGCTGTTTCTTTACGGTATGAACCTGATGTCTCAGGGACTGGAGAAGCTGGCCGGAGGAAAACTTGAGGCGATTTTGCGGAAGTTGACCTCTAATCCTCTGAAGAGTCTGCTTTTAGGTGTAGGAATTACGGCTGTGATTCAGAGTTCCTCAGCTGTAACCGTTATGCTGGTAGGACTGGTAAATTCCGGAATTATGCAGCTTTCAAGCACTGCGGGAGTTATTATGGGTTCCAATATAGGAACTACTGTAACAGCCTGGATTCTCAGTTTAATCGGTATAGAAAGCGATAATGTATGGGTGAAGCTTCTGAAACCGGATTCGTTTTCGCCGATTCTGGCGCTGATTGGTGTAATCCTGATGATGAGCGCAAAAACCAGCAAAAAGAAAGATATCGGCAGCATTATGATTGGATTTGCAATTCTGATGTATGGTATGGATTTTATGAGTGATTCTGTAAGTCCTCTGAAGGATATGCCGGAATTCACATCGATGCTGACTGCTTTTACAAATCCTCTGCTCGGTATTCTGACAGGTCTGGTGTTGACTGCGATTATTCAGAGTTCTTCTGCTTCTGTCGGCATTCTGCAGGCGCTGTCTTTGACGGGAAGCATTTCTTACGGTATGGCAATTCCGATTATTATGGGACAGAATATCGGCACATGTGTGACGGCTTTAATTTCAAGTATCGGTGTTAATCGTAATGCGAAGCGTGTATCCGTGATTCATATTTCTTTTAATATTATCGGAACACTGATTTTTATGATTGTGTATATGATTGCCCTTTACGGTTTCGATCTGGCTATTAAGGATGAACCGATCAGCCCGGTGGGAATTGCTGTAGTTCACAGTATTTTCAATATCTCAACGACTCTTATCCTGCTGCCTTTCTCCAAAGTGCTGGTTAAAATTGCAGAGGGAACCATTAAAAACGAGCCGGAAGACGAAATTGTATTTTTAGACGAACGATTGCTGAACACCCCGTCTATTGCGGTGCAGGAATGCAGCCAGATTACCAATGAAATGGGTCATGTTTCCAGAAAATCTATGTTGGAAGCAATGTCGCTTTTGTTTAACTATGATGAAAAGAAGGCCGAGGGGGTAAAAGCTCTGGAAGGCGAAGGTGATATCTACGAAGACAGAATCGGCGCATTCCTTGTAAAGCTGTCCGGAAGCGATCTGTCCGATGCTGACAGCAGACAGGTTTCCAGAATGCTGCACACAATCGGTGATTTTGAGAGGATCAGCGATCATGCCGTAAATATTATGGAGGCGGCAAAAGAGCTGAATGACAAGGATCTGGAACTTTCCGAAAGCGGACGGCATGAGTTAAAGGTGGCTACCGCAGCTATCGAGGAAATTATTTCCCTTGCTATCGAGGCGTTTGAAAAGAATGATTTACAGGTGGCTTACCGCGTAGAACCGCTGGAAGAAGTGATGGACAATTTGGTTGAAGAAATCAAGAGGAATCATATCAATCGTCTGCAGTCCGGAGAATGTACGATTCAGCAGGGATTTGTGCTTTCCGATATTTTGACCAACTACGAAAGAGTTTCCGACCATTGCTCCAATATCGGTGTTGCAGTTATTGAATCGGCCAGCGGAGATTCCTTTGATGCGCATGAATATCTGGACAAGCTGAAGACTATGGAAGACGAGGCTTTCAAAAAGATGTTCAAAGAATACAGAAAAAAATATGCAATTTAAGCGGCGGATTTAACGGGACGAGATACTCTGCGGCAAGGGAAAACCGGCTGAGACTATCGGCGGTCTGATATACTCCGGCGAAACAGAAGTTTCGTGAAAGACAGCAGCTTAAGGGTGCATACTTAAGGACGCATAAAGATGAAGGACAGGGCAGTTCCCGCGGGAGCTGCTCTTTTGCATAAGCAAAAACCATCGTGATTCATACGGAAATGATTATTTCCATTAAATCCTGAGAAAAGACGGGAATGTAAATACAATGTTTAAGTTAAAATGATGCGGAAGTTCCTTTATTCTTATGGATGCTCTCTGCTTAAATCAACGCTGAGCCGAATTTATAAAAAGTGTACGGCGTTACTCGGAAAACGATTAAAAAACCGATCAAAATACTCGAAACCGGAGTTTAACGGCGAGCGGAAATTCGCGAAAATATGCAAAGTGCTGTCTGACAAAGTTGTGCAAAAAAAGCCGTGAAAAAAGCCCTTGTGGTTTTTCTGTGAATTGCATTGAAAATAGTTGTGCAATTGTATATAATATTTGAAAGATATAGTTTCGGTTTATGCGAAACTCCTTCGGAATGTGCATATTGCAGGCCGTTGATGTTAATGCTATAGAGTAGTGGAATCGAGATAGAATTTTTATGAAAAAATGGAAAAGGAGTATGTAAATGGCAAGTGAAGTAGGAATTGACTTAGGGACAGCCAATGTCCTGGTATATATAAAAAACAAGGGAATCGTTCTCAATGAGCCTTCCGTAGTTGCAATCAACAAGGATACGGATGATATTTTGGCGGTAGGTGAAGAGGCAAGACAGATGCTGGGAAGAACTCCGGCAAATATTATTGCGGTCAGACCTCTGCGTGACGGTGTAATTTCCGACTATGATATTACGGAGAGAATGCTGAAGTATTTCATTAAAAAGACTTGTGGAAGCGGCAGATTTTTCAAGCCTAAAATTATGGTCTGCGTGCCTTCTGGTGTAACAGAGGTCGAGAAGAGAGCTGTCAGAGAAGCGGCAACACAGGCGGGCGGCAAGGATGTTTATCTGATGGAAGAACCTGTTGCGGCTGCTATCGGCGCAGGTCTTGACATTTCACAGCCGGACGGTGTTATGGTAATCGATATCGGAGGAGGTACCACCGATATTGCGGTAATTTCTCTGGGAGGAATTGTTGCAAGCACTTCCGTAAAAATGGCAGGAGACAAGTTTGATGATGCCATTATTAAATATATGAGAAAAGTGCATAAGCTTTATATCGGTGAAAGAACCGGTGAAGAAATTAAGAAAACCATCGGCACAGCATACCCGAGGGAAGAGAACCTGACGATGGAATGCAGAGGCCGCGATCTGGTGACAGGTCTGCCAAAGACAGTTGAAGTAAGCTCCGAAGAGATTATGGAAGCTTTGGAAGAACCGCTTCATACAATCTGTGAGGCAGCTCACGGCGTACTGGAGCAGACACCGCCGGAACTGGCTGCGGATATCAGTAATTCCGGTATTGTGATTACCGGAGGCGGCGCATTCCTCTACGGCATTGACAGAAGAATTGAAGAACGCACGGGCATTAAAGTTCGTATCGCCGATGATCCGACATCCTGCGTTGCAATCGGAACAGGAAAAGCACTCAACGAACTGGAATCTCTGGAAGGAAACTCCCTCAACAGAAGAGCCCCTTATTTATAATGGAGTTGTCCCAATTTCTGAAAGAAATTGATGGAAACTCCTTATGCTTTGTTTCTCCAAGAGAACAAGCAAAGCGCAGTTCGATTGGGAAGAAACAGTCGTATAATGGAGTTGTCCCAATTTCTGAAAGAAATTGATGGAAACTCCTTATGCTTTGTTTCTCCAAGAGAACAAGCAAAGCGCAGTTCGATTGGGAAGAAACAGTCGTATAATGGAGCTTGCTCGAATTTGCGAAGCGAATTGATGGAAACTCCTTATGCTTTGGGAGACCTAACCCGATAAGCGCAGCGAGTCGCAGGTAGGTCCTCCGTCAGGAGTGCAGCACTTTAGTGCGTGCCTTTTCGCCCCGCAAGCAGAGCGAGCGGCAAGGCGAAACGGACAACTGAAAAACCGCCACGTGCTGAAGCACTGCGGTTTCTGTATGACACCTTCCATCGATTTTCTGTGAAAATCGGGATAGGTGTTCAAGCGAAGGGAGCAAAGCGACCGGAGGAGCACCGACAGGTGCGTTGGCACTCTACGGCGAGGCAGTGAAAAAGACGAAAGCGCAGTTCGATTGGGAAGAAGTTAAATATAATTGATAGATCGCTTTTGGTTAAGTCCGGAAGCGGTTTTTTCTTTACACTCTGCCGAAAAAACGGTATCATAGAACTTAAGAAAAAATATAAAATCGGAGACTGTTTGGAGATATTATGAAATTGGAATTGATTGCAACGGCGACTTTCGGACTGGAGGCTGTCGTAAAAAGAGAAATACAGGCTTTGGGATATAAAATTCTAAAGTCCGAAGATGCGAAAATTACATATCTGGGAGATGAGCGGGCTATTGTCAGAAGCAACTTGTGGCTGCGCAGCGCCGACCGCGTTCTTTTGAAAATGGGAGAATTTAAAGCAAAAACCTTTGAAGAACTTTTTCAGCAGACAAAAGCCATAGCATGGGAAGAACTGATTCCGCCTGACGGAAAATTTACAGTGACGGGAACATCTGTAAAGTCTGCTCTGCACAGTGTGCCCGCATGCCAGAGTATTGTAAAAAAAGCCATTGTGGAACGGCTCAGAGAATACTATCCGGTGGAACATTTTGAAGAGACCGGGGCGGCATATACAGTAAAAGTGACGATGTTAAAAGATAACTGTACACTGACTGTGGATACCAGCGGGGCGGGGCTGCATAAACGAGGATACCGTGTCTGCGATGTGGCAGCGCCTATGAAGGAAACCCTTGCAGCTGCGTTGGTACAGCTTTCCTTTTGGAAAGAAGGCAGGCTTTTGATGGACCCGTGCTGCGGTTCCGGAACCATTCCCATTGAGGCGGCTATGATCGGCAGAAATATTGCGCCGGGCCTGAACAGGGATTTTGCGGCGGAAGGCTGGGAGATGATCTCTTCTGAACTCTGGAAAGAGGAACGGAAGAAAGCTTTCTCATCGATTAACTATGATGCCAAGCTTCGGATTTTTGCTTCGGATATAGATAAAAAAGCCGTTCTGGCGGCAGAAGAAAATGCTGTGGAAGCAGGCGTCGACGACTGTATTGTGTTCAAACAGATGAATATGTCGCAGATTGAGGCAAGAGAAAAAAGCGGCATCATTATCACCAATCCGCCCTATGGGGAGAGAATCGGAGAAGCAAAACAGATAGATAATATTTACAAGACATATAAAACCTTTTTTGCGGAGAACCCGACCTGGTCTTTGTTTATGGTTACTACGGATAAGACTGCCGAAGAAAAAGCAATGGGAAGACCTGCAGACAGACGCAGAAAACTTTATAACGGAAGACTGGAAGTGTGCTATTATCAGTTCCACGGAAAGAAGGAACCCGCAGAAAAGACAGAGTGAAGAAGAAATAAGGGCAGAGTAAGGATAGAATAAAAGGAGCGATTTGTGCAGATTCGTATAGATAAAAATCAGGGAATTCCGTTGTACTGGCAGATTTCAGATCAGATTAAAGAAAAAATTATTACAGGTCAGCTGCCTGACGGAGCCATCTTGCCTTCGGAGCGGGCTATGGCTCAGCGGTTGGGAGTTCACCGGAACACAGTGATAAAGGCATACACTCATCTGAAAGACAAAGAACTTCTTGAATCCGAGCAGGGCGTAGGCTACAGAGTTACCTACAGAAGTGAAGATTATTATGAACCGGATGTTAGAAAGAAAGTAAACTGGAGCACCCTGATAAAAGATGAATATCAGGATATGAGCAGAACCTTTGACGATATTTTTCAGAGGGTTTTCGAATCTAACCACATATCCTTTTCGATGGGGATGCCTCCTGCAATTTATGATGAAGAAGAGCTGGCAGCAGATCTTGTGGAAATTCTGAAAGAGCAGGGGCGCCGATCTTCGTTTTTGACGCCTTACCAGGGTGACTTAACCCTGCGCCGGCAGATTATTTCCTATCTCAGAAATAAGGGAATCAAAGCAAATATCAACCAGGTGCAGGTGCTTTCCGAAACCAATCAGGCGCTGGACTTTATCGTGACGGCGATGCTGAAACCGGGAGATAAAGTTGTAATCGAAGAACCTGTTTCTCCGGATGTTTACAGAGTGATTTCGCTGGCGGGCTGCGAAGCAGTGACTGTTCCCGTAGATGAAGACGGAATGATGTGTGAAAATCTGGAAGGCTTGATAGAACTTCACAGACCGAAGTTTATCTATGTGAATTCCAGCTATCACGACCCGACAGGAAATATTCTGTCTGTTGAACGGAGAAATAAACTGCTGGAAATCTCCAACCGCTACCGCCTGCCGATTGTTGAAGAGGACGCGGCGTCCGAGCTTTCCCTGACAGGAGATATTATGCCCACTTTGAAATCCATGGACCGCAGCGATAATGTAATCTATATTTACTCTTTTGCGCTGACCTTTATCCCGGGGCTGTCGCTTGCTTTTGTAGTTGCGCCGGAAAAACTGATTAAAAGTCTCAGCTATCTGGTTTCCATAAGGCTGCAGTCTTTGGACTGGATGACGCAGAAGCTTCTGGCAAAATATATCACTGACGGCAGATATTACGAAAACGCCCGGCATATTTCAAAACTGAATCTGGAAAAACGGGATATTATGTGCAACTATCTGGATCGTCTGGCGTCCATCGGCGTTTCGTACAGAAAACCGGAGGGCGGCGTATATATCTGGTGCAGGCTGCCGGAAGGCATTTTCTGCGGAGAAGTCGTTTCCGAATGTGCAAGAAGGGGGATTTCCGTAATTCCGGGCGATGTATTTTATCCCCATAAAAACGGGGGAAAAAACTATGTTCGTCTGAATTATTCTTTTGAAAACACTGCCCGTCTTAAGTTGGGTATGGAGAACTTTACCGAAATTGTGGAAAGACTGTTTCGGGAAATGAAATCCACCTAATTTTTTCTAATATTTTCATAAAACTGGTATGCAAAAAAATAGAAACACTGGTACTTTAATTTTTTGACAAATATAGTATGATTTTAAGTAAAGATAGTCAAACTATCTCTATGAACGAAGTTGTTTATATTTTGAAGAAAAAAGGAGATTAGACCAATGGCAGTAAATTTAAAAGGAAGAAGCTTTTTAACACTCATGGATTTCACACCTGCTGAAATCAGATATATGCTGGATCTGGCACATGACCTGAAGGCTAAGAAAAGAGCAGGCATCTGCAACCAGGTTCTGAAAGGCAAGAACATCGTTCTGCTGTTCGAAAAGACTTCCACAAGAACAAGATGCGCTTTCGAAGTAGCAGCAATGGACGAAGGTGCAGGCGTTACTTTCCTGGATTCCGGTTCTTCCCAGATGGGCAAGAAAGAAACTATGGAAGATACTGCAAAGGTACTGGGCAGATTCTATGACGGTATCGAATACAGAGGTTTCGATCAGGAAGTTGTAGAAGGTCTGGCTAAATATGCAGGCGTTCCTGTATGGAACGGTCTGACTGACGTTGACCACCCTACTCAGATCTTAGCTGACCTGATGACAATCGAAGAACACTGCGCAAAACCGCTGAACAGAGTAAAAGTAGTATTCTCCGGAGACATCAGAAACAACATGTCTTATGCATGGATGTACGGATGCGCTAAGATGGGTATGCACTATGTTGCTTACGGTCCGGACGAACTGAAAGCTGAACTGAACCAGGATGTAATCGCAAAGGTACAGGAAGTTGCTAAAGAAACAGGCGCAACTATCGAAGTATCCTCCGATCCTGCATGCCTGAAGGGCGCTGATGTAATCTACGCTGACGTTTGGGCTTCCATGGGTGAAGAAGCTGAAATTCCTGAAAGAGTAAGACTTCTGACTCCGTTCAAGGTAACTGAAGAACTGATGGCTGCAACAGAAAATCCTGATTGCCTGTTCATGCACTGCCTGCCGTCCTTCCACGATTTCGAAACTAAGATGGCTAAGACTCAGATGGAAGAAGGCTATGACATCCGCGAAGTAACCGATGAAGTGTTCAGAAGCAAGAACTCCGTTGTATTCGACGAAGCTGAAAACAGAATGCACACAATCAAGGCTGTTATCGTAGCAACAATCGCATAAGAATGCTTTCCGCCTGCGGAAAGAGGCGCCCGTTTGTGGCTTTGTGCGGATTCCGCACGAAAGATGCGGGACAGGCTCTTGCGGCAGACGAATTCAAGCATCGCAGATGCTGCAGTACAGAAGCTTCTGTGCGGTAAAATCGTAATTCTGAAAAATTTTAAAGCACAGACTGAATGATTGTAAACTACTGCTGCAGGGGTTTCCCTGCGGCAGTTTTATCACTGAAGCGGCTGCAGGTTACCGGAAGCAGCCGAGAAGTCTTTAGGAGAATAAAAATTATGAAACCTGGAATCCATAATTATTCTGAAATCGGAAAACTGAATAAAGTGCTTCTTCACAGAATCGGTGAAGAAGTAGAAGGTCTGGTTCCCGACAACTTTGAAAGACTGTTGTTTGACGACATTCCTTTCCTGAAGGTTGCGCAGCAGGAACACGACCGTTTTGCAGAAGTTCTCAGAGAAAACGGCGTAGAAGTAATCTACTATGTTGATGAGACTGCAAAAGCGTTAAAAGATAAAGCTGTAAAAGAGGAATTCCTGAACAAATTCCTCGATGAAACGCCGCTGAATTCTCAGGGTGTAAGAGAAGCGCTGTACGATTATCTGATCAATATGGACGAAAAAGCCATGGTTGCAAAGCTGATCGCCGGTGTAAAGAGAGAAGAAATTACAGTAGAAAGCAAATCTCTGGCAGATTTCATCTCTTCTTCTTATCCGTTCTATATGGACCCGATGCCGAACCTCTATTTCACAAGAGACCCGGGCGCTTGCGTAGGAAACGGACTGAACATTCACCATATGAGTACAGCAACCAGAAGAAGAGAAGCTCTGCTTCTGAAATATATGTTCCTGCATAACAAGGACTTTGCGCCGGAAGGTTCGCAGATGTGGTACGATTATGACCACGAAGCCTCCATCGAAGGCGGAGATGTTCTGGTTCTCAATGCGGAAACTGTAGCAATCGGACTTTCGGAAAGAACTACAGCTCCTGCTATTGAAAGATTTGCAGAGAATATGCTGAACAAATCCACATTCAAGAGAGTGCTGGTATTCGATATTCCGAAGAAGAGAGCATTTATGCATCTGGATACCGTATTTACTATGGTTGACTATGATAAGTTTACCATTCATCCGGAAATCGAAGGTCCGCTGCAGCTGTTTGAGATTACGCTGGGTAAGGACGGAAAAGCAAACTTCAAGTCTATCACAGATTCATTGGATCATATTCTTGCTAAATATCTGAACCTGCCTGCAGTAGATTTAATCCGCTGCGGAGGCACAGATCTGATGGCGGCACAGAGAGAACAGTGGAACGACGGTTCCAATACTTTGTGCATTGCGCCGGGAACCGTAGTAACTTATGAAAGAAACTATGTAACCAATGATTTACTGGACAAGAAGGGCGTTAAGGTTCTGACAATTCCAAGTGCGGAATTATCCAGAGGCAGAGGCGGCCCAAGATGTATGTCTTGTCCTGTTAACAGAGACGATTTATAATATTTGTATTGAATTGAAATCCCGTATTGCAGCAGGAAGAGAGGCGGCATAGAACTGTCGCTACATGCAGATATGTTTTTGCAGACTCGGAAAACCCTGCTGCAGTACAAAAGAAAAGTTAGGAGAAATACCACAATGGCAGAAAAAATTGTAATCGCATTAGGCGGTAACGCGCTGCAGTCCGGTAAAAGCGAAGCAACTGCAGAAGCTCAGTTAGAAGTTGTTAAAAAAACTTGCGAATATATTGCTGATATCAGCTGTAAAGGCTACGAAATCGGTCTGGTTCACGGTAACGGACCGCAGGTAGGCAGAATTCTGTTAGCCTCTGAAACTGCAAAGGATGTAACCCCGGCAATGCCGTTTGACGTTTGCGGCGCAATGTCCCAGGGATACATCGGTTACCACCTGCAGCAGGCGCTTAGATTTGCACTGAAGCAGAGAGGCAAGGACATTCCGGTTCTGACTATCGCAACTCAGATGGTTGTTGACAAGGAAGACCAGGGCTTCAAGAATCCTACTAAGCCGATCGGACCTTTCTACAGTGAAGAAGAAGCGAAGGCGCTGGTTGAAGAAAAAGGCTATTCCGTAAAAGAAGATGCAGGCAGAGGCTGGAGAAGAGTTGTAGCTTCCCCTATTCCAAAAGAAATCGTAGAAATCGATGCAGTAAGAAGACTGTGGGATTCTTCTATCGTTATTTCCTGCGGAGGCGGCGGTATTCCTGTTGTTGAAAATGAAGACGGAAGCCTGGAAGGCGTTGCTGCTGTTATCGATAAGGACTTTGCAGCTGAACTGCTGGCAGAAAGCGTTGAAGCAGATGCTCTGATGATTCTGACAGAAGTTGAAAAAGTTGCAATCAACTTCAACAAGCCGGATCAGAAGAACCTGGATACACTGACTTTGGAAGAAGCTCAGAAATATGTAGACGAAGGACATTTCGCTCCGGGAAGCATGCTGCCTAAGGTACAGGCCGCTATGAAGTTTGTTCAGGCAAACCCTGAAAAGAAAGCGATTATCACTTCTCTGGACAAGGCTGTAGAAGCTTTGGAAGGAAAAACCGGAACTGTTATTGTAGCAAAATAACCGGAAAAACGATATATAAGACAAGATGTAAAACCATAAAGAAACTGCTCCGTTTGACCGGAGTGGTTTTTTTATATCACAGTACGGTATGAAGTCCGGCAGAAAGCGGCTTCGGCGTTCGGATTTACAGACGGGAACCCGGGATCTGCCATGCGTTTACAGTGCTTCTTTCGGGGGTATTGATAAAGCCTGTTTTTGTATGTATTTATAGATTCTTTTTCCGGCAGCACTTGAGAAAATCTGCAAAATATGGTAGAATATTTTGAATAAACAAGGAAGGGAAATATAAAGGCGGTATGAATAAACTAAAAAGAACTCTCTTTGTAGCTATTTTTGTATCACTGGCATCACAGGTAAAATTCAACTTCATTACAGACGGTTTTATTGTAGCTATGTCTGTAGTGGTAATGTCGATTTTTATCTACTGCTATGAAGAACTGTCGCCTGTTTATGTCGGTATCTGTTCAGGAATTTTTTCACCTCTGTTTCGTATGGTTTCTATGATAATATCTGAGGAAAACCTTGAAATGGCGGCAGCCTGGGCAGTGCCGGATGTCGTATTCTTCTTTTCTTACGGCGTATACTATAATCTGATTTATAAATATATTGTGAGGCAGCCTAAAGATATAAGAAACTTTCCTCTGGTGATTTTGTGCTGCGATTTTCTTGCAAACTGTGCAGAGATAGGAGCCAGATGTCTGTTTCAGCAGCAGAATCTGTTCAGTTTCAAGGTTCTCATGAGTCTGGCGGTAATAGCAGTTCTCAGAACGATTCTGATTCAGATTATTTTGCTGGCTATGGAGACATATTCCAATCTTTTGGTGCGGGAAGAAAACAACAAAGAATATCGCAGGCTTATTTCACAGGCATCGATTTTTGAGGGCGAGCTGCATATTATGGAAAAGAATGCAGCGGAAATAGAAGACATTATGAAACAGGCCTTTGAACTTTATAAAACAATGCAGGAGATAGGGGCGCCTGCTCAGCTGCAGGAAAAGTCTTTAGACATTTCGAAGAATGCTCACGAGGTGAAAGGCGATTATCTGAATATCCTGAGCGTGCTCAAGGAAACTTATCTGGAAGGTGTTCACGAAAGAAAGCTTCGCATGCGGGATATTATTGAAATTGAAAAATCCAATATGCAAAACCTGATCAGAACCAAAGGGTATCCGATAGAGATTTCTGTAAAGATCAGGACTGATTTCTATGTGGAGCAGTATTTTAAGATGCTGTCTGTTGTCAGAAATCTGATTCTCAATGCAGTGGAAGCTATAGGCGAAAAAGGTGGGAAAATAACGGTCACTCTGCGTAAAACGGAACAGTCCTACATCTTAAAGGTAAGGGATAACGGACCCGGAATTCCCAAGGAAAATCTGGAAACGATTTTTTATGAGTTTTTTTCTACCAAGTTTGATCGGGAAACCGGCGATGTGCAGCGGGGAATCGGTCTTTCGCTGGTAAAAGATTATGTTGAAAACTATTTTGCAGGGACAATCACCTGTGAAAGTCGTGAATCTGAGTATACAGAGTTTACCGTTACAATAAAGCGGCATGATTATGAGGAGGCTGACGATGAAGTATTACCTGATTGATGATGAAATCGGCATTGTGAAAACCCTTGAAAACATTATTGAAAGCAGAGATTTAGGGGAGGTTTCCGGTTATTCCACGGATCCGGCCAGAGCTGCTGAGGAAATTATCGGCATCAATCCCGATATTGTGCTAGCGGATCTTCTGATGAGCGGAAAAGACGGTATTTCTCTGGTCGGTGAGATTAAAAAGGTTCGGCCGCATATTCTGTTTGTGATGATATCCAAGGTTACGGATAAAAGTATGGTGGAACAGGCATACAGTGCGGGCGTAGAGTTTTTTATCCATAAGCCGATCAATGTTATCGAAGTTGAAAGAGTTTTGCGTAATGTTTCAGACAGATTGAAGATGAAGAATATTGTCAGCAATATCCGCGGTATTTTTGAAGAGGAGGAGAGAACTCCGGCAGGCGCGAAGAAAAATGACAGCTCAGCACAGGAAATTAATCTGCTTTTAGGTCTTCTCGGTATGCTTGGAGAAAAAGGAACGCCGGACATTCTGGCAATCTGCAGATATTTGGATGAAACCGGCGAATCCTACAGCAAGGAAGTGCTTGTAAAGGTTGCGGAAAATCGGGGTGAGTCTCCGAAAAATCTGGAGCAACGTATGCGCCGGGCAATTAAGAAGGGGCTTGTCAATGTGGCGAATCTGGCAATAGACGATTACAGCAACGAAGTATTTCAGATTTATGCAGGATATGTCTTTGATTTTAAAAATATTAAAGATGAAATGGAATTTATCAAAGGAAACAGCGCAGGCGGAGGCAGAGTCAATCTTTCTAAATTCATTGAAGGGCTGCTCCTGTATAGAGATACGGTAAAGTGATTTGAAAACTTAAGCAGTTGCGAAAAAAAGAGGACGAAGGAATATTCGAAAAATTCCTTCGTTTTTTTGTGAGTATTTTTGAGTTTTTTTGAGCAGAATAGGTTAAACTTTTATCAAACAAATTACTATATGGAGTTATTTTAAGAAAGGAGAGAAAGAAATTGGCATTTTTAGATCAATTGACAACCGATCTGTATAACATTATCTGGGCATTGCCTCTGACAATTTTAGCACTCGGTACAGGACTTTATTTTACACTTCGTATGAAATTTCCGCAGGTAAGATTGTTCAAAGACATGGTACATTATCTGCTGGGAAGAGACAGAAAAAAAGGGGACAAAACCAGTGATGAAGGTATGTCTTCCTTCCAGGCATTTGCACTGGCACTCGGCGGTCGTGTCGGCGTAGGCAACATTGCCGGCGTAGCTACAGCTATCTGCTTCGGAGGTCCCGGCGCAGTATTCTGGATGTGGTTGATCGCATTTATCGGTGCAGGTACCGCATTCTCCGAATCCGCACTGGCACAGACCTACAAGGTTCGTATTGACGGTGAATACAAGGGCGGTCCTGCTTACTATATCGAAAGAGGTATGGGCGGCAAGTCTGCTGCAAAAGTTTTCGCTGCAGTATTCGCAGTAGCTGCAATTCTTGCAAATGGTATTACAGGTCCTACTATTCAGGCATTCAACTTCTCGGAAGCTGCTAACAACGCTTTCGGACTGAATCCATGGATTGGCGGTATCATCATGGCAGCATGCGTAGCAGTAGTTGCATTCGGCGGCGCAAAGAGACTGGGCCGTGTATCCGAACTGATTGTACCGGTTATGGCTATTGCATATATCGTAATTGCTCTGATTATCTTAGCAATTAACTTTAAGCAGATTCCTGAAATGTTCGGTCTGATTTTCAAAGGCGCGTTCAAGATGGATTCCCTGTATGGTGCAATCTGGGGCAGCACAGTTATGTGGGGTGTTAAGAGAGGTATCTACTCCAACGAAGCCGGTTACGGTTCCGGTGCTCACGCTGCAGCATCTGCAGAAGTATCCCACCCTGCTAAACAGGGCCTGGCACAGTCCTTCTCTGTATATGTTGACACACTGTTTGTCTGCACAGCTACAGCTATCATGATCTTATCCACCGGTATGTACAATGTTGCAAATGAAAAGACCGGCGAAATGATTACAGAAAATCTGCCGGGTGTTGCTCCTGGTGTAAGCTATACACAGGCAGCTATCGATGAAGCGCTTCCGGGCACAGGACTTGGCTCCATCTTCATCGCAATCGCAGTATTCTTCTTCGCATTCACAACACTGCTGTCCTTCGTTCTGTACACAGATGTAAACGTTTCTTACCTGTTAAGATCCAAGAGCGAAAAGTCCAGAAATCTGTGGACCAACATCTTCAGAGTTGTCATTGTACTGATCGTTCTGGTAGGTGCTACAAGATCCTCCACAGCTGCATGGAACACTGCAGATATCGGTATCGGTATCATGTGCTGGATTAACTTCACTGCACTGCTGATTCTGTCCACTAAGGCTATCAAGCTCTTAAAGGACTACGAAAGACAGAAACATCTGGGTCTGGACCCTGTATTCGAACCTGCTGATGTAGGTATTACAAATGCAGACCTGTGGACTGACATCGTAAAAGAAAAATATGCAGGCCTGTTAGCTAAGAAGCGTGAGGCTGAAGGCAAGAAAAAATAAACTTGCGTACAAGGTAAAAGGACTTTTTACATAGGCAGCAAGACCGGAGAACTGATTTGTTCTCCGGTTTTGCTGTTTTTGGTATATTTATGAAGTCTTATCGAAGCGATGGTGAATACCCTGGTTATTGGACTGGGTTTAGCCAACTTGTTTTATAGGCTTTTATTTCTTTTGGTGTACAGATAAAGGAGTCTTAAGATAATACCGGAAGCGATACAGAGACAGACAATCAGAAACCAGGTCATATTGTAGCTGTATCTGGAAAGAAGGAAGCCGGCGAAGATTGGTCCGAGGAGTTTGCCGGCGCTGCGGGAAAACTCGTATAGAGCCATACTGCGTCCTTTGTGTGTTTCCGGACACTGATCTGCAATATAAATTCCCGCGCAGGTGGAAATGAGAATTTCACCTGCAGTCCAGATTATTGTCGTACACTGTAGTATAAGGGCGTTTTCGGAAAGAATATAAACCGAAAAGCCTGCCGCGTACAGAAAAGAAGCGATGGAAATGTTTGACAGAGGGCTTCTCTTTTTTGCAGACAGAATGAGAAACGGTGTGAGCAGTACAACGGTAATTCCGTTGACAGTCCATACCAGAGAACTGTATTTGGAGCCTGCATTAAGGCCGAAAAGCTGTTTCAGATGCAGCGGCAATGTAAAGTCAAGGTTGATATAGCAGAGAGTCAGGATTGACAGGCAGGCTAAGAATAGAAGCAATATAGGATTTTTTAAGATGATGTACAGAAAACTTTTGTTTTTTTGGGATGATTGTTTATGTGTATTTTCTTGCTGTATGCTGCGACAGGGGGTGTAGATATCCTGTACACCGAAAAAAAGAAGGACGGCAGCGGGTATGAAGACGATTGCCATACTGAAAAAAATCCAAGGCATATGCTTGTAAAATAAAAGTCCGGCGATAACAGGACCGATTGCGCCGCCGACATTGGTTGCAAGATAAAGCAGAGAATAGCATTCGGTTTTGTTGTTATCACTGCTCCAATCTAAAATCATGGCTGACACGCAAGGTAATATGATATTAAAGGCAAAATACATGATGATGATTGGGAAAATTACCATGCGTTCATTGCAGATAAAACCTGCGGCGGTTGTTGCGGCAATTGAAATTAGGATTGCGGTTCCGTATACTTTTTTCCTTCCGAATTCGTCCGATAGTTTTCCGCCGAGAATATTCCCGACAATGCCGCAGGCAGATGAAGCTACAATGATATAGCTTGCTTCCTGCTCCGTATAGCCAAGGCGGCTTGTCAGCAGCAATGAAAGAAAAGGGAACATAAACATGATTCCCATATTTACTGCGCCTCTGGAAATTGCAAGAAAATAGACCTGCTTCGGAAGGCCTTTGTATTGTGCAAAAAAATTCATAGTTGAAGTCCTCCTGATAATTGAATCATAAACGGGGAGAGCGGAAAAGTCAATAATATGTGTAGAAGTGTTTTCGGACTGATGATATAATGATATTTAATCTTAACGAAATAAAGACAGGGGAAGAGTGTTTGGTATACTCGTAATTTTATAAAAACGATATTCAGGTCCGATGGATATTAACTTACGGTAAGATGCCGAATCCGGCTTATAATGTCTCTTAACACCCTCCCAAATGGATGGCCCTGAGATAAATTTGGCGGCAAATAATAAATTTTAAGAAAAAGATGGCGGAATAAATATTGGAAAATGACAGCTGCATTAGGTATGTGTGTAAATGAGGTGAGATTTTGAAGCGTAAAAAAGTTGTTGTTGTAACTACGGACAAATCCTATGCGGAATTTTTGATGAATAATATGAAAAAGTATATGGAGGCTTATGCCGATTTTGAGTGTTATTCAATTAAAGAGGTGTTGCAGACAGAAAAAGTGCAGGCTGATTTTTTTATGTTTTCCGCTTTTAACTATTTTCAGCAGGTAAGAGAACGAATTCCCGATACGGCAGAAGTTATCGTACTGTCTGTTGCTTTAAACAAAGACCAAGTGGAAATTTTAAAGGAAATTCCATCGGGCACGAGGGCGCTGCTGGTGAATTTTGATTATCGTGCATGTATGCATACCATCAGTCGTATTTATGATGCAGGGCTGCGTGATTTAGAGCTGATTCCCTA
Organism: uncultured Eubacterium sp.; assembly: GCA_937894585.1. GTDB lineage: Bacteria > Bacillota > Clostridia > Peptostreptococcales > Anaerovoracaceae > Senimuribacter. The sequence goes on from CALBGO010000111.1 coordinate 26,784, forward strand.
TTGGGGAGGTGAATATGATTCCGAAATAGAAGTTGCGATTACGCCTAATGAAGCGCATTTGGTTCCCGCAGGAATTAAAAAGGTCTTTGATGTAGGCGAGAGTCTGGTTGATATGAATACGCTTTATGACCTTGCAGACAGGCTGGGCGTGTATGAGGAATTTGCGGCCAAAGAAGCGAAAGAGGCGAGGAAAGAGTATTACTATGTAAATTCCAGTCTGAACAAGCTTCTTGGCGAAAAAGAGGCTGCGATTGATAAATTGAACACACTTGTTAAACTGATGAATGAAGGAATTATCATCACTGACGAGCGAGGGAGAATTTATCTTACCAATGAAAAGGCAAATTATTTGTTAAAGGAGCGTTCTCAGCTTCTGTGCGGATTCAATATAGCGGAGATTTTCCCCGAGCTGGATGTCCGGTCGACCAAGGAGAAGCTGATTAAAACTCCATCGGCAAATCTGATTGTGTCCTGTGTAGAAATCAGATCTGATGATGAGGTTATCGGACATATTGTTACGATTACGGATTTTGAAGAAACTGAAGCAAAACAGCATGGAATCCGCTCTAAACTGAGCGGAGTGAATCACTCTGCAAGGTATCATTTTGAGGATATTTTAGGAAGCAGTGAGGCTCTTGTTAAAGCTGTTGAGGGTGCTCGCCAGATTGCATCTTCTGACGGAGCGGTGATGATTATCGGCGAAAGCGGTACCGGTAAAGAAATGTTTGCGCAAAGCATTCACAATGCTTCGGGGAGACGGAAATATAATTTTATTGCTGTGAACTGTGCGGCGATACCGGAGAACTTACTTGAGAGTGAAATGTTCGGTTATGAAGAAGGTTCCTTTACCGGAGCTAAAAAAGGCGGAAAGATGGGTTATTTTGAACTGGCGCATAGAGGAACAATTTTTCTTGATGAAATCGGAGAAATGCCGCTGCATCTTCAATCCAAACTGCTGCGAGTTCTGGAAGAAAAAAAGGTAATGCGTATCGGAGCTCAAAAACCTATTGATATTGATGTTCGTATTATTTCTGCAACAAATAAGAATTTGTTTGAGATGGTAGAGTCCGGAACATTTCGGGAAGATCTTTACTACCGTCTTAATGTACTGCCCATTCAAATACCGCCTCTGAGGGAGAGGCGAGGCGATATACTGCCAATCTTCTATGAACTGATCCGGAAAATGAATATGAAGGTTCAGTTGAGCGAAGAGGCAGAGGTGGCAATGAAGAATTATTTTTGGCCCGGTAATGTCAGAGAATTGCGTAACGCAGCGGAATTTCTGCTCAGCAAACGGAAGAAATATATTGAAACGGAAGATTTACCGCCGTTTCGTGACAAGAAAAAGAATGAAACAGTGAAAGAGCCTGTGATAGGAAATTCTGCGGTTATTGGGAGATTTCTTCTGCAGGAGGGAAGAGATCATGATCTGCATTACCAGGTGCTTGAAATTTTATATCAGCTAAAGAAAGAAGGCGTACGGAGCGGCAGAAGGCTGATACAAGAAAGAATGCAGGAGCGGGGAGCTGTTTATACTGAGGGAGAAGTGAGAAAAGCGCTGATGAAGCTGGCGAATTACGGATTCATTCTTTCGGCTAAAGGAAGGGGCGGCAGTACAATTTTGCCGGAAGGTATACAGCTTTTCAATTTCTTGAAGGAGTTTCAAAAAAGAGATTTTTTGATTTGATAATGATTGGACATAGAATTAATTTGGGAGAGAAAATGACATACGAGTTGCGTATGTCATTTTTGAAAAATGGAATAATAGGTTAATAATTAACCTATTTTCTCCTGATGTACGTAAGAACTTAGAGGTAAAGTGTTGAAATAGGGGGGTTATGATTAAATTAGAGTTTTTTTCATTGGCACAGACCTTGCTTTATATAAATACAAACGCAATTATCCATTGTAATGTATTTTGAAGAGAGGAGCAGGTTATGGGTGTTTTAAATGCAATCGATAGTTTTTTTGCTAATATCGTACCGATTGGAGACATTTTATGGGTTTTCCCACAAAATTTTGAGTGGTATGCCGGGATTCCGATTATTGGAAATATCCCTTTTGCAATCTGGCTGCTTGTAGGAATGGGAATATTTTTTACTATCAAGACAAAAGGTGTGCAGTTCAGATTTTTCAAGAGAGGTATTAAATGTCTTTTGAAAAAGAGTGACAGTGAGGTAGGCGTCAGTCCTTTGGCGGCTTTTATGCTGAGTACGGCAATGCGTATCGGGCCGGGAAATATTACCGGAGTTACGGGAGCAGTTGCAGTAGGCGGTCCCGGCGCGATTTTCTGGATGTGGATTTCCGCCCTTTTTGGAATGGCAAGTTCATTTATCGAAGCAACTCTGGCGCAGATTTTTAAAGAGAGAGATGGTAATGAGTATGTAGGAGGTCTTCCTTATTACGGAAGCAGATTGCTGGGCGGAAAGAAGTGGATTGGTGTTTTTCTTGCAGTGATGTTTATCGGTTATGCTATGCTGAGTATTCCAATTCAGACTTTCCATGTATTTACGGCAACCGGAACTGCAATCGGAACAGTTACAGGCGTTCCAACAGAGAGGACTTCCGCTTTATATTATGCGTTGGCAGTGATTCTGATTATCGGCATTGCAGTGGCAGTATTTGGAGGAATCAAAAGAGTAACGGCAGTTACTGATAAAATGGTTCCGGTTATGGCTATTATTTACGGTGTTATTATTTTACTGCTGGTTGTATTGAATATAAAGCATTTTCCTGCTTTTGTGGAGGCTGTTATTGTAGGAGCATTTAAACCGGATTCGATTTTCGGCGGCGCTTTCGGTATTGTTTTATCACAGGGAATAAAACGAGGGCTTCTTTCAAATGAAGCAGGTCAGGGAACTATTACTATGTCGGCTGCCGTATCTGAACAGGACCACCCGTGCGATCAGGGATTTGTGCAGTCCATTGGCGTATTTTTAGATACGATTATTATCTGTACACTAACCGGTTTTGTTGTCTGCAGTGCACAGCTTTGGACAAAAGCATCAAGCGGATGGGAAACACTGAAAAATTCAACGATTGATGTATTCTTGGAATCTATCAAGGAGTTGGTGCCGGGAACCGGAGCAGATGCAGCTGTATCGGTGATTATATGTATCTGTTATGCACTATTTGCATTTACTACGCTGCTTGGTCTTGTTTCCTTTGCCGTTATTGCGGGTACCAGAATTACAAAAGCAGCAAAATGCGTAAACATTATCAGAATTCTGGGAGCATTGGTATTCGTTCCGATTGGTGCATTATGTGTTCTGGCGGGATTGGAACTGAACAATATCTGGTATGTAACAGATTTAATCAATATTGTGCTGGTATTTATCAATGCGCCGATTATTCTGTACGGAGCAAGATATGTATATAAAGCTTTGAAAAATTATGTTGAAACAGACGGCGGCAGATTTGTAGCGGCAGATATCGGTCTTGAAAGTGATATCTGGACTGAAGAAGCACGAAAAGCAAGCAGCAAGACATTATAGGAGGCAGAGCATGAGTAATCTTACCTGGCCGGATGGCAAACGCAGTGCTGTTATGTTTTCCTTTGATGTGGACGGAGATACCACATGGGAAAACGGCAACCGCGGTCTGCCGAACGGCGACAAATATATTAAATCATTATCAGTGGGGCAGTATGGTCCGAAGCGCTGTGTGGACCGTATTTTGGATAAACTGGCGCAGTATGATGTAAAGGCGACCTTTTTTGTACCGGGTTTGACTGCGGAGCGTTATCCCGATGTAATCAGAAGAATTGCAGAGGCGGGACACGAAATCGGCCATCACGGATATGCTCACGAGCGCTTTGCGGGGCAGACTGTGGAGCAGCAGATTGAAATCATCGAGAAAACCCAGGCGATTTTTAAAAAACTGATCGGCCATGAAGTAACCGGTTTTCGTACACCATCAGGCGACTGGTCTTTAGAAACACCGAAGCTTCTTTATGAGAGAGGATTCCGCTATTCCAGCTCCATGCGCGGAGATGACCGTCCTTATCGGACTGTGATTGACGGAAAGGAAACTGATTTTATTGAAATTCCGACGAAGTGGGAGGTAGATGATTATGTAGCGATGGCATATAATCTTTATCCTGCGGAACCGGCGGGGCAAGACAGAATTTCCTGCTACCGTCAGGTGGAAAATAATTTTATCAGAGAATTTGAAGGACATCACAAATACGGATTGTGCATTTCCTATATGAGTCATCCGCAGGTAATTGGTTCACCGGGCAGAATCAAGATTCTGGATCATCTGCTGCAGCATATTACTGCAAAAGACGATGTGTGGGTTGCAACAGGCAGTGAAATTGCAGACTGGTATCGCCTGAACAATCCGATTGATGAACCGGGTGCAGAAGCTTCGGCAGACTGCAGGAACATGAAAAACACAGTGAAAACGGCAGAGGAGGCGGAGTAGATGGCAGCAGAAAGACCGAAATGGCACGGCGGGAAAAGCTGCGCGGCAATGATTACTGTAAACCTGAATGCAGAGCTGTTCTGGCTTCAGATAGACCCGGAGTGTAAAAATATGCCGAAGACACTTTCTTTGGGGCAATACGGTATGACTCGCGGAGTGGATCGTATTTTACAGGTACTGGAAGAAAAAAATATCAAAGCAACTTTTTTTGTACCGGGTTGGGTTGCTGAAAATTATCCGGAAACGATTTGTGAAATCGCAGACAGAGGGCATGAAATCGCATCCCTTGCTTACCATCATGAACATATGGCGCTTCTCGGTGAGGAAGAGCAGGAGGAGGCAATCAGAAAGAGTATTGAAGTAATTACAAAGGTGTGTGGAAAGCAGCCGAAAGGATTCAGAAGTCCTGAGGGAGAGTTGACGATAGACACCTTGCGCATTGCAAAAAAATGCGGTATGATTTATTCAAGTAATTTGTGCGATGATGACAGACCTTATTGGAACGATCTCGGTGGGGAAACGCTTTTGGAGATTCCGATTCACTGGGCAAATTACGATCTGCCTTACTTCGCTTTTAATTATCATCCGGCTTTTCCTGCGGGACAGGGAAGAATTGCCGGATACGAAGGCGTTCTGAATAACTGGAAAGATGAATTTGACGGCTGCAGGGAATACGGACTCTGTTATGTTCTGCAGCTGGACCCTGCGTTTATCGGCGGACCGGGAAGAATCGGCATTTTGGAAGAACTGCTTACTGAAATGGAAAGCTGCGGTGATGTCTGGTTTGCGACCGGCGAAGAAATGTACCGGTATTACGAAGAAATGAAAACTGAGTAAACTGCGGGCAGAAACAGAACCGGCGGTACAGGCGGAAACAGCTGCAAAAGCGGGGAACGCGGCGTCGGAGCAGTATGGTGCGGATGCGAACGGATCGGTGACGGCAGGTACAGACGCAGGCGGATCGGCGCAGGGAAAAGCACAAATATAATAGAAGAAAACAGGAGGATATAGAAATGGCTAGCTTATGGGGCGGCAGATTTGAGAAGGAAATGGACGACATTGTAAAGAAATTCAATGCTTCCATCGGCTTTGACAAAAGAATGTACAACGAAGATATCGACGGCAGTATTGCGCATGTAACTATGCTGGGTGAGCAGGGCATTGTGACTGAAGAAGAAGCAAAGCAGATTATCGCAGGTCTTGAAGGAATCAGAGAAAAAATCAGAACCGGTGAAATCGAGTTCGATGTGGACGACGAAGATATCCATATGGGGATTGAAAGCAGACTGATTGAGGAAATCGGCGATGTAGGCAAGAAGCTGCATACGGCAAGAAGCAGAAACGACCAGTGTCAGATTGATGCAAGGCTGTATCTGAAAAAAGAAATTCGTGAGCTGGTGGATCGTCTGTGCTATCTGGAACATGTAATTTTGGACAAAGCAGAAAAATATGCGGATTCTATTACCGTAGGCTTTACCCATATTCAGCATGCGCAGCCGATTACTATCGGATTCATCTTTATGGCATATTTTCAGATGTTCAGAAGGGATATCGAAAGACTGTCCGATACTTATGACAGAATGAATCTTTCGCCTCTGGGAGCCTGCGCGATGGCAGGAACTACTCTGCCGACCAACAGACACAGAACTGCAGAGCTTCTGGGATTTGCAGCGCCGACAGAAAATGCTATGGACAGTGTCAGCGACAGAGATTACAGTATTGAGTTTTTAAGCAATGCAGCAATTTCCATGATGCATCTGTCCAGATGGGCTGAGGAATTCGTATGGTGGAATTCACAGGAATTCGGTTTCATCGACATTGACGACAGCTACTGTACAGGCAGCAGTATTATGCCGCAGAAGAAAAATCCGGATATGGCGGAGCTTCTCAGAGGCAAATCCGGCAGAGTCTACGGCGATCTGATGCAGCTTCTGACCGTTTTAAAGGGAACGCCTCTTGCGTATAATAAAGATTTTCAGGAGGATAAAGAAAGTCTATTTGATGCTGTAGACACTTGGAAAGACAGTATTGCCATCTTTGCGCATATGCTGGAGAAGACAGAATTCAGAATGGATCAGATTGAAAAGCAGTTTGCAAAAGGTTTCTTAAATGCAACCGATGTAGCGGAGCATTTTGTGAAACTGAATATTCCTTTCAGAGAAGCTCATTCTATCGTGGGCCGGATGGTGAAAGCTGCGGAAATGAGAGGCTGCGAGCTTGAGGATTTGACCGATGAAGAACTGCAGGCTATCGACAGCCGCGTGACGAAAGAAGCACTGGGCGATATCAGTATCAAAGCCTGCGTGGACGGAAGAGTTTCTTTCGGGGGTACTGCTCCTTCGGAAGTTCGCAGACAGATTGAAGTCGGAAAAGCATTTTTGGAAAACCTGCCTCATCTTGACTAAGGATTGAGCAGAGCTTGACCGGACGGGCAGGTTCGAAGAAAGCCGAGGTATATGATACAGACAGGCTGATTACGGCATGTGACAGCCGATTGCAGAGAAAGAAAAGAAGAAAGCCCGGTGCAGATGTGAATTGTTCGCTGCCTGCTTTCCGGGTATTTCTTATATGTTTTGGAATTAAAATCGGAAAGGAATGATGTTTATGGATAAAAGAGAGATGGCCCTTGCAAAACATGCAGAATGGAGAGGAAAGCTTTCTATTGAAACCAAGGCGCCGATTACAAGTAAAGAGGAACTTGCTGTTGCCTATACACCCGGTGTTGCAGAGCCGTGCCTCGAAATCCAAAAGGACGAGAGCCTGGCTTATACTTATACAGGAAAGGGGAACACTGTTGCAGTGATTACCGACGGTACTGCTGTACTGGGACTTGGAGATATCGGTCCTTCTGCGGGGATGCCGGTGATGGAGGGAAAATGCGCTCTGTTCAAAGCTTTTGCAGGTATCGATGCTGTTCCGATTTGTATTGACTCTAAAGATCCGCAGGTGATTATTGATACTGTTTACAATATTTCAAAGAGTTTCGGCGGTATCAACCTGGAGGACATCAGTGCGCCCAGATGTTTTGAAATCGAGAGGGCTTTAATTGAAAAGTGCGATATTCCGGTCTTTCACGACGATCAGCACGGCACTGCGATCATTACCTGTGCGGGACTTCTTAATGCGGTAAAAGTGACCGGAAAGAAAATGAGAGAGCTGAAAATCGTCATCAGCGGCGCAGGCTCTGCAGGTATTTCCATTGCGAAAATGATTATGCGTCTGGGATTCGGCGATATCATTCTCTGCGGCAGCAAAGGAACCATTTACGACGGTGCGCCGTATAATAATCCGGAGCAGCAGAAGATGGCGGAGATTACCAATCCGCAGAACTTAAAAGGCAGTCTGACAGACGCTATGGTTGGTGCAGATATTTTAATCGGTGTATCAAAGCCGGGTATTGTGACGCAGGATATGATCCGGTCTATGGCAAAAGAGCCGATTGTTTTTGTCATGAGCAACCCTGTGCCTGAGATTATGCCGGATCTGGCAAAAGAAGCCGGGGCAGCCGTAGTCGGAACCGGCCGCAGCGATTTTCCGAATCAGGTCAACAATGTCATCGCATTTCCGGGAATCTTCAGAGGGGCACTGGATGCCAGAGCGCCGCGGATTACGGAAGAAATGAAAGAGGCGGCGGCAAGAGCCATTGCTTCTGTGATTCCGGAAGAAGAACTGAATGCGGACTATGTTCTGCCGGATCCGTTTAATCCTCTGATTGTAGAGAGGATCGTAGAAGCAGTTATGGCAGAGGCGGAAAAAGCAAAAGAGAAATAGTTTTTTATAACCGAGATATTAAAAAAAGGAAGCCTTGCATACGGCGGATTTTAAGCCGCCGATGTGCATGGCTTCCTTTTTGTATGGGAATTTACAGATTGATTTTCAGGATACGGCCGTTTGTATTTACCGGCTGCAAGGGGGGGGTAAATGAACTGTACTGGTTTATTCTACGAAGGAACCGCCTTTGAAGATTTTTTTGCCCAGAGCTTTTTGCGCATCGGATACGCCTTCTAAGCTCTGCTTCTGAATTGCTCTGATTTTCAGCGGCAGTGAGAACAGGTTGATAAAGCCTTCTGCATCGCTCTGGTCGTAAACTTCATCTGCGCTGAAGGTTGCGAACTCTTCGTTGTATAAGGAATACGGGGATTTGCTGGCGACAGGCCATGCGGTTCCCTTGTACAGCTTCATTTTTACGGTTCCGGTCACCAGCTTCTGGGTTTCGTCCACGAATGCGGAGATGGCTTCCCGAAGCGGCGTGAACCAGAGTCCGTCATAAACCAGCTGGGCGAATTTCTGTGATACGATGTTGCGGTACTGGAGGGTATCTCTGTCTAAAATCAGCTTTTCAAGATCTTTGTGGGCAGCAAACAAAATAGTTCCGCCCGGCGTTTCATAAACGCCTCTGGATTTCATGCCGACCAGACGGTTTTCGATAATATCGATGGTGCCGATGCCGTTGTCGCTGCCTAATTTGTTCAGCGTGGTCAGCAGTTCGATGGGTTCCATTTTTTCGCCGTTGACAGCTACAGGGATACCTTTCTCGAAATCGATATCCACATAAGTCGGTGTGTCGGGAGCCTGCTCCGGTGTCTTTGAAAGCACATGAATATCCGGCTTATGCTCGTTCCACGGATTTTCCAGGTTTCCGCCTTCGTGGCTGATGTGCCATATATTTTCATCTCTGGAATAAATCTTTTCAACAGTCTGGTGAATAGGAATATTGTGCTGATGCGCATATTCAATACATTCTTCCCGGGACTGAAGATCCCAGATTCTCCATGGAGCAATAATTTTGATAGAAGGATTCAGTGCGTGAATGGTAGTTTCGAACCGTACCTGATCGTTTCCCTTTCCGGTGCAGCCGTGACAGATTGTAAAGGCGCCTTCCTTTTCTGCAATTTCCACGATTTTTTTAGCCTGCAGCGGTCTTGCCATGGAAGTACCCAGCAGATAATCCTGCTCATAAACTGCATCTGCTTTCAGAGTCGGATAAATGAAATCTGTGATAAATTCTTCTCTGATGTCCAATATGTAAGCTTTGTCGGCTCCTGTTGCATATGCCTTCTTTTCGATTGCGCCGAAATCTTCTTTCTGACCGGTGTTGCAGCATACTGCAATAACTTCACAGTCATAATGCTCTTTCAGCCATGCGATAATAATAGATGTGTCCAGTCCGCCTGAATAGGCGAGAACAATTTTTTCCTTAGCCATTTTAATACCCTCCGTATGATTATATAAATATTAGTAGTTTTGAATAAAAATTAAATTATGTGGTTAATATAACACAAAAAAATAATGAATGCAAGATAAAATTTATATATTTATAACAAAAAATAAATAATTTTTCGTTAAAAAAGAATAAATATTGAAAAACAGTGATGGTAGGAGAGGGAAGAAAATAGAAATAATACAAAAAATATGGTGGAGTGGTAAAGAATGTGTTTTTTTAGATAGAAAAATAAAATGAATAATCTGAAAAAACAAATATAATACCTATAAAAACAAAGTATATTATATATCTGGGGGGGGGTAGGCTATAATGGAAAAAATAAATAAAATTTGAAAGGAGAAGTTGAAGCAATGGAGAAAAAAAAGAAAATTTGCAGTACCGCATGTATATGCACTGCTGACAGGACTTATTATTCTTTGTGCGATCCTGACCTATATTATTCCTGCAGGTACCTATGATACCATGGTTCTGGAAGACGGCAGAGAAGTTCTGAACCCTGAGACTTTCCGCTACATAGAACAAACACCGGTGGATGTCATGGGTGCAATGAATGCAGTTTTCCGCGGATTAGTGGAAGCTGCGGATATTGTTTTTCTGATTTTTATTTTTGGAGCATCTTTTGGTGTAATCGGAGATACGGGAGCCATAGAAGCGGGTCTGGTAAAAGTTTCTAAGGCTCTTGCGGGAAGAGAACTGATCATTATTCCTGTATTGATGTTTTTATTTTCCCTGATGGGCGCAATTATCGGTTCGGCTGAAGACTTACTTCCTTATATTCCGATTTGCGTTGGTCTTTCGCTGGCTCTGGGTTTTGACTCTATTACAGGAACGGCTATTGTACTTTGCGGCGGGGCAGCCGGTTTTGCCGGAGCCTTTATGAATGCTTATACCGAAGGTGTTGCGCAGGGGATTGCCGGATTACCGCTGTTTTCGGGACTTGGTTACAGAATAGTTGTATATGTACTGCTGGTTACGCTGACAATCGTTTTCGTTATGCTTTATGCAAGAAAAGTTAAGAAAAATCCTCAGCTTTCCAGAGTCTATGCAATTAATCAGCAGCGAGACGATAAACTGGAGCTGGATGAGGAGCTGCACCCGTTTGGGATCAGGCAGAAGCTAGTACTGTTGGCTCTTTTGGTTACAATTGTTCTGCTGGCTTACGGAACGATTAAATGGGGCTGGTACTTTAACGAAATAGCGGGCCTGTTCTTTGCACTTTCTATTGTATCTGTGATTATTGGCGGAATGTCTGTAAATGAATTTGCAGAATCTATTTCAAGAGGCATGGTGGGAATTTGCAGCGGCGCTTTGGTTTGTGGATTTGCAAGAGGTATTATGGTAGTGCTGACAGATGGAAACATTATTCATACCATACTTCATGCAACTGCGGACATTTTGATGCAGCTGCCGTCTGTAATTTCAGCAGTCGGCATGTACATTTTCCAGTGCTTGCTGAATTTTGCTATTCCGTCAGGTTCGGGCCAGGCAGCTGTATCTATGCCGATTATGGCGCCTCTTGCGGACATGGTGGGCGTGACCAGACAGACTGCGACACTGGCTTTCCAGCTGGGCGACGGTATTTCAAACATTTTTACGCCGACTTCCGGATATTTTATGGCGGCGCTGGCGTTGGCGAAAATTCCGTGGGAAAAATGGGCAAGATGGATTTTGCCTTTAATTGGACTGCAGTATCTTCTGGGCGCAATTCTTGTAGTAGTTGCTCATATGATGGACTGGGGACCATTTTAAAAAATATGACAGTATATATGAGGTGGCAATATGAATTTGTATGAAAACCTTGTGAGAAAGGCCGATGAATCAATCGGTCTTTTTCACAGAGAATTGATCGCGCTGAATGATGATATAGCAGAACATCCGGAAATAGGAGGAGCAGAATTCCGGACTGCGGGCGTTATGACGCAGCTTTTGAAAAACAAAGGATATGCCGTGGAATATCCTTATGCCGGAGTTGAAACTGCTTACAGAGCGGTTTACGGAGAAAATCGTCATAAGTATAAAATTGCTCTGATGGCGGAATACGATGCACTTCCGGAAATCGGTCATGGGTGCGGACACTGTCTCAGCGGATCGATCAGCATTCTGGCGGGACTGGCGCTTAAAAATCTGCAGGATGATTTGGATGCGGATATTCATATTATCGGAACGCCTGACGAAGAAACTGACGGCGGAAAACCGAAGATGATCAGAGGCGGCGGATTTGACGGCTATGATATAGCAATGATGATTCGTCTTTATAACAGAAATCAGCTGTATACAAAGACGATGGCGATAGATACCTTTACGCATTATTTTCATGGAAAAGCGGCACATGCTTCGGCGGCGCCATGGGAAGGGTGCAACGCCTTTAATGCAGCACAGCTGTTTTTTCACGGAATGGATATGCTTCGGCAGCATGTGAAGCCGGAGATTCAGATGCACGGACTGATCCGAAATCCGGGAGAAGCGCCGAATATCGTACCGGAGGAGGTATCGGTGGAACTTTATACCAGAGGGTTTGACAGACCGTATCTGAATGAAGTCAATGGGAAAATCGATGACTGTGCAAGGGGTGCGGCGATTGCAACGCAGACAAAGTGGGAAAAGAAGGCTACCGCAGAAGTGTTTGACAGTATGAAGCTGATCCCCTTTGGAAATGAAATGCTGAAAGAAGTTTACGAAGAACTGGGAATTCCGCTAAACGGTAATCCGGACCTGCTTTTCGGTTCATCGGATTGCGGAAATGTCAGCAGAATTTGTCCGACATTTCAGCCTACACTGCAGGTGGTGGAACCGGATGTACCGATTCACACGAGAGAGTTTGCAGAAGCAATGAAGACAGAACGGGCGCATAAAGCACTTTTTACCGGGGCAGAAATTATTTCCAGACAGGTGATTAAAGTCTTTTCTGATGAAATGAACATACGGAAACTGAAGAAGGCATTCGAAGAGGCAGAAGGTTAATCACTCCTCTTGAAGAAGATGAACACAGACTGCAGGTCAGACGAAGGAGAGAGGAGGTATATTGTGCTGGATTTACTGATTAAAAACGGGAAGTATCCGGATTTTGAAAAAAATGAGCTGGTGAGAGGGAATATAGGGGTTTCCGGAGGGAAAATCATCTATATTGGCAGAGACAGCCCTGTTGCTGAGGAAATCATCGATGCGGAAGGCGCGGTGGTTTCCCCCGGCCTTGTTGATATCCATATGCATGAAGATAATTTGTCCGAGGGCGGCTTCATAATCGGAAAGCTGATGCTGAAAATGGGGGTGACGACGGCATGCGGCGGAAACTGCGGGATACAGCATCAGAGACTCAGTGAATTTAAAGGATATATAGAAAAAGAAGGAAGCCCCGTCAACTGGGTAATGCTGGCAGGATATAATTCCTTTCGGCAGATGCTGGGGCTCGGACACGAAGAGAAAATCAATCTGGAACAGAAAAAGAAAATTAGGGAACTGATAAGTGAGGAGCTTGTCGTCGGTGCGTCGGGAATTTCCTTTGGCATTGAATACGATCCTGCAATTCAGTATGAGGATATGATGGATGTTCTTTCTCTGCTTCGGGGGAAAGGATATCTTGCTTCAGCGCATTTTCGTCTGTCCGGAGACGGAGCGATAGAATCAATTAAAGAAATGGGAGCTTTGTCGGAAGATGCGGGGGTAAAGTTTCAGATTTCACACCTCTGTAGCTGCTCGGCAATGGGTCAGATGGAAGAATCATTAAAACTTATCGGAGAGTTGATTGAAAAGAATCCACTTCTTGATTTTGATACTTATCCGTATAACGCTTTTTCAACGCTGATTGGAAGTGCGGTTTTTGAAAAGGAAAGTCTGGATCAGTGGTGTAGTGATTTGGGCGATATTATGCTTACAAAGGAGCCTTATAAAAATGTTTTCTGTACAGAAGCGATTTTAAAAGAGGCTCGGCAGAAGTATCCTGAGATGATGGCTGTCGGATTTACAATGGATGAAGCAGAGGTTGCAGCAGCTCTTGCAAGCCCTTATGGTATGATTGGCAGTGATGGAACGCTGTATAGGGGCAATGGGCATCCACGCGCCGCAGGGACTTTTCCAAGAGTTTTAGGAAAGTATGTGAGGGAGGAGAAGAAGCTCTCTTTGATTGATGCCTTGAGAAAAATGACAATAAAACCTGCGGACAGGCTCTGTCTTTTTCACAAAGGAAGAATCGCGGAAGGCGCTGACGCAGACTTGACAATTTTTGTGCCGGAGCTTATCATAGATGGTGCAGATTATACGGATATCAATATTCCGCCAAAGGGAATCAGTTATGTAATTCTAAACGGCCGGATTGCTGTAAAAGATAGCTGCATCGTAAATGGAAACCTGGGGAAATTCATCTCCTTTGCAGGTTGACCGTAATGGATACAGCGGAGCGTGACAAAGTCCGCGGAGAATATGATTCGTTTTTCTGACCGTGCTGTTTCGCCGGTTTGCAGGCGGCAGCATTTTGTACAGGATGATTATAATAAAATTTGTAGGATTTTGTAAGATAAGGAGCTTGTAAGAATGATTTATATCCGCGCGTTTCTGCCCGCGCTTTTGGCGCTGGTTGCTTTTCTGATGATGCTGCGGTTCGGATTTTGCAGAAATGGAATGATTGTAGGGGCTTTCTGCGCTATGCCGGCCTATATGCTGATACAGAGTAAATATAATATCATTTCTGCCGTTAATGCTATGGCGCTGGTTTTTGTTCTGATCTATGCGGCGGCTTTAGCTGCATCGTTTTATAAGAAAAATAAAGGCGGAGACGGCGATGAAAAATAAAGAAAACTGTCTTCAGAAAAATTTCACAGTATGTCTTTTTGCGCTGCTCTGCTGTTTTCTGTGGGGCAGTGCTTTTCCGTGTATAAAAATCGGATATGAGCTGTTTTCTGTAGGCGCGGAGGATATCCGGTCGCAGATTCTGTTTGCGGGAATCCGATTTACTATGGCAGGTATTTTGGTTATTGCTTTTGGAAGCCTTTTGCAGAGAAATCGGCTGGTGCCGAAGAAGTCTTCCTGGGGAATGGTGTTTCGAATCAGTATGTGCCAGACTGTCGTACAGTATTTTTTCTTTTATGTGGGTCTTGCTCATACCACAGGTGTAAAAGGCTCTATTATTGAAGGCGCTCATGTTTTTATGGCAATTCTGATTGCGGCGCTTTTATACCGGCAGGAAAAGCTGTCGGTTTTGAAAGCTGTTGGCTGTTTGATCGGGTTTTCCGGTGTTGTGCTTGTGAATCTGTCCGGTGGGGAAGGCTTGGGCGGCGGCTTTGCATTGAATGGGGAAGGCTTTCTTTTGATTGCCTGTGTGTCCTATGCTTTTTCTTCTGTTTTGGTAAAGATTTATTCTGCATTTGAAAATCCGGTAACTCTCAGCGGTTATCAGTTTCTGCTGGGTGGTCTGATTATGACTGCGGTCAGTGCTGCCGCAGGCGGCAGACTGTATATGACAGGACCTGCCGCCGTAGGATTGATTCTCTATATGGCTTTTATTTCAGCGGCGGCATATTCTATCTGGAGTATTCTGCTCAAATATAATCCGGTGTCTAAAGTAACGGTTTTCGGTTTTACGACGCCGGTATTCGGAGTGATTCTCTCGGCCTTGTTTTTGGGCGAAGCGGATCAGATTCCATGGGGACAGAGTATCGTTTCTCTTATCCTTGTTTGTGCGGGGATTTATATTGTAAATGGTGGTGAGAGGAAGTCGTAATTGGGTCTGCTGTCCGGCGGAAAACTCTATAAATAGATACGGGACTATTTGTCTAAAACTGCTGCTCGGCGTCTTATGCGAGAGCGGTTTTTTTACGTCCGGTTACTGTTCGACCGCCCATTTTGAGACTAAAACCTTGATAATTCCGGCGATGGGAACGGCTAAAATCATAAGGAAAAGTCCACCGACAGATGCCGCGGCGGAGACTGAAATCAGTACGAACAACGGGTGGAGGCCGGTGGATTTTCCGATAATGCGGGGATAGATAAAATTGCACTCAATCTGCTGCACTGCAAAAAGAGAGAGTCCCGCTGCTGCAGCAAGGGACAGTCCTCCGTCTGCCAGAGCAGAAAGCACCGCAGGCACGATGCCGATGAAGGGACCGAAATAAGGAATGACATTTGTAATACCGGCGAAACAACCGATCAGCACTGCGAATTTTACACCCAGCAGAGAAAGAGTCAGGGAAGCGGCAAAGGCCACAATGACTGAATCCACGAGGACGCCGCGCAGAAAAGCCGATACGACCTGATGTATCTCAAAGAGAATTTCTCTGAGTTTACCGTGGGTTTTCTGCTTTAATAAAAGGTGAGCAGTCTGATTGACAAGGCGGAGAAAAAAATCTTTGTCTTTGAGCAGGTAGACTCCCGCAATCATACCGACTAAAAAATCAGCGGCGCCGTTGCCCAGATTCTGAAGAAAGGCCGCGGTGTTGGGTGAGTTTGCGGAGAAATTAAAAATCTCCGGCAGAAAATCACTGTATTCTTCGTAATATTTCTGCAGCACGGAAAGAGCTTTCTGGACAGAGCCTTTTGCAATCTGTCCGGTGATAATATCAGCAAAGCCGAGAATAAGAAAAGCGGCAGCGAGAATCACGGAAAGATAAGCAAGGCAAACCGCAGTAAGTCTTCTTCCGTTCAGCTTTGCAGACAGCCATTCTACAAAAGGGTCGAGAATATACGCTGCAGCGATGCCTATAGCAAGGGGAAATAGAGCGCGCCGGATTAAAAAAAGCAGAGCGGCGGCAAAGATCAGAATCAATATTTTTGACATAGTTTGCAAAAAACCTCCTGAAAGTAGTATGACTGAAACAGCTCGAAAATATTGAAGAAAGCCGACGAAAAATACAGAATTTAAATTGTAAAAAAACTGTTTAAAAAGATAGATGCGACAGCGCAGAAATCTATTGAAAATAAGCAAGTTACAGCCGTTTTTCTTGTTTGAGAAAAAGTACAAAAAAGTTTGGGAAAGGGTGTTGACGAAGATGACCTTTCTGCTGTATGATGAGATTGTAGAAATGGTTACGAGGTAAGAACTTAAGAGGCATTTCCCGTAACCAAAATTTTATAAAGAATTTTGTATACAAGATACAAAATTCAATCATTGATACATATTATTTATTTCAAGAGTTTATTTAAGAAAAGGAGAACGGCGCACATGAACAACGCATGGGATGGTTTCAAAAGCGGTATCTGGGAAAACACTATTAATGTTGATGATTTTATCAACTTAAACTATACTCCGTATGACGGAGATGAGAGCTTCCTGGCAGGTCCGACTGCAAGAACAACAGAATGTAACGACAAAGTAAAAGACCTGCTGGTAAAAGAGAGACACAACGGCGGAACACTGAAAGTGGATGCAAGCAAGATTATGAGAATCAATGCTTTTGATCCGGGATATATTATTGAAGGAAAAGATATTATTGTCGGACTGCAGACTGACGAACCTCTGAAGAGAGGTATCTGCCCGTTCGGCGGTATTAAAATGGTAAGAGAAGAAGTTGCTGAATACGGTGAAAAACTTCCTGAAGAAGTTGAGTTCATGTTTAACTATGTAACTTCTCACAATGATGGCGTATTCAAAGCTTACTCTCCTGAAATGAGAAAGGCAAGACACCTGGGCTATATTACAGGTCTTCCTGATGCATACGGCAGAGGCAGAATCATCGGCGACTACAGAAGAGCGGCTCTTTACGGTATCGACAGACTGATTGAAGCAAAGCAGGCTGACCATGATGAAATCGCATCAAGACCGATTATGAGCGAAGAAAATGTAAGACTGGCAGAAGAAGTATGGAACCAGATTGCAGCTCTGAAAGAAATTAAGAAGATGGCTGAAAAATACGGCTTCGATATTTCCAAACCGGCAACAGATGTAAAAGAAGCTATCCAGTGGGTATACTTCGCATATCTGGCAGGTATCAAAGAAGAAAACGGTGCAGCAATGTCTCTGGGAAGAACTGCTACTTTTATCGATGTTTATGCAGAAAGAGACCTGGCAAGAGGCAAATATACAGAAGAAGAAATTCAGGAATTTGTTGACGACTTCATTCTGAAGCTGCGTGTGGCAAGACACCTGAGAACTACTGAATACAACGAACTGTTCGGCGGAGACCCGATGTGGATTACAGAAGGTCTGGCAGGCGTAGGCGCTGACGGAAGACACAGAGTAACCAAGATGACTTACAGATATCTGAACACTCTGTACAACCTGGGACCTGCACCGGAACCAAACCTGACTGTACTGTGGTCCAAAGACCTGCCTGAACCGTTCAAGAGATTCTGCGCACAGGTTTCCATCGATACAGACTCCATCCAGTACGAAAATGACGACAAGATGAGACCTTGCTACGGTGACGACTATTCCATCGCATGCTGCGTATCCGCTATCGAAATGGGTCAGCAGATGCAGTTCTTCGGCGCAAGATGCAACCTGGCAAAAGCGCTGCTTCTGGCAATCAACGGCGGTATCGACGAAAGAACAGGCGAACATATCGGACCTCAGATGGAATCCATGCCGGACGGACCTTTAGACTTCGACGAAGTATGGAGAAGATACAACATTTATCTGGAATGGCTGATGAGCGTTTATGCAAGAATTATGAATATCATTCACTTCATGCATGATAAATATGACTACGAAAGATCTCAGATGGCATTCCTGGATTCTGAAGTAAAGAGACTGATGGCTTTCGGTGTTGCAGGTTTCTCTGTAGCGGCTGACTCTTTGTCCGCAATCAAATATGCAAAGGTTTATCCGATCAGAGATGAAAACGGCGTAATCGTTGACTTCAGAACTGAAGGCGATTTCCCTAAATACGGAAACGATGATGACAGAGTAGATGATTTAGCTGTTGCAATCAGTGAAAAATCCATTGCAGAGCTGAGAAAACAGCCTGCATACAGAAATGCTGTAACAACACTTTCTGTACTGACTATTACTTCCAATGTAATGTACGGAAAGAAAACCGGCAACACACCTGACGGAAGAAGAGCAGGAACTCCGTTTGCACCGGGTGCAAACCCTATGCACTGCAGAGACAACAGCGGCGCAGTTGCTTCCTTAAACTCTGTTGCAAAAATCGACTGGAATACTTGCCAGGACGGTATTTCCAATACATTCAGCATTACACCGGATTCACTGGGTAAAGACAGAGAAAGCAGAAAAGATACACTGGTTCAGCTGCTTTCCGGTTATTTCGGACAGGGCGCACACCATCTGAATGTAAATGTACTAAACAGAGATGTTCTGATGGACGCTTATGATAATCCGGACAAGTATCCGAGCCTGACTATCAGAGTATCCGGCTATGCTGTAAGATTTAATGCATTGTCCAAAGCACACCAGAAGGAAGTTATCGAAAGAACTTTCCACGAAGGACTGTAAAAGTCAGCCTTGAAAATCTGAATTTGATTAAAAAGGGGATATCAGAGATGATATCCCCTGCTGTTTTCTAACGATATTTTATTCTAATAATATAATGACATTCTGACTTCGGACATTGCTGTAAGTTTCGGTTTTATTCGGTATTGAAAAGTTAGGTACAGGGGAAAGCTGTCGCCCCAAAAGAGCCTGTTTGAAAATGAAAACCGGAAAGAGTGTTATTTGGAGGGAGATGAACTACAATGAATATGGGATTGCTGCACTCGATTGAAACCTTCGGCGCTGTAGACGGACCTGGTATTAGGACGGTCTTTTTTCTGCAGGGCTGCCCGGCCAGGTGCGCATATTGTCACAATCCGGATACATGGAGAACCGACGGCGGACACAGAACTACCATCGGGGAAATTGTAACCCGCGCAAAACGGGGTATTCCGTATTACGGAGATAACGGAGGTGTTACCTTTTCGGGCGGAGAACCTTTGATGCAGGGGAAATTTTTGACAGAAGCTATTAAAGAGCTGCATGAAGAGGAAATCGGCAGCGCAATAGATACCAGCGGAACATATTTCGATAAAGATTCCGAAGGAGCGATTGCAGTGGCGGATTTGATCCTTCTTGATATTAAACATGTAGATCCGGATGAGTTTCATAAACTGACCGGCAGATATCAGGATACGCTGTTTAAAGCAATAGATGCGATTAACCGGTTCGGAAAACATGTGTGGATTAGACAGGTTATTATGCCCGGATATAATGATACGGAAGAATATATTGAACAGCTTAACTCATTTTTGCGGAGAATCAGACATATTGACCGGGTTGAACTGCTCGGATATCATAATATGGCTGTAAGGAAATACGAAAAACTGGGGATTCCGTATAAACTTGCCGATATGAAACCGATGAACAAGAAACGGCTGGAGGAACTGCAGGGTCTGGTAAGAATTTAAACAGGATATACAAAGAAGAGAGATAAGCAGCAGATTAGTTATTGTTGAATTACTTCGGAGAAGGCTAAAAAGAAAACTTGCTTCCCCCGGCTTTCTGTCGAAAAGGGACAGGTCTTAGCGAAATCTGTGGAAAAAAGCAGAGAAAAGTAAAAAAAGATAAAAAAGGGTATTGACAGAGAGAGTTG
>CALBGO010000112.1 GCA_937894585.1 uncultured Eubacterium sp.
CGGATTCGGGACTTTCACCCATTAGAATGTGCGCTCGCCGAGCACACCATAAAAATACAGCAGGCAATCCTATAGACTGCCTGCCGTATAAAATAAATTATACACTTTTGTATTATTCAAGTTCTGTGATATCAGACTCTTTTACATCTGCCGTTTCTGCGAATTCAGTAGGCTCCAGAATTTCTCCATCTGCGGTTACTTCGCAGACTTCTGTGATTTCGGTACCTTCTGCTTCTTCAAGGCTGACAGCTTCTGTAAATTCCTCTTCTGCATCTGCCTCGGCAGCTTCTTCCTGGTAGCGGGCATATTCACGCATAAATTCTTCGTTAACACCATAGTCAACATCGATATTCTTATAGCGTTTCATACCGGTACCCGCAGGTATCAGCTTACCGATGATTACATTTTCTTTAAGTCCCATCAGCTTGTCGTTCTTGCCCTTAATTGCCGCATCGGTCAGGACCCTTGTAGTTTCCTGGAAAGATGCTGCGGACAGGAAGGAGTTGGTTGCCAGAGATGCCTTGGTAATACCCAGAAGCATCTGTTTTGCCTTGGCAGGTTCACCGCCTGCTTCAAGAGCCGCTTCGTTAGCTTCTCTGATTTCAAACTTGCTGTAAAGTCCGCCCGGCAGCAGATCCGTATCTCCCGCATCTTCGATTTTGAACTTGGACAGCATCTGGCTTACGATAACTTCGACATGCTTATCGTTGATATCTACACCCTGGTTTTTATATACACGCTGAACTTCTTTCAGCAGATACTGATAAACGCCTTCTACACCGTTTAATCTCAGAATATCATGCGGATTCAGAGGACCGCTGGTGATATTTCCGCCGGCCAGAATGTAATCGTCTTTCTTGACCGCAAGTCTTGCGCCGTAAGAAACCACATAAGTTCTGTCTTCGCCGTCGTCACCTCTTACGATAACCTCCGTCTTGTTGTCACTTCTCGGCTGAATATCGATAACATGACCGTTGGCTTCGCAGATTTCAGCAAGACCTTTCGGTTTTCTTGCCTCGAAAAGCTCCTCAACTCTCGGAAGACCCTGTGTGATATCGGAACCTGCGACACCGCCGGAGTGGAAGGTTCTCATGGTCAGCTGTGTACCCGGCTCACCGATGGACTGTGCAGCTGTAATACCGACAGATTCACCGATATTAACATCTTCACCTGTTGCCAGATTGCGTCCGTAGCACTTAGCGCAGACACCTGTTCTGGAATGACAGGTCATAACGGAACGGATTGCAACAGACTCAATACCAGCGTTGACAACTTCCATTGCCTGTTCGTCTGTAATCTCTTCACCCTGTTCCACAATGACTTCACCGGTCTGCGGATTCACAATATCAAGAAGAGCGGTTCTTCCTGCAATACGCTGGTTCAGCGGCTCAATCACTTCTTTTCCGTCAGTGAAAGCGCGCACCTCCACACCTTCGTCGGTACCGCAGTCAAATTCTCTTACAATCACATTGTGAGAAACATCGACCAATCTTCTGGTCAGGTAACCGGAGTCGGCGGTACGCAGCGCAGTATCGGTCAGACCCTTACGAGCGCCGTTTGATGAAATGAAGTATTCCAAAATAGAAAGACCTTCACGGAAATTAGCCTTAATCGGAATTTCTACAGTACGGCCCGCAGCATTTGCCATCAGACCACGCATACCGCCGACCTGACGAATCTGGCTCTTGCTGCCTCGAGCTCCGGAAGTCGCCATGATGTTCAGGTTGTTCTTAGGCTCTAAGGATTCCATCAGAGCATCTGCAACATCGTCTGTTGTCTTATTCCAGATTTCAATAACTTTATCATATCTTTCAGAGTTGGAAATCAGACCCATTCTGAAAGCTTTTTCGTATTTTTCAACTTCTTTCTGAGACGCATCTACGATATCCCACTTATTGTCAGGAATCTTCATATCGTCCACACCGATGGTTACTGCCGCTTTTGTGGAATAGTGGTAACCCATATCCTTAATGTAGTCCAGCATAATAACTGTACCGGTGTTTCCGTGAGCTTTGTAGCACTTATCGATAATTGCGCCCAGCTTTTTCTTGTCGCAGAGGAAGTCAACTTCCAGTGCATACGGATCGGAATTTCTGTCCACAAAACCTAAATCCTGCGGAATTTCCTGGTTATAGATAAATCTTCCGACAGTGGATTCAACCAGGCGACCTCTCTTGTCGTTTTCGTCAAGGTACATTCTTACCTTAACCTTAGCATGAATACCGACTACGCCGTCCTGATATGCCATCAGCATTTCATCCAGATCGGTAAATACCTTGCCGTCTCCCTTTTCAGGTACACGCTCAAAGCCTTCCGCCTTGTGAGCCTCTGTCGCCTTCGCATCGTTAAATTCATCTTTATCATAAGATACTTTTTCTTTGCCGTCGACAATCTCAACCTTCTTGCAAGTTCCAGGATAAGTCAGGTAATAAGCGCCCAGAATCATATCCTGTGTAGGCGTAGTGATTGGGGAGCCGTCTTTCGGAGCAAGAATGTTGTTGATAGAGAGCATCAGGAATCTGGCTTCTGCCTGCGCTTCTACGGAAAGCGGCACATGCACTGCCATCTGGTCTCCATCGAAGTCGGCGTTGAACGCAGTACAAACCAGCGGGTGCAGCTTAATCGCTTTACCTTCAACCAGTACCGGTTCAAATGCCTGAATACCCAGTCTGTGCAGAGTCGGCGCACGGTTGAGCATTACAGGATGTTCTTTGATTACGCTTTCCAATACATCCCAGACTTCAGGTCTTACCTTTTCAACCATTCTCTTGGCATTTTTAATATTATGTGCATAACCCTGCTCTACCAGCTCTTTCATAATGAAAGGCTTGAACAGTTCCAGCGCCATTTTCTTAGGCAGACCGCATTGATAGAATTTCAGCTCCGGTCCTACTACGATTACGGAACGTCCGGAATAGTCTACACGCTTACCCAGAAGGTTCTGTCTGAAACGACCCTGTTTACCCTTCAGCATATCGGACAGAGACTTGAGAGGTCTGGAGCCCGGACCTGTTACAGGTCTTCCGCGTCTGCCGTTGTCAATCAGAGAGTCTACAGCTTCCTGCAGCATTCTCTTTTCGTTTCTGACAATAATATCAGGCGCTCCCAGCTCCAGCAGCCTGTTCAGTCTGTTGTTTCTGTTGATTACTCTTCTGTATAAATCATTCAGGTCGGAAGTTGCAAATCTGCCGCCGTCCAGCTGTACCATAGGACGCAGATCAGGCGGAATTACAGGAATTACCTCCAGCACCATCCATTCCGGTTTATTGCCGGAAAGTCTCAGGGCTTCTACAACTTCAAGCCGTCTTACAATTCTTACTTTCTTCTGTCCGCTGGCATCTTTCAGCTTTTCACGAAGGCTTGCAGACAGCTCGTCAAGGTCAATCTGAGAAAGAAGTTCTCTGACCGCTTCAGCACCCATAGCAGCCTTAAAGTCGTTTCCGTACTTGTCTCTTGCCTCTCTGTACTGCATTTCGGAGAGAATTTCCTTGTACCCAAGGCCGGTATCTCCGGGATCGGTTACAATATATGCGGCAAAATATAAGACTTTTTCCAGATTTCTCGGCGTGATATCCAGAATCAGTCCCATTCTGGAAGGAATTCCCTTGAAATACCAGATATGAGAAACAGGAGCAGCCAGCTTAATGTGACCCATTCTCTCTCTTCTTACCTTTGCCTTGGTAACTTCTACGCCGCAGCGGTCGCAGACAATACCTTTATATCTGATTCTCTTGTATTTTCCGCAGTGACATTCCCAGTCCTTCATAGGTCCGAAAATCTTTTCGCAGAATAAACCGTCTTTTTCCGGCTTCAGAGTTCTGTAGTTAATCGTCTCCGGCTTGGTAACTTCGCCGTGTGACCATTCCAGAATCTTCTCTGTGGACGCCAGCTTGATCTGTAAAGATTCAAAGTTATGCAATTCAAAATTGTTTGCGTTCTTATTTACATTCTCAGTCAAAGATTTCCTCCCCTTTCTTAAAACTCATCATCTGCAAAGTTACTGCCGGTCATGTCGTCGTCAGGGGTCTCTTCTGTAAATCCCTCTGCAAATAATTTTTCTTCGCTTTCCATTTCCGCATCCACTTCCATAATGCCTTCGATACCGGAAACATCTTCGTATTCGGATACTTCTTTAATCTGAATTTCTTCGTTGTCTTCTGTCAGCACTCTCACATCAAGCGCAAGGGACTGCATTTCTTTAATCAGTACCTTAAAGGATTCCGGAATGCCCGGCTCAGGAATATTCTCGCCCTTTACGATTGCTTCGTAAGTCTGTACACGACCTACGATATCGTCGGATTTTACAGTCAGAATTTCCTGCAGGGTATATGCAGCGCCGTATGCTTCCAGCGCCCATACTTCCATTTCTCCGAAACGCTGACCGCCGAACTGCGCTTTACCGCCCAAAGGCTGCTGTGTTACCAGAGAATAAGGACCGGTACTTCTTGCGTGAATCTTATCGTCTACCAGATGGTGAAGCTTCAGCATATACATATAGCCTACAGTTACAGGGTTATCGAACCATTCGCCCGTTCTGCCGTCTCTGAGTCTCAGCTTACCGGTTTCGGAGAAACCGCAGTCAACCAGCATTTCTCTGATATCTTTTTCGGTTGCGCCGTCAAATACCGGAGTGGCAATGTACCAGCCTTTCGTCTTTGCCGCAAGTCCAAGATGCACCTCCAGCACCTGCCCTACATTCATTCGGGAAGGTACGCCCAGAGGGTTCAGCATTACCTGCAGCGGTTCACCGTCTTCTTTGAACGGCATATCTTCTTCCGGCAGAATTCTGGAAATAACACCCTTATTTCCGTGTCTTCCCGCCATCTTATCGCCGACATTGATTTTTCTCTTTGTTGCAATATAACATCTTACCAGCTTGTTTACACCCGGCGGCAGCTCGTCGCCGTTTTCTCTGGTAAAGATTTTTACATCTACTACGATACCTGTTTCGCCGTGAGGCACACGCAGAGAGGTATCTCTGACTTCTCTCGCCTTTTCACCGAAAATAGCGCGAAGCAGTCTTTCTTCCGCGGAAAGATCGTTTTCTCCCTTCGGAGTTACTTTGCCGACCAGAATATCCGTAGAATCAACTTCCGCACCGATTCTGATGATACCTTCTTCGTCCAGATCCTTCAGAGCCTCATCGCCCACATTCGGAATATCGCGGGTGATTTCTTCAGGTCCCAGCTTGGTATCTCTGGCTTCTGCTTCATATTCGACAATATGCAGGGAAGTCAGCACATCATTCATCAGAAGTCTTTCGTTCAGAATGATCGCATCCTCGTAGTTATAACCTTCCCATGTCATAAAACCAATCAGCAGGTTCTTGCCCAGAGCAATTTCACCCAGGTCTGTGGAAGGACCGTCTGCAATCACTTCTCCCTCTTCGATATGCTCGCCGTGGGATACAATCGGTCTCTGGTTGATACAGGTTCCCTGGTTGGAACGCTTAAATTTCAGTAATTTATATTCATCAAGACCATTGTTGTCGTCTCTTCTGATTGCAATTCTTTCAGCATCGACAAATTCAACAGTACCTGCATGTTTTGCTAAAACTACAACGCCGGAGTCTCTTGCCGCTTTGTATTCCATACCTGTGCCGACATAAGGCGCTTCTGTTACCAGAAGCGGCACTGCCTGACGCTGCATGTTGGAACCCATCAGAGCACGGTTGGCGTCGTCGTTTTCCAGGAACGGAATCATAGCTGTCGCAACGGATACTACCTGCTTCGGAGAAACGTCCATCATATCTACGACTTCTCTCGGGAACATGGCAATTTCACCGCCGACACCACGGCCTGCAACCTTGGCATTAACGAAATGTCCTTCTTCGTCCAGAGGCTCGTTGGCCTGTGCAATAATCAGCAGTTCTTCTTCATCTGCGGAAATATATCTGATTTCATCGGTAACAATACCGGTCTTCTTGTCCACAACTCTGTACGGCGTCTCAATGAATCCGTATTCGTCAATAATGCCGTAAGTAGTCAGGGAACCAATCAGACCGATGTTCGGACCTTCCGGTGTTTCAATCGGACACATTCTTCCGTAATGGGACTGGTGTACATCTCGAACTTCCATGCCGGCTCTTTCTCTGGAAAGACCGCCCGGTCCCAGTGCGGAAAGTCTTCTCTTGTGAGTCAGTTCTGCCAGAGGGTTGTTCTGGTCCATAAACTGAGACAGCTGAGAACTTCCGAAGAATTCTTTAATTGCCGCTGTAACAGGTCTGATATTCATCAGAGCCTGCGGTGTAGTCACTTCAATGTCCTGAATGGTCATTCTCTCTTTTACGACTCTTTCCATTCTGGCAAGACCGATACGGAACTGGTTCTGCAGAAGTTCTCCCACAGTACGCAGTCTTCTGTTACCCAGATGGTCGATATCGTCGATATTACCGATGCCGTAATTCAGGTTCAGAATATAGCTGACCGAAGCGATGATATCTTCCATGATAATATGCTTCGGAGACAGCTCATTTCTGCGGCTGACAAGCGTCTTCTTAAGATCTTCTTCTCCTTCACACTGCTCCAGAATCTCCATCAGTACAGGATAATAGACCTGATCCGCGACTTTTAAGCCGGTTGTGTCAAAGTTCACATACTGTGCAAGCTCAACGAAACGGCTGCCGATGACTTTTGTAGTCTTGCTCTCATCATCTTTACCGTAAACCATAACAAATTCCACACCGGCATTCTGAATCTGTCTTGCCAGTGCGCGACTGATTTTCTGACCTGCTTCTGCCAGAATTTCACCGGTATTCGGATCAATAACATCTTCCGCAGCAA
The DNA here is from genome assembly GCA_937894585.1 of uncultured Eubacterium sp. GTDB lineage: Bacteria > Bacillota > Clostridia > Peptostreptococcales > Anaerovoracaceae > Senimuribacter. The sequence goes on from CALBGO010000112.1 coordinate 6,783, forward strand.
CTGCTTCCGCCAGTCTGTTGGAAAGTCCCAGTTTCTTGTTGTACTTATATCTTCCCACTTTGGCAAGATCATATCTCTTCGCATCAAAAAACAGCGAATTGATCAGTGATCTGGCACTGTCCACTGTCGGCGGTTCGCCCGGTCTCAGCTTTTTATATATTTCTTTCAGACCACTTTCGTAGTCATTGGTTGTATCTTTTTCCAAGGTTTTCAGAAGTCTCGGATCTTCACCGAAGATGTCGATGATTTCCTTATCGGAGCTGATTCCCAAAGCCCTTAAAAGCGTAGTCAGCGGCTGTTTTCTGGTTCTGTCAACTCTCACGGAAATAATCTCGTTAGAGTCTGTTTCGTATTCCAGCCATGCCCCACGATTCGGGATAATCTGGGTTGAGTACAGCTTGTTTCCGGACTTATCGGTTTCGACACTGTAATAAGGCCCCGGAGAACGCACCAGCTGTGTTACAATAACACGCTCTGCGCCATTGTAAATGAAAGTACCCTTTTCTGTCATCAGAGGGAAATCTCCCATGAATACTTCCTGTTCCTTAACCTCGCCGGTTTCTTTATTAACAAGTCTGACTCTGACCTTCAGCGGAGCTGCGTATGTTACATCTCTCTCCTTACATTCCTCCTGCTCATACTTCGGAGGGTCGTTCAGGGAGTAATCGATGAATTCTAAAATCAGATTATCTGCATAATCTCTGATTGGGGAAATGTCTTCAAAAACTTCACGAAGACCTTCTTTAATAAACCAGTCATAAGAGCTGGTCTGAATCTCAATCAAATTTGGCATCTGACCGACTTCATTGATTTTGGAAAATGTCATACGATCTTTTCTACCTACTTTGATAGGTTTTGGCATTTTTATCACTCCTTATATCTTAACAGTTTACATTTGCGTGGCAGTCTATTATGATACCATATTCTTGTCAAATAGTCAAGCTTATCCGGAAAATTTTACAATTTTGCGATTTATATTTTTGATATACTTCCCCGGTTGCTGTCAAGCATCGAAAAGGGTCGGGATAGACCCTTCACCCTTTTCGCATCTTTCACCTGCTGCCAAAAATACGAAAAAGGGCTGCACACCGAAAATCCGGTATGCAGCCCTGCATAAGCAAAATGTCAGCCTGAAACTATTTCAGTTCAACCTTAGCGCCAACTTCTTCCAGCTGAGCCTTGATTGCTTCAGCTTCAGCCTTGTCAACACCTTCTTTGATGTTGGAAGGAGCACCGTCTACAACTTCCTTAGCTTCCTTCAGACCTAAGCCGGTTACTTCTCTTACAGCCTTGATTACCTTAATCTTTTCGCTGCCTACTTCAGCCAGAACTACAGTGAATTCAGTCTGTTCTTCTTCTGCTGCTGCGCCTGCTGCTGCACCTGCAACTGCTACCGGAGCTGCTGCGGATACGCCGAATTCTTCTTCGCAAGCTTTAACTAATTCGTTTAATTCTAAAACGGACATCGCTTTGATAGCTTCAATGATCTGTTCTTTATTCATTTTCTTTTCTCCTTTATAATTTTGGTTTTGTTTCAATAATCATGCCGCCTGCATAACGCTGCGGTCTTTTTCAGAAATTAAGCCTCTTTTTCTTCTGCAATAGCAGCCAGAGTTCTTACGAACTTGCTTACCGGAGACTGGATGCTGCCCATAAATTTAGCAATGAGTACATCTCTGGACGGAATGTCTGCAATCTGTTCGATACCTGCTTTATCGTAGTAAGTACCTTCTACAACACCTGCTTTGAATTCCATTTTTTTGTATTTCTTAATCAGCTCGTTGATTGTTCTTGCCGGAGCTGTTGCATCTTCTGTGCTGACAGCCAGTGCACTCGGTCCGTCCAGAACTTCTGCAAGAGGAGCATAATCAGTTCCTTCAATCGCTCTCTTGATTAAAGTATTCTTGTAAACAGTGTAGTCTACATTGGCTTCACGAAGAGCTTTTCTCATAGCATCTGCTTCTGCAACATTGATGCCCATATAGTCGATTACAACTGCGGACTGTGCATTTTCCAGCTTTGCTTTAATCTCATCGATGATAACCTGTTTCTGCTGTTTTGCTTCTACTGACATTATTATCTGTTCTCCTTTCTGGAACCGCCCCAAGAGCAGTTCACGAATCTGGTACTCAATAAAACAACCCTGTCCTCGCAGACAGGGTCAATATCTATATATTGTACCTCGGCGGGAAATTGAGTCTGAAAAGACACCCGCTGTCTACGGTTAAAATTCAAATTCAGTTTTGATTAACCAATCAGAGCCGGATTTACCTTTACTCCAGGACCCATAGTTGCTGCAACTGTTACGCTTCTCAGATACTGACCTTTTGCAGTAGCCGGTTTAGCTTTAACGATTGCTTCCATCAGAGCCCGGAAGTTTTCTTCCAGTTTTTCAGGACCGAAAGAGCTCTTTCCGATTGGAGTATGGATAATGTTCTGCTTATCCAGACGATACTCAACTTTACCAGCCTTGATGTCTGCAAGCGCTTTTTCAAGATCCATAGTTACAGTGCCGGATTTAGGGTTTGGCATCAGGCCCTTAGGACCCAAAATCTTACCCAGTCTGCCGACAACACCCATCATATCAGGTGTAGCGACAACTACATCGAAATCGAACCAGTTTTCAGTCTGAATCTTCTGAGCCAGTTCTTCAGCTCCGACATAATCAGCACCGGCCTTTTCAGCTTCTTCAGCCTTAGGGCCTTTTGCAAATACTAATACTTTTACGCTCTTGCCAGTTCCGTGCGGGAGCACCAGTGCGCCTCTTACCTGCTGGTCAGCGTGTCTTCCGTCAACACCAAGCTTTACGTGAACTTCAACAGTTTCATCGAACTTGGCTCTTGAAGTTTCAACTGCTAATTTCATAGCTTCGGAAACTTCGTGCAGCTGAGTTTTGTCAAACTTTGCAACTGCCTCTTTGTAAGTTTTGCCTCTCTTTGGCATATTGTTTACCTCCTTGTGGTGTTAGCAACCGGTCTTTACACCCGGTCTCCCATCTTCTTAGTCTTCAACTACGATACCCATGCTTCTTGCAGTACCCTTGATCATATCTGTTGCTGCTTCAAGAGTTGCTGCGTTCAGGTCAGGCATCTTTGTTTTAGCGATTTCTTCTACCTGAGCATATGTCAGAGTAGCAACCTTTTTCTTGTTAGGTTCTCCGGATGCTGCATCCAGACCTGCTGCCTTCTTCAGTAATACTGCTGCCGGCGGAGTCTTAGTCACAAATGTGAAAGATCTGTCTGCATATACTGTGATTACTACCGGAATAACCATACCCGGCTGATCCTGTGTTCTTGCATTGAACTGTTTGCAGAAGTCCATGATGTTCACGCCCTTCTGACCCAGTGCAGGACCTACTGGAGGTGCTGGAGTAGCATTTCCGGCTGCAATCTGAAGTTTGATGTAACCTTCAACTTTCTTAGCCATTTCTCTTCTCCTTTCTCTGCAGTAAAACTACAGTTTGTCTACCTGTCCAAACTCAAGTTCAACAGGTGTATCTCTACCGAACATTGAAACCTTAACCGTCAGTACCTGTTTTTCTTTGCTGATCTCGGTCACTTCACCCATGAAGCTTTCGAAAGGTCCGCTGATAACCCGTACTGTGTCACCGACTTCAACATCCAGATCGATGTAAACTTTTTCGATTCCCATTCTGGCGACTTCCTCATCAGTAAGAGGAATCGGGTCGGAGCCATGACCGACGAACCCGGTAACACCCTGTGTGTTTCTTACAAGATACCAGGATTCGTTGGTGACAATCATCTTTATAATTACATAACCGGGAAACATTTTCCTGGTTTTGATTTTACGCTGACCGTCTTTGATTTCGACTCTGTCTTCTGTCGGCACGATGATGTCCAAGATCAAATCCTGCATACCGCGGTTCTCAACCATTTTCTCGATATTCACTTTTACTTTGTTTTCGTGACCCGAATAAGTATGCACCACATACCATTTGGCCTGGCCGTCGCCTCTGATGCCCTCTCCCATTAAAGGAGATGCCACATTGTTATTTTCAATATCAGACATATTTCGTACCTTCTTCTTTAAATTAGTTCAGCGTGATGTTCAGCACTTCTCTTAAAGCTGCCAGCACACCTGTATCAATTAACCAGAAGCCCAGTGCGAAAACGGCGCAGGTTGCAAGTACTACACCTGTAAATGTGCCGAGTTCTTTCTTAGTCGGCCATACAACCTTGCTCATTTCCAGTTTAATGCCTTTGAAATACTCTTTGGCGCCGCCGGATTTCTTAGCCTTCTTGGCTTGGTCTTTGTTTGCCATGATAGATTCTCCTTATTTAGTCTCTTTGTGAAGAGTTTCTTTCTTGCAGAATTTGCAGTACTTCTTCAGTTCGATTCTGTCAGGATCGTTCTTCTTGTTTTTCATAGTGTTGTAGTTTCTCTGCTTGCATTCTGTGCATGCTAATGTAACTTTCACTCTCATCTTGATTGTCCTCCGTTTTAACTCAAAATTCAGAGCCGGGTTTAACCAGCTCTGTTACTAATAATCATAAAGTTGCCTATTAAGTATACTAAAGCAGAATGTCAATGTCAATGGTTTTTTGAAATTACTTTAAAAAGGTCTCAAAATATCTTTTCATATCTTTCAAATTCTTTGCACAGAGGGTGTTTTACTCCTCTTTTCCAGCCTCCATCACGGCTACAATCTTGTCCACCGCTTTGATAACGCTTTCTTCATCGGGAATCACAACCGAAGCATAGAGATTCAGCCCGTCCATATAGCAGGCTTCGCTTCCGATGTCCCCTATAATACTCTGCTTTTTAATATCCCAGGAAGGCATTCCGTCCAGCTGCATTTTGATCAACTTCTTGATATCTTTTTGAGACATATTGATTTCCACGCAGTTCTCTACCGCATCAAGAATATCGGTATACTTTGTCAGAATGGTTGTACTGGACATAGCTTTTTTCAATATGCCCTCCAGAACCAGCTGCTGATTCTTATTCCTCTGGAAATCGCCGTCACTGAAAGATTTTCGCTCTCTCGCAAAGGCTAAGGCGCGGGAACCGTCCAGCTGGTTGACCCCTTCGTAAAACTCGTAATATACCCCCATTCCGTGCGTTACAAAGGTATAGTCGGAAGTCACTTCAATACCGCCGATTGCATTTACCAGCTCCGTCACTGTTGTATAATTAACCTTGACATAATAATTTATATCAAGCCCCGTCAGTTTTTCCGCTGCGGCAACGGTTTCCTCGATTCCGTGGTTTCCCGTATGCGTCAGCTTGTCCTTTGCGCCGACTCCCGGAAGTTCTATATAATAGTCTCGCGGAATCGAAGTCAGAAGCACTTTATGCGCCTTCGGGTTAACTGTCACAATCATATTTACATCGGAACGGGAAATGACATCAATACTGCCTTCCGTATCCAGTCCGCTGACATATATGTTGAAGGAATCCTTTGTTACATCCACATCCTTAGCTATATCTCTGCTTTCAACCGGAACCTTTACAGTATATATAATCTTTGAGCCTTCCTTAAAACCGCTGATTTCACTGCACATCGTCGTATAATGCGCGTCACTGACAAGAATGGTTTCAAAAGTCCCGTCGGATAGTCCTGCCGCCAGTTCCTCCAGTTCTTCAGACAGTTCGTATTCTGTCTGCATATCCGCACTCAAAAGATTTTTAGCTTCCGAATAATCCCGCTCCGTAGTCATATATGTCTGTATCGTTTTTCCCTGAAGCGCAGATTCGTTTTCCCCATAATCTCCGTTGTCCGCCTGTGCAAGTACATAAAACGGCTCCGTCTGCACCTTCTTTGCCGTAATCTTATCGAAGAAATCCAAAGTCCCGTTCATATATGCGATACCGACTCCATAAACGGCTATCAAAACCGTTGTAAGAATCAGAGAGATAATCTTTCTGGATTTCTTGAAGTTCCTGAAAAACAGCGCCGGAAAAAACAGCAGCACCGTCACCAGCAGAATCCCCCCGGCAATGCACAAATATTCAAAAGTCAGTACATCCGCATAAATCAAAACACCGAAAAAGACTGCCGCAGACAAGAGATAAAATATCGCCCAGAATCTCGTAAACCGCTTGAAACCCGTATTGTTTTTTTCTTTATTCCGATGTCTGTCACTTCTCATATTTATTATATATCCTCAAAATTTCTATAGTTTCCCGGCAAGTTCCGGCAAATTACCGCCGGCCGTAATCTTTCTTCCGCAAACTTGCAAAAGGTATTTAGCCTTACCATTTTACTATGCGCGGCTAAATTTGTCGATAGATAACGAAACTTTTAAGAATTCTTCAGAAATGTAAAAGAGGAACACACTGCAAATTGACAGCCGTACTCCTCTCTTCCAAATTAAACACTCCGTATTATTGTGTAAAAAATGCCGCGACACTCTATTTCCCGCAATTACAAAATAAATTTAGATCCTTTACAAGCCAAATTCCTCATAAAGCTTTTTCTTATAGGCTTCATCTGCAACACTTCTGCGTAAATCATCAATTCTGCCTGCATCTATGAGTTTTTGTATCAATATGTTGTTACGGAATTCTCCCTCAGCAATTCCTTCGTTTCTGGCGTCCCTCTCTCTGACTGCGATGATTTCTTCGTCTGTTACGCCTTCGCCTAATATCATATTGGACACCTCCTTATTATTCTTCAGGAAATCTGCAAGTACATCTTCTCTGATACAGCGGGCTACTGCCTCATCAATTGCATTCTCTGCGCTCATACCTTTTTTGCGGTTTTCACGCACATAGCTCAGCAGTAGACTGTAGCCGGAAAGCGTACTGCTTCTCTTTAAGATTTCATTATCTTCAGTATACCGCAGGTCGATGACTTTTACCACCAGTTCCATCGAATTTTCCGGGATTTTTTCACCATCTGTTTTCAAGTCAAAGGAATCCGACAACCTCAGAACTTTATCGTTCCAAGGTGCTTCTCCTGTATAAAGAACATAGAATTCGGGAATCGGTATTTTTCTCACTGCGGCGCTGTAAATTTCCGGATCAGGCACTATCTTTTCCAGTGTTCTTGCAATATACCCCAGCTGGCGCAAAGGCATATTCCTGCATATTGTGGATTGCCTTTTCGCCCCGGCTTCAGCCGGCTTGGAGAAACGGACAGCGTAGGGAGCATTGCGACCGAAGGAATGAGCGAAGCGAATGTTGATGTTCTGCTAAAATAACATAATGAGAATCAATACCGAAACCCAAATCATTTTTTCTGTCGCTGAAAAGGACTTCCTGAAGAGTAGTTAAATCCACCGGCGTATCCGGACCGTAATCCGTACCTTCCAATGCATTGTACAGCTCAATCACTTTTTCCGGTGTGGAGAACAGGCGTCGGAACAGAGAATCCGGCGCCGTTCTGTTTGCTTTTCGTTCATTGTTTCTTGACATATAACCGCCTCCTTTTTTCAAAAGAAAAAGAGAACAGGCTCATATGCTCTGTTCTCTCAGCAAAAGCATTCGGAAATATAAAACACATTTCCCGAATAATTAAAAGAGGCAAGAATCTGATTTTCTTTTCAGGGATAAATCAATTCTCACCTCTACTATGAATTATACTATACTTTTTCTCCAAAGTCTTGATTTTTGGAATTTTTTTCAATTTATATCTATCCGCATTATAAAATTGTGATTAGCATCCAATTCTTATTTACATTTCCTTAACAGAAAATCTCCCTTTAAACGGCATTCGGGAGATTTTCCGGTTGTATACATATTATTTTAAAGGGGCCTGTTTATTTTTTAAGTTTTTTCAATCTGCGGCAGGCCTCTTCCACAGTCTCCCTGTCAAACGCATAGCATGCTCGGAACCATCCCGGTCTATCACAACCGAACAATCGCCCCGGTGATACATTAATCATCAATTCATTATAGATTTTCTCCCAAAGCACCTGTTCCTGAGAAAATTCTCGATTTGCAAGATACTCTGAAAAATCAGCCATGACGAATATTCCTGCCTGCGCCTTCATAACAGGAATCTCCATCTCTCTCAACCCCTGTGCAAAAATCTCATATGCCAGTTTCAACCTCTGCCTAGAAAGCTCCATAACCTCCGGCAGCTCTGGTGACTTCAGCATCGCTGTTAAAAGGGACTGTGTATGAGACGATACACATGAGTAGTAAATAATCGATGCAAATCCCTGAATAATACTTGGATTGAAAGAAAAACACATTCCTGTTCTAAAACCTGATAAAACAAAATCCTTTGCAAAACTACTGGTCACATGAACCCTGTGCCGATAAGCCGTCGGAACTAGCTTCATCGTACTAATAAATTCAGCTTCAGGGTCAAATACAGTTTGTGCGTAAATTTCATCTGATATAATATCAATATCATGACTCATAGCAAAATCAATCACATTCTGTATCGCCCCTTTCTTATATACAGTACCAATCGGATTATTTGGTGAAGAAAACAGTACTGCTCTAACTCTCTTGCCTTCCTTTTCCACCTCTTCAAAAGCTTTCTCAAATCCGGCTCTATCTAGATTTTCATCGCAAGGCACTCCTACAGTAATTACCCCTGCGCGATCGCCGATATCGTCTACAAAACTGGAATAATACGGTGCCGGAATCAGAAATACATCCCCCGGCTCTGCCAGCAGCATTGCCAGCGTCTCCAAGGCCACAGTACATCCGGCACAGGTTGCAACATTATCTTTCGTCATCTTAACTTCCGAATCAACGCCGAAAATAATCTTCTGCCAGTGTTCTGCAATTGCAGCTCGAAACTCGTCACTTCCTTCGAATTTATTATAATGGATATTATATCCTGTCAAATCCATTCTCTCTGCTGATTTTCTCAGTAAATCACAGACTTCTTTATTAACAAGATGACTTTCTGCTGTACCCATGTTAATCAGACCGCCGGGATTCGTATCCTTATCATACATATTATAAAAATTATCAAAATGAGCTTTCACTAACGGAGGCAGTGTTCTTACCCAATTCTTACCTCGTTCTGATAAAAATTCCAGCATTTCTTTTCTCCTTTCCTACTTTTTTTAATTATGCTCTAATCCTGCTTCAGTCTGAATTCCCGGACGAACGCCTAGACCCATAGTTGCATCGATATTCGCACCATGCATAAGGGTTGATTCCGGTCTCATCAGTTCTCCAATCCAGAAAGCAATTTCTTCCGGCTGAATCAGTCTTTTTTTCGCTTGTGCTGCATCAAATGCTTTTCTTTCTTCCTCACTCATCCCTTTTAATGTACTGGAATAAAACATCGGTGTTTCAATCGCACCCGGACTGATACAAAATACATCAATCAATGTATGGGTATTTTCAGCCGCTACTTGTTTCGCAAGATATGCTACCGCACATTTACTCATTCCGTCACTTAAAGTGAATTTAGGGAAGCAGGCAATACCACCGCCTACAGATGACATAAATACCAGCTTGCTTGGCGTCTCCTTTTTCAGAAGGGTCGGTTCAATTTTCTTGTAAATCCATAAAGGTCCAAGCGCATTTACATGCATCATAGCTATATCGTTAGCCGCCTTCAGCGGATCCCCCTGTTCCGCATATTCCTTTACAGTTCCGGATCCCAAAGCTGCATTGAACACTACGCCATACCAATCATGCTCTGTTAACCAGTCTGCATTTACAATTTCATTCAAATTCCCCTGATCCAGTTTATAGGCAAAAACTCTGCCCGGATATTCCTTCATCAGTTCTTCGGCTTTTCCTGCTGAACGGCGATATGTAATATGAACTTCATAACCCTGTTCCAGCAGTAAATTTACTGTTGCGAGACCGACACCCTGTGTGCCTCCTGTTACCAATACTTTTTTCATATACATCCTCCTTATCTTGCTCTAATACTTTTTATCAGAACATCATTTTCATCAAAATCTTCATATTTTTTCTTTTTAATATATTTCGTATAAATCATTCCTGCAAAAATTACCACCCCCGCGTATCCGGAAATCGGATAGATAATGCTGATCATTGTCGAGAATGACAACTGTCCACCGAAAACACTTACAAAAGCAGTAATTACAGCTGCAATTCTATATGCTTTACTCCTTGAATCGGAAGAAATCTTGTTACAAACTGTATACAGCATCGGTACCGCTGTAGTATAAATTCCCAAAAGCAACAGCACAGAGAAAATATCACCAAATATCGGACTAAGCTGTGCAGCTACAAACAATGATGGAATTTCAAGATTATAAACATCCAGGATATTAGCCAGCAATCCGAAATTCAAAATCATAACCGCGATAAGAAAAGCACCGCCTCCAAAAATACCTCCCCATAAAGAATTTTTTCTATTGGTTGCAGTAGACTTTCCAATATCAGCAAGATATGGCACTACACCTGTTACTGTATATGCAGCATACATAAAGCCGGATAAAGCCCAGTTATTAAAGTTTGTATTCACTTCGACCTGCTTCAAATTCTGATCTGCTTCGGCAATTCCGGCGGGATTATTTAAAATAGACAAAGCTCCGATTACCATTGTAACAACCAGAAGTACCGGTGCGATATAGCCCACAATCTTCACCAGCTTGTTCAATCCGAGAAGAACAGTCCCCAAGGATGCAACAATCATTAAGGCTCTTCCAATATTTCCGTTTACACCGTAATACTCTTCAAAAGTTGAACCCGCACCGGATATCATAGTCGAATATACGAAAAAGAGCATAATCGGCGTAAACCATTCCATTACAAAACCCAAATGTTTACCTAGATAGAAATTAAACATTTTCCCAGAATTGTTCAGCTTAAGATATCTGCCATCTTCTACAATCACGCTGACAAACCACGAATAAAGGACTAATGCAATAATACCTGCACCAATACTCCCGATTACACCAAAGCCTGTGAAGTACTGCATACATTCCTGCCCGGATGCGAAGCTGGAACCGATAACAAAGCCCATAAATGCTCCGCCGATTGCAATTACCTGACTTAGTTTCACTTTCTTATCGTCCATATTTTTCCTCCTTTTTTAGTTTTCTAAAATTTCTAATTTAATTATATTTACATTTCACCAGTGCTGCAATTGACTGTATCTGAAGTAAATTACAAAAAAAATACAAACCTGAATTCATAAAATTCAAGTTTGCATTTTTTCTTAATGAAATTTACAAATATCGAAGAAGGTCTTCACTATCCACTCTACTACAGTACGACTGGCTCAAAATACCCTCAAAAAATTCTTCAAAAGTTTTTCGCATCACAGGATCTGTGGATATATGAAAATTACAGCATGTTCCCTTCTGTGAATTCTCGATGTACACAGAGTGCGTATCAATAAAAATGGAAGGGGCTTCACGCAATTCCTCATTCAGAGCCACAGTATCTCGAATCAGCCAAACACGAAAATCAGAATTTTCTTACATTACTTTGCTCAGATATTTTAAATGTTCCTTTATCTGATTCTCGCTGAGTTTGTGTTCCACATTTCCTACACTTACTTCTCCATTTTTCAAATAATCATTAATTACCGAGGAATAAAGAACCAGATCTATTCTCGATTTTTTTGTTCTGGTATTAAAAACATTCTTTAACTTCGTCAAATACATTCTATAATCTTTATCTTCTGCCTCAGCTGCAAAAAAATCCATAACCTCGTCCGGAAACAGCAATGCTGGAGGTTCATTATAAAACAGCCATTGCCGTTTGTCTGAATAAGAATCTAGCTGTGTATTGGTTTTCCGCAAGTTCTCTGGCGGGGCAGGATCAAGCAGCTTTTTTTCTCTGTCAAGAATTTCTGTACAAACAGGATAAAATTTATCTATAATATCCTTCTCTGTCGAAAATATAGCGCCCAGTTCTCCCGCTTTATTCCATAGCATCTGCATACAAAGAAAGTCTTCTACAACAAGAATTTTAGGCAGTCCTCTTTTTCGGCATACAATCGACATTTCAATATAGTCAAGGCCGCTGATACAACTGAGAATCTCAGACGCATAGAAATGTCCGTAGTTCTTTAAATCATCTTCTTCAACTGCCAGCTTTAAAATCACATTTTCCGCACCTGCATTATGCAATTCTCGTATTATAGCTTTAAAGGATGTCCCATACAACCGAAACAAATCAAAACTGGCTATAACAAAAATATGACGGCGGTTCCGTTTAAGCGCCTGAAATAGTGCTCCTCTGGTCAATGCAAGCAAATCTTTATGATTATCTAAAAAGGACATTTTATTGTTATTATACGATTGGAAAGATTGATAGCTACTGTCACTGTCATAGGCCTTCTTTAACTGATAAAACAGTTCCCGGCGCGATAAATCCGTATAATCCGCAAAATAATCTGACATCATATTCAGAACCTTGTCGGAGGTTCTTGCTGCAGGCAGTTTACTGCCATTGACCCATTTGCTGATATAAGTTGTATCATAATTAAGAAGCTCTGCCAGTTGACTTTCCTTCACTTCTGCCTGTTCCAGCAGGTTTCTCAGCAAATTACCGAATAAATTGTTCATAATGCACCTCTTTCCTCCGTTATTTTTATTATAGCATATGATAGATTGCAGTATGATTTCCAATTATATAAACTAAAAGAACTCCCCCTATTATCCTTTGCCTGCACTATCTTATATTAATGCAAAATCCTCTGCAAGTGAACAAGCAGTTTGCTTCCAGAGGACTTATCAATATATCAGCTTATACAGCCTGTTTATCATTATACAGGAAAGTCAGCCTTTCACTACCATGAATAAAGCTGACTTTCCAGTTACTTTTATATAGAATTTTACTCTGCCTTCGGAGCTTCTTCAGCTTTTGCGGCAGGAGCAGCCTGTTCTGCAGGTTTTGCTGCAGGTGCTGCTTTCGGAGCAGCAGGTTTTCTCTTTGCTCTCATATTATTGATTGCATTGGTCGGACATTCTTTTGCGCACATACCGCAGTTCTTGCACTTTTCAGGATCGATAAACGCATGATTGTTTTCAACCTTGATTGCGTCGAACTTACATACTTTCACGCACTTGCCGCAGCCGATACATCCGTTGCTGCAGGCTTTTCTGGTTGCTGCGCCCTTATCTTCGGAATGGCACTGTACCACAACCTTATTCTTGGCAGGCGCAATTCTGATCACACTCTTAGGACATGCCGTTGCACATGCGCCGCAGCCGGTACACAGTTCTCTGGCTACTACAGCAACACCGTCGCAGATTTTAATCGCGTCAAAATTGCAGGCTCTTGTACAGTCACCCAGACCGAGACAGCCATATTTGCACTGATTCATACCGCCGAACAGATTTGCGGCAGCAGAACAGGTTTTAATGCCTTCATATTCCATCAGAGACTTTGCAGCCTGGCTGTTGCCGTTACACATTACAGTAGCAACCTGCGGTTCAGCAGATCCTGCTTCCATACCCAGAATTTCTGCAAGAGCAGCAGCACAGTCAGCACCGCCGACCGGACACTTGCTTGGACCTACACCTTCCGGATCGGCTGCAAGAGCAGATGCATAATCATCACAGCCCGCAAAGCCGCAGCCGCCGCAGTTGGCGCCCGGAAGCTTTTCACGCAGCAGCGTTACAGTCTCATCAACAGGTACGAAAAATACCTTTGCAGCAATAGTCAGGATAACAGCGAAAACAAAACCCAGCGCTACTACCAATAATACTGGTGTCATAATTTCATTCATTTTCTCCGCCTCCTTCTTATACTAAACCGCCGAATCCCATAAATGCAAGGGACAGAATTGCGGCAGCAGTCATAGTAATAGGTACGCCCTGGAAAGATTCAGGAACAGAAGTATTGTTTTCCAGCTTGGATCTCATTCCGGAGAAAATAATCATTGCCAGAAGGAATCCGATTCCTGCACCCAGTGCATTGATTAAAGACAGACCATAGCCATAGCCTGCATCAATATTATTGATGCACACACCCAGAACTGCACAGTTTGTGGTAATCAGCGGCAGATATACACCCAGTGATTTGTGCAGAGCCGGGATGAATTTCTTCAGAACCATTTCTACAAACTGTACCAGTGCAGCGATAATCAGAATAAATACAATCGTCTGCAGGTATGCGATATCAAATTTATTAAGAACTCTCATAACCGGCCATGTGGCAGCTGTTGCCAGAACCATTACAAATGTAACGGCAACACCCATACCGACAGCCGAATCTAACTTCTTGGATACACCGAGGAACGGACAGATACCCAGGAATTGAGCAAGAACATAGTTGTTAACTAAAATCATGCCGATTAAAACGCCAATCCACTCTGCCATTATGCTTCAGCTCCTTTCTGTTCGATGGTGAGTCCCTCCAGCTCGGAAAGACATTTTTCCTGATTGCACATGCTGGCCAGAGCACATCCCTTGCAGCTGAAGTCTCTCGGAGTTTTTCCTTTTGCCTTCAGAATCTTATTTACGCAGGCAATTGCGATTGCATAAATAAAGAAGCCGCCCGGAGCAAGCGCTACAATCAGCATCGGATGCTCGGAAATAAACGGAATTGCAATTGTCAGCTTGGAAACCAGTGCTTCAGAACCCAGGAAGAAACCGGAACCAATGGTGCCATTTCCGATGATTTCTCTGATTGCGCCAATAAAAGTCAGGGACAGAGTAAAACCAAGGCCCATGCCCACACCGTCTAATGCGGAATCAAGCACGCCGTTCTTGTTTGCAAACATTTCGGCTCTTCCCAGAATGATACAGTTTACTACAATCAGAGGCAGGAATACGCCCAGAGAATTGTAGAGCGGTTCGGCAAATGCCTGTACGATAAACTGTACCAGTGTTACGAAGCCTGCAATAACTACAATATAACACGGGATTCTTACCTTATCCGGAATAATTTTCGCCAGCAGCGAAATTACGATGTTGGAACAAATCAATACAGCTGTTGCTGCAATACCCATACCCATACCATTAAAAGCAGAGGATGTGGTCGCAAGAGTAGGACATGTACCCAGCAGTAATACCAGGTTCGGATTTTCTTTAATGATACCCTTGACGAGGACTGCTAATCTACTTCCTTTCTTTTCCATTAGTTAGCACCTCCTTGAACAGTCTGATACTGCTGCAGTGCTGCGCAGACACCCTGGTAAACACCGTTGGAGGAAATTGTCGCACCGCTTACAAAACTTACAGCAGAGTCGCCCTTGATATTATCAGCGTTTGCCAGTTCTGCAAGACCCTGATACTGTTTTAAGTAACCGGAGTCGTGAGCCTTTGTACCCAGACCCTTTGTATCCGCATGTGCGGTAACCTTTACACCGGTAATTTTTCCTTCACTGTCGATTCCGACCATTTCAGTCAGAAGACCGCCGAAAGAAGAGGACTGTACAGTTACAACCATACCTGCGCCCTCAGCCACATAGCATTCTGTAACGAAAACCTTTTCAGGAACTGTAACAACCAGTTCGCCTTCGTATTTTTCAAAACTCTCAGCCGCAGGCAGAAGCTCCGCTCTGGAAGCGTCGGCTGCCCTCGCAGTGTTTTCTGCGATAATCGGCTTGGTGATAGAGTTAACATATGCAAGTGCAAAAGTAATCACCAGACAAATCGCTACCAGCACAACAGTCGGCTGAATATATTCTTTGAATGTGTTATTTTTCATTTTTCTTAGCACCTCCATACATTCTCTTCTGGAAGAAGTTGTCGATGAGCGGTGACAGGCAGTTCATAATCAGAATGGAGAAGGATACGCCTTCCGGATACTGTCCCCAGATTCTGATAATCATGGTAATCAGACCGCAACCGATACCGAATACCACTTTGCCTGCCGGCATCAGCGGAGTCGTAACATAGTCTGTTGCCATAAAGAATGCGCCCAGCATTACGCCGCCTGCAAGAATATGGAACACCGCCATATTCAGCGCACCCAGATCGCTTCCGGTTACACCGTAGTATACCAGTGCAAATACGAATACCGTACCGATAAAGCATGCAGGAATAATCGGTGAAATAATTTTTTTCCAAATTAAGAACAAACCGCCGATAATCAGCGCCAGTGCTGAAACTTCGCCCATGGAGCCGCCGATGAAGCCCAGAAGCATTTCCATGTTGGACGGCAGATCTGCGCCTGCGCCTTCCTTAAGTACGCCCAGAGGAGTTGCGCCTGTTGCAGCATCAATTGTGGACATTCTCGGAACCGGCCATGTTGTCATTTCGGTTGCAAAAGAAATGAACAGCACAATTCTTGCGGTGATTGCAGGGTTTGCAATGTTTTTACCGATGCCGCCGAAGAGCTGCTTGATAACGATGATTCCAACGAAGCATCCTACAATAGCAATCCAGTACGGCAGACCGGACGGAACGTTAAACGCTATCAGAAGACCTGTCAGCGCAGCGGATAAGTCTCCGACTGTCTGTTTCTTGTGCATCAGCTTATTCCATGCCCATTCGAAGAACATAGACGCTGCAACACAGACCAAGGTCAGCGTGATAACTCTGAATCCGAATACATATATACTTACTAAGAAAGAAGGTACCAGGGCAAGAATAACCATTGCCATTGTCTTGCTTGTATCCAGCGTAGTCACCAGATGCGGTGCGGAGGATACGGTCAGATTATTGTAATATGTCTTATCCATTATTTAATTCCAGCCTCCTTTACAACAGCTTTTCCAAGCTTGTTCATGAATCCCAGAGGTCTTCTTGCAGGACATACGAAAGAGCAGCTTCCGCATTCCATACACTGCATAACCTGTAAATCGCTGAGTCTCTGCGCATCTCTCTGCTCATATGCGTCAGCAAGAGCTGTCGGCAGCAGATTAAACGGACATGCCGCATGGCATCTGCCGCAGTTGATACAGGCAGTTTCTTCAGGAATATAGGATTTTTCTTTGGAGAATGCCAGAATTGCATTGTTGTTTTTTACAATCGGCATTTCGTCGGAGAAGATGGCTCTTCCCATCATCGGTCCGCCCATCAGAATCTTTTTCGGCTCAGACTTATAGCCGCCGCAGAAACCGATTACATCGTGAATCTGTGCACCGATCGGCGCGATGATATTCTTAGGCTGTGCCACAGCATCGCCGTCTACAGTCATTCTCTTCTGAATGAGAGGCACGCCGTTTCTGAAATACTGTCCCACAAAGGCAACGGAAGTTACATTGGAAAGAATAATGCCCAGGTCTGCAGGCAGAACACCGGCCTTCATCTCTTTGCCTGTAATTTCGTAAACCAGAACTCGTTCGGCACCCTTAGGGTATCTTGCCTGCAGCTTGAAGGTGTGCATATTGGTAAGACCCTGTTCAGCAAACATTCTGTCCAGTTTTTCAATTGCATCAGGCTTGTTTTCTTCAATTCCGATATAACCTTCATCAAGACCGATATACTCCATAATCAGCTTCATACCGTCGATAATATCCTGTGTATCTTCCAGCATGGTTCTGTGGTCTGAGGTAATGAACGGTTCACATTCCGCGCCGTTAACGATTAAAGTATGTACCTCATCGATATTTTTCGGATTGTACTTGATATGTGTCGGGAAAGATGCGCCGCCCAGGCCCACAAGTCCGGACTCTCTGACAGCTTTGACAAAGCTCTGCAGGTCATTGACTTCAGGAACCTTGATATCTTCGCACATCTCCTGCTTCTTATCCGTTTCGATCACAACTAAAGTGTCATTTCCTCCTGCTGCGGAACGCTGGGTTTCAATCCCTGTAACAGTTCCGGATACGCTGGAGTGAATAGGTGCACTTACAAAAGCATCCGTATCGCCGATAAGTTGTCCTACCTTGACAGTATCTCCTTTGGCTACCAAAGGTTTACAAGGTGCACCGATATGCTGTGACATTGAAATCTTAACGATGTCAGGAATCGGCATAACTTCGGTTTCACAGCCGGAAGTATTTTTGTAATGTCCGGCATCAATGCTATGTAAATGCTTTGCATTTGCGCTCATATTTGAAACCTTCCTTTCTAAAATAGTCGTCTTATAATCATACGCCATACATTATACTACATTTTTCGGCAAAAATCATTAAAATTTTGTTAGAAATTTAACTTTTACAGAAATTACCCTGTCGAATCATTGTCGGTTCACCCCGGGTCTTTTACAATGGAATTTCCCGTGGTCAATACTGATATATATGCCCGGAAATCTTAAACATACCGTTCCATTCCGAAAAAAAGGAGGCGCACCTTTCTCCGCCTCCGTTATACGCATCAGCAGCATTCACTGCATGCAAAACTCATTTCCCTTTTCTTCAGGCTGCCTCTGCTACATCATCTCACCGGGAATTTTTTCAAAGCCGGCTGCTTCCATCTCATCTGCAAACCGGTCCACAAAGTCCTCTTCGCTGCCCCATGAGAAATTCAGAAGACCCTCTCCGCCCCCTGATCCCACTGCATCGACAAAAGAAGCTTCACTGTCTCCCGTCACTGCCA
Source organism: uncultured Eubacterium sp. (assembly GCA_937894585.1). Taxonomy (GTDB): domain Bacteria; phylum Bacillota; class Clostridia; order Peptostreptococcales; family Anaerovoracaceae; genus Senimuribacter. The sequence goes on from CALBGO010000112.1 coordinate 25,082, forward strand.
CTGTCAGACTGGTATAATTATTATTTCTCCAGAAATACTTTTCAAAAACCATCATACACATTCCCGCTCCGTCCTGCATATGTCTGATCTCGCTGTTCAGCTCCACAGAAGAACCCAGAGAGGAGACCGCTTCCTTTACCAGTTCGATAGCTTCTGTTATTCCTCTGTTTCCTGCCATATTAATGAATGCCATTTTATTTCTCCTTCCCTACGACGACCCTTCCCAAATCGTCAATTCCCATTACCTTTTCTCCCTGCGCACGCAGATTCCCGGCGTAAGAAACAGCCTCGCCGTCAATTACTTCACCCGGACAGACAAGAGGAATTCCCGGCGGATACGGTATAATTGAAGCTGCGCATACTCTGCCTGCCGCTTCTTTCAGCGGAATCCGCTCCGTTTCTGACGGAATCCCTTTCTGCACAAACCGCTTTGCAGTTACAGCGTGAAATCTGCCGCAGTTCTTATCTGTTTCACTGTCTGCGGATTTTCTTTCATCCCTTTCATTTCGTTTACTCTGTTCAGTCACGTGAGCCGACCGAAAATTGTTCCTTTCACTGACACTGATTTTCTCAAGCGCCTCCAGCAGCCGCTCATAATCACATCGTTTATTACCGATTCCGCTCATACACATCAGAATGTTTCCCGTCGAAAGCTCCGCAAAAATCCCCTGCTTCTGAAGCAGACGGTCAAGCTGCGCTCCGTCGATTCCCAGACTGCTCATATCCAAGTTGAGTTTTGTATGATCCAGCATAGGATGTTCCATAACCCGAAGCCCCTTGACAGCCGCAGCCTCTTTATAAAAATACCGCAGATTTTCTTCCCACTTTCCAATCAGTTCTTTTCCGCGGCGCGCAAGAATTTCCCCGTTAATATCAAGAGAAGCCATCAGAATGTAAGAAGGGCTGGTACTTTCAATAAGCTGCAGTTTGTCCTCAAAGTTATACCGATCAATACGGCTGCCGCACAAATTTACAACGGCGCTCTGTGTGAAAGACAGCAAAGTTTTGTGTGTGCTGTTAATCACAATATCTGCCCCCAGATGCTCCGCAGCCTTTTTCTTTCCGTCTGTATATTTATCAAAAAAATGCAGATGCGCCCCATGGGCCTGATCCACAATCAGAAGCATTCCCGCTTTATGAACAATTTCTGAAATTGCGGCAATATCACTGCAGATGCCGTAATAATTGGGGCTGGATAAAATCACTGCGCTGCTGTCAGGATACGCCTCTATACATCGCGCGATTTCCTGCGGAGTAATCTCCCCTGAAATCCCGTAATCCTTAATCACTTCCGGATAAGCATAGACCGGTTCGCCGCCTGCCATACGAATCCCGTTAAATACCGATTTATGACAATTTCTCGCCATAATCAGTCTGCCCCCCGGCGGAACGGTACTCATTACTGCTGCAATCAGACCGGCGCTGCTTCCGTTAATCAAAAGATAACTGTCGGAGACTTCATAAAGCCTCCGGTATTTTTCCATTGTTTCTTTAATAATTCCCTCTGCCTGAAACAAATTATCTGCTCCGGCGATTTCCGTAATGTCGCAGTCTCCAATACAGTCCAGAAAATCCCCGTAACCGTTTTCTGTATAAATTTCTGTTCCTTTATGCCCCGGCATATGAAAAGATACCGGACGGCTCGCCGCATGTTCGGTCAGAAATGCGGCAATTCCTTTTTCATTCATCATAGTCTCCCGGATAAATCATAACTCAAGTTTAATCGTATTTATTTCACCTTCATTTTATCATAAATCTGCGCCAAGGACATCGGTTTCTTTCTCCTCCCCGTTAAAATTCCGTTCCCCTTCTTTATTGAATTTCCTGCCCTGCCTATTCAAATTCCTATTCCGATTATCTGTATAACCTATCGTTCAAACGCAGTTCCCATATAAAAGCGCTAGCCGCCTCTGTCAAAGACTTGACCTTTTTGAGTCATACGGAAATTTCAAAAGCCGATATTTCCCATACGCATATATCCTGCGGTGCAGGACTTTTCCCCGGAAATAGCCTCTTACGATCCGTCTGTAAGCCGCTGCGGAAAGGCAGTAAAAAAGAGCATCCGACGAGAAAAAATTCCGCCAAAGAAAACATCGCCGCAAAATATCTGCGCAAAATTGTATCTGTTATTTTGTATATAAATTGTTCATAATTCTTCTGTTTTTAAGCGAAAAATCTCATATTTTCCTATGTTGTACATTATAAAAATATATAAATTGTATATTTCAAACAGTATAATTTTCACCTATAATAAAAGCATCTTTTTAATGAGGAGGTTCTTAAATGACAGAAAGAAACACAAATACAAAAATACTGATTATGACAGCGCTGATGGCATCTATGGTGTTTGTCGCAACTTATCTGATCAGAATTCCCAACCCGGCAACCGGCGGATACAGCCATTTGGGAGACTGTATGATCTTTCTCGCCGTGGTTATGCTAGGCAGAAAATACGGTGCGGCTGCAGGTGCATTAGGAGGAGCCATGTCGGATCTTTTAGCCGGCGCGGCGATCTATATTGTGCCGACTTTAATCATTAAATACATTATGGCATTTATCATGGGCACAATTATGCTCCATGCTCCCGCAAGCAGAAAATCTCAGATTGCAGGCGCTTTTGCGGGAGGTCTTTTTCAGATTATCGCCTATACCCTTGTAAAAATCGTTATCATCGGAGCAGGACCTGCAATTGCCTCTGTTCCAAATGTCTTTTTACAGACATTATTCGGAATTATGATTTTCGGACTGTTGTCCGTTATGCTCGGGAACAGAATTTCTTTACTGACAGGAGGAGAAGCAAAATGAAGAAAATAGACGCTCATGCACATATCGGTTATATCGGAGGCTGGGCAGATGTGGGAATCACCGGTGAAGAGCTCGTTGCGCAGATGGACCGGTTTGAAATTGAAAAAACAGTCCTTTGCTGTGAGGATAATGACGCAGTCCTCAATATGATGCATAAGTACCCGAATCGGATATTCGGCGCAGTCTATGTCAATCCTCTGAATCCGGAATCGGTAAACACTATGGAGTCCCGTATTTTATCGGGTTTTATCGCTGTAAAGCTGAATCCCCTCCGTCATGCCTACTGCGCTGATGCAAAACTTGTATATCCGGTTATGGATATTGCTCGAAAGCACGGCGTTCCGGTCTGTATCCACAGCGGTCATCCGCCCTATTCTCTCCCATGGCAGATCGGACTCCTCGCCGAAAACTTTCCCGATGTTAAAATTCTTATGATTCATATGGGGCACGGACATGGGGTTTACATTGATGCAGCTCTGAAAATGGCAAAAAAATATCCGAACATTTATCTGGAAATGTCCGGTATGCCTATGCCTTCCAAAATTAAAGAAGCTTATGAAACTATCGGTGAAACCAGAATTATGTTCGGAACCGACACTCCGTTTCACGATCCTTCTGTTGAATTGCAAAAAGTTCTGGTAAGCGGTGTGGACGACAGCGGAATCAGCCGTATCCTCTACCGCAATGCCGCAAAATTTTTCCGGCTGTAACAAGTTTAACAGGTTTAATTACGAAATACCGAATCCGGCGGGACTTGCTGTACCGAGTGAGCTTGGTTTGGCTTGACCAAACTCAGCTGACTTCGCCGAGCTTGACTGAATTCGCCGAATTTAACTACGGTCGGGAACGCTAAGCCTTCCCAATCGGGCAATCCTCTGCTGAGCATATTTGCAGACACTGCCGGTTTCCTTCTATGTTCTGACCTTGCCGATTAGAATTTCCGCAGCAACCGTAATTTCCTTGACACGATCCAATTCTATCGCCTCTTTATCCACATCAAATAAAAGAGGCGTCATTTTGACAAGATCTTCGAGTTCTGCGGAGCCGATTGCGGAAGTTCTGCTGACAGTGAAACGATCCGTCACTTCAAAATGTTTCTCAAAATACTCCGAAACTTCCTCTCCGGAATATTCGCTGTTTCGGAGAAGGTGTTCTGCCGCCCGTCGAAGCTGCTGCATATGACAAGGCGCCGGAATCACTTTGATAACCGTTCCTCCGGGTTTTAGAATTCTGCTGAATTCACCATAATTTGCCGGCGTAAAAATATCCAGAATGCAGTCGGCAGTTCCGCTCTTTAGAGGAATATTCGTAATATCCGCCACAAGCCACTTTACATTCTCTTTATTTTTTGATGCGATTTTTACGGCATCGGCAGAAATATCAAAGGCAACGCATTGATGGTTCAGCTCCGCCGCCGTCAGTCGTTCCGCAAGCCGAGAGGAATAAGAACCCTCTCCGCAGCCTGCATCTACCACAACAATCGGTTCTCCTGAGATGCCGTTTTCCTTCTTATCTCCTGCTGCGGACTTTTCGGAAAATTTTCCAACAGGCTTTTGAGCAGACTTGCTGTCAGTCCCTGGCATCTCACCCTCCGGTCTGTTCCGAAAAGCAGCCTCCCGCGCTGCCTGCTCCGCCTTTTCACACACCGCATCTATAATATGATCATAATAACCTGCCTGCATAAACCGTGTTCTGCTTGCGAAAAAACTGCTGTCATATCCCTTCAGCGCTCGGTTTTCCTGAAGGAGATTCACATAGCCCTTTGACGATATGTCAAATCTGTGCTCCTTCTTGCAAACCAACCCGCCGGCATGAAAGCGAATTTTCTTTTCGCATCGTGGACATTTCAGTAAATTTTTAATTTCGTAAAACTTATCGATCTTATTCATCTGATTCTTCCTTCATCCTCCGCATTGACACTTTCCCTGCTTTACAAAAACTATTCCGTTTGTCAATTCAGTAAACAAATTCACGCCGAAGCAACGCGTTTCCCTTGTCCTCTTGGGACAAGCACCATTATACGACTTGCACCTTGCCAATCACTCCGTTCTTGGGGTACAACAGCATAAGGTCTGCTTTGCCAAATCACAGATTTGGAGCAGCACCATTATACGACTGTTTCTTTCCAATCGTACTTCGTTTCTCTCGTTCTCTTGGAGAAACAAAGCATAAGGTCTGCCTTGCCAATCGTACTTCGCTCCGCTTGTTCTCTTGGAGCAGCTCCATTATACGACTTGCACCTTGCCAATCACTCCGTTCTTGGGGTGCAACAGCATAAGGTCTGCTTTGCCAAATCACAGATTTGGAGCAGCACCATTATACGACTGTTTCTTTCCAATCGTACTTCGTTTCTCTCGTTCTCTTGGAGAAACAAAGCATAAGGTCTGCCTTGCCAATCGTACTTTGCTCTGCTTGTTCTCTTGGGGCAGACCATTATAATAACGGGCTGACGATTCGCAAGAATGCGTCAAAGAGAAGTCCGAAGAAGTTTCTTCTGCAGTCTTCATGGCGTATTTCTTTTGAAATTTCAAAGGTTTCAAGGCAGTCTTTCTTGAGATCCATTACCGCAGAGCTTCCGCACATCAGGGTTGCGCACTCAAAATGCAGATACAGACTGCGGTAATCCATATTGATGGTGCCTACTACGCCGATTCTGTCGTCGCAGACAAAGCTCTTGGAATGAATAAATCCCGGTGTATATTCGTAGATTTTTACGCCTGCTTTTATCAACGGCTCGTAGTAAGAGCGGGTCAGCCGAAAGACAATTTTCTTATCGGGAATTGCCGGCGTTACAATACGCACATCAACGCCTCGCTTTGCAGCCAATACCAGTGCAGTCTTCATCTCATTGTCAATAATCAGATACGGTGTGAAAATGTATACATACTCCTCTGCCTGACTGAGTATTTCCAAATAAACATTTTCCCCTAAAGATTCGTCATCAAGAGGCGAATCACTATAAGGCTGAACAATTCCGTCTTCGCCGAAAGGCTCCGGGTGATTTTTGTGAGGACGAAAGCTCGTATAATCCTCCTCTGTCGGTACAAAAGAATTCCACATATTCAGAAACATCACAGTGAAATTCCAAACAGCATGTCCGGAGAGCCGAATCCCCGAATCCTTCCAGTGTCCGAACCGTTCCTTCCTGTTGATATACTCATCAGCAAGATTATATCCGCCGGAATAAGCAATACAGCCGTCAATAATCAGAATCTTCCTGTGATCCCGATTATTGTAAACAAGAGATACAAAAGGCAAAATAGGATTGAACGCCATCACTTTAATCCCCGCTTTCTTCAAAGAGGAAACAAAGTGCTTCGGCAGGCAGTGAATGCTTCCGATATCATCGTAAATCAGCCTCACATCAAGGCCGGCAGCAGCTTTTTCCTTTAGAATTTCAAAAATGCTGTCCCACATTTTTCCTTCCGAAATAATAAAATACTCCAAAAAGATAAAGTGCTCCGCATTCTTCAAATCCGAAAGCATATCTTCAAAAGCGTCGTCTCCCAAAGGATAATACCTGGTTCCCGTGCCGCTCCACGCCGGATAAGGTCCCTTCTCCCGAATATAGCCCACTGTATTGAGAAGGCGCGCGGAAGCCTTCCCTGTCAGATCATCTTCCTGTGTAAGCTCCGAAAGGTGCCGTTTCTCTATCGGATCTATTTTCCGCTTCAAAGACTTCGACGGTCTTTTATTTCCGAAAAAGATATACATAGTAACACCCAGAACAGGCAGCAGACCAACGAGAAGAATCCACCCGATCTTAAAGGCAGGGTTATCGTCACGCCAAATTATAAATAAAGCCATCAGTGCAGATGCGACACTGAAAATCATAGAAACCCAGGTTCCGTATTCCGTCAGAGCAAGAAGGGTCACAGCAAACCAGCCCACCTGCACCAGAATCAGAAAAACTGTAACAGTAAGCCTGTTGATAACTTTATTGACGGCTTTGCCCGCCGTCACTTTTACTTCAGATCTTTCCATAATCTCGTTCTTCTCCAAATACGCTTTTCTGTATAAAATCTTAAAAGACGGGCTGTAAAGGCCCGCCTTTTTCGTAAAACAAATTTCTGTCCGTTTTATTTCTCCAAAAGACCAAGACCCTGACATACATTGTTCAGGAAATCCTGCACATTGGTTACAATGCCCTTTGCAGAAAGGCTTCCCCGGTCACCCAGCTTGTTCGCAGCAAACTCAGATGTGTCCACCATATAGAAATACACCGGCCGGATTGTACCGTCAGCGAGTACTCTGTAAGTCGGCGTCATATTTCCTGCAGCAATAGTATGCAGTACAGTCGCCATACCGATTACAGTCGTTGCCTTTCTTACATGGGAACGAATCGTATCCTGTCCCACATAAGTATGCTCATAGACCTCCGGCAGCGGTCCGTCATCTCTGATGGAACCGTTGAGAACAAAAGGAACCCCGTTCTTTACACAGGCATAAATGATACCGTCACAAATGCCTTCCTTCTCAATAAACGCCGGAATAGAACCGTGAGTATTGATACAGTTAATGGTGTCCAAATGATTGTAATGCCCGTCTTCATGGGGAACCTGAGTCCTGATGTCAGTGCCAAGCGCCGTCCTCAGATAGCCGCCTTCAAGATCGTGGGTTGCCAGAGCGTTTCCTGCCAGAATCGCACTGACATATCCGTTTTCGATAAGCTTTTCGTAGCATTCTCTTGCCTTTGCATCAAAAGAGCAGGCAGGACCTAAAACCCAGACAATATATCCGTCATGTTCTTTTTCGTACTTCAAAAGCTCCACAAGCTGTTCATAATCATAGCTGAAGCCTGTCTCACGGCTTCTGCTCTGTCTGAATGCGAAGGTAGCGGCTTTTCCCGCACTTTCTCTCTCAAAGCAGTCTGCATGAACATAGATGCCCTCTTCGCAGTCCTCGGTCCGTCCGACAACAACCTGGTCACCCTGTTTCAGATTTCTGAACTCTCTTACATAAATCTTGCCGTTTTCGAAAACAGGAACACAATCCATACGGCTGTCCTCAGCCAGATACCATTTACCTCCCACTTTGAAATATTCGGGATAAATCGATGTGGCATGAAAATGCTGCGGCGCAGCCTTGTCCACAGGCGCCGCCTCCAGTCTGGCGTTAGGCGCCTTTACAAATTTTTCCTGCGTGAAATCCGGTTGAATAAATTTTGGTAACTTAAACATACTTTTCTCTTTTCTATTGTACTCTGCTATTTTTCGATTTTATCTACACCCATATATTTTCTGAGGGCTTCCGGAATCACCACGCTGCCGTCAGCCTGCTGGTAGTTTTCCAGAATTGCAGCGACAGTTCTGCCTACTGCCAAACCGGAGCCATTTAATGTATGCACGAATTCCGGCTTGCCTTTTTCTCTTCTGAAACGGATTCCTGCTCTTCTTGCCTGGAAATCCTCGAAGTTACTGCAGGAAGAAATCTCCACATATCTGCCGTAGCTCGGCATCCAGACTTCAATGTCATAAGTCATAGCGCTGGAGAAGCCCAGATCTCCGGAGCTCAGACGAACCACTCTGTAAGGAATGTCCAAAATCTTTAATACTTCTTCCGCATCGGCTGTCAGCTTTTCCAGCTCATCATAGGAAGTTTCCGGAGCGACAAACTTAACCAGCTCTACCTTATTGAACTGATGCTGTCTGATTAAACCTCTGGTATCTCTGCCTGCGGAGCCTGCTTCTGCTCTGAAGCAAGGCGTATACGCGGTGTAATAAACCGGCAGTTCCGCCTCGTCCATAATTTCATCGGCACGCAGGTTGGTAACAGGCACCTCTGCAGTCGGAATCAGGAAAAAATCCTTCTGAGGCACATAAAACATATCTTCTTCAAATTTAGGCAGCTGACCTGTACCGGTCATAGCGGCTCTGTTTACCATAAACGGAGGCAGGATTTCCTTATAATCCTGATCGATGGTATGCAGGTCCAGCATAAAGTTAATAACCGCTCTTTCCAGTCTTGCACCGAGACCCTTATACACCGTAAATCTTGCGCCGGAAATCTTTGCAGCTCTTTCAAAATCCAGAATATCCAGATCTTCACCGATGTCCCAGTGTGCTTTCGGCTCAAAATCAAAGCCAGTCGGCTCTTTGAATTTTCTCATTTCCACATTATCTGTGTCATCTTTTCCGAACGGTACATCTTTATAAGGTGTATTCGGAACATTAAGAAGCGCGGTACGAAGATTCAGCTCAACTTCAGAAAGCTGTCCGTCCAGTTCCTTGATTTTTCCGGATAATTCCTTCATCTCCGCCATAATTTCAGTCGTATCTTCACCGGCTTTTTTCAGCTTCGGAATTTCTCTGGAAACTGTATTCTGTTTGTTCTTCATAGCCTCTACTTCCGCCAGAAGTTCTCTTCTTTTCTCATCATATTTCTTAACATTTTCAATTCCGAAGTCGCCTTTTCCTCTGAATTCCACTCTGGTTTTCACGCCTTCAAAATCTTCTCTGATTCTCTTAATATCTAACATATCGTTCCCTCCTCATATTTATTTCCCTGTCTGTAACTTCCGCAGAAAAACTGTCGCAGATACCGCTTTTCAAAATCGTTACAGAAGATTCTTCTTATATCTGATATAAAGTGTTTCCAAAAGGTTTACCTTCTGCTGAATTTCCAGCTGCAGCCTTGATGCCATTTCATATTCACCGTTGTCGAGAGCCGCCTTCGCTCTGGTCAGAAGACATTTATCGGTAATCGTATCCTTTGCGATTTCGTGACGGATTTTATCAATTTCCAGCCAGTTTTTAATATCGTAATCGGAAAAATCGTCCAAATCGTGCTTCTGCCTGCAGCTCCTGATGAAATTCATAGTATCCGGAATAATCCGATCGTGAAGTTCCGTCTTCCACTGAGATAAAATCTGTTCTCTGTAGGATTCGAGTACAATCTCCGGCATCACATCTCCTGCTTTGAAAATTTCCAGCTTTTCAGGATACTGTTCAAAAGACGACAGATTTTCCCATACCGTCGCAGGCGCGCGTCCAAAGAGATGATTGCGCTCCTCCTCTGTGAAATCTTCAAACACATTGTGCTCACTTCTGTATTCCCGCTCTGTGTCCAGATAAAAATCCGTTTCTCCGTGCTTCTTCGAAAGAGACTTTTCAAGCTCTTCCGGTGTTTTCTCTGCGGAAAGCACCGCTTTGATTCCGTCAAGCACCGCCATATAAGAAGCGGCAATAACCAGATATGTATTGCTCTTCGGATTCGGCGATCTCAGTTCAAAACGAGTCGCCATCGGATTTCTGCTGTCTCTGATCAGCCCTACCAGCACCGTTCTGTTTCTGGAAGGCTCATCTACAGACTGACCCAGAGAAGTAACAATGCAGACCGGCGCTTCATAACCCGGTTTCAGACGGTTGAAAGAATCGTTGGTGGAGCTGACAAAAGGATTAATAACCTCATAGTTTTTAAGAAGACCCATCAGCCCGCCGTAACCCAGCGGATTCATAAAATCTTTCCCGAAATCGGAAGGCGCAAACAGACTGACAACCTTTCCGTTTTTCAGTTTTGCGGCAAGTCCCAGATGTGTATGCTCTCCGCTTCCCGCAACTCCCTCAAAAGGTTTCGCCATAAAGGTCACATCCAAACCGTGTTTTGTAAAAATATCTCTTACAACATATTTCACATGGTTTTCGTTGTCCGCAGCCTGCATGGCATCTGCATATTTCCAGTCAATTTCCAGCTGCTCCATTACATGATCGTAATGACCGGTATTGCCCATTTTAGCTTTGACGCCGCCGACTTCTTTGTGACCCATTTCCATCTCGAAACCGTATTTATCCAAAAACATCAGCGTCTCTTCCAGCGCCGTTCTTACCTCTCCGTAAGTTCTCTTCCAATACTGTTCTTTCAGAACCTGCGCAGTAAAAAGCTGCTCCCGGTCGCCTTTGTCATCGGGAGTCTTAACCCAGAATTCCAGCTCCGTCGCACTGGTAAGTATCAGGTCTTCAATCTCATCGACGCAGTCGATTCCTTTGATATGTTCAAATACATAAGGATGCGCCTTAAGTTCCGCAAGAAGTTCTTTTTTAAAGTGCTGCAGCGCGTCTCTTAAAATCACGCGGGAACCGCACTCAAAACGGTCGTTGTGAACAAGAAAGGAAGGAATCCGCAAAGTTCCGATAGGAAGTCCCGTCTTATAACCGACATGGCTGAAGTTATAATCCACATACCAGTTTACGCTCAAATCCGGAATAATATCTATCTTTGCATTGTTAAGCACTGCGATTTTCGGCAGCGCTACACTGGAACCGTCAGTCTGCACGCCGTTTGTAAGCACCTTTTCAATATCCTTCAGAAACAGCTTTACGGGAATCTTCTCGTCAGTATCGTGACCGCCGATATCGATTCCCACCAGAGATACAAACTGCACCTCAGGATGCTCTTTCAGAAGCTCTGTAATTTCTGCTGCGGTATGTTTTTCCGCAGGAATGGTAAACAGCATTTTATCCAGATCGTAATCCAGCATACCTGCCCTCCTTTTTTCTTCACACTTCGTTTGTCTTTATTTTCGGTCGTTTTCATATTGCCGAATTCTTGTAACGGCGTTTTATGCAGCCGTTTTCACATTGGGTTTTCATATTAAGGTTTTGGGACATTCGATTCCTCAAATGTCACAATTTCCTGTCTTTTATTGCGCGGAAACTATGATTTCTCAAAAATCTCCGCATATCGAGGAAGCCGATCCTTCGCAGACACCGGAAAAACCGGCTTTCCTGTCATTGCCCCAAAGGCTTAAATATTTCAATTGTACCGAGCCCAAGGCTTAAATCCCGGCAAAATTAAGCAAGCTGATTCAGTGCTTCTTCCAGCTTATCCATATATTCGCCGTACTTGCCCCAGTCGCCGCTCTTTAAAGCATCCTGAGCCTTATCGTAACTGTCTGCGGCCTGTTTAATCCAGTCGGCAGTGCTCATTGTGTCGTTACCATCACTATCCCCGTCACCGTCGCCGCTGTCCACAGGAGGTTTTGTTCCTGTACCTTCTCCGAACAGAGATTCAAGGGCTTCTGCCAGAGTTTCTTCATAGGCAATCTTATCGTCATAAGCCACGATGACTCTCTTTACTTCCGGAATTGCAGAATTTTCAGCTTCCAGATATACCGGCTCTACATAAAGCAGTGAGGACTCAATCGGAATTACAAAGAGATTTCCCCGCTTATATGTCGTGCCTCTGGAACTCCACAGTGTAAAGTCACTGGAAATTTCCGTATTCTGGTTAATCTGAGCTTCAATCTGCATCGGGCCGTAGATGGTTTTACTCTTCGGGAACTGATACAGAACCAGATCTCCGTAATTTTCGCCGTCATTTCTTGCTACCATCAGAGCGGTCATATTCTGCTTTGATTTAGGCGTAAACGGAATGGAGTTGAAGAACTCTGCCTGCTTTTCTCCCGGCAGTCTTGCGATATAGTAGTTCGGCTCCATAACCTGCTCTTCTTTGCCGTAAATTTCTTTTGCGATATCCCATACGTCTTCGTCCTGATAGAAAACTTTCACATCTTCCATATGATAGCGGCTGTAAACGCCTGCCTGAATATTGAACAGGGTGTTCGGATATCTGATATGGGATACCAGGCTTTCCGGCATCTTGTCAAAATCCTTGAACAGTTTCGGATAAATCTTCTGATAAGTTGCCGCAATCGGATCTTCCGGATCCACAACATAGAAGTTCACATCTCCGTTATATGCATCCACGACTACTTTAATGGAATTTCTGATGTAGTTGATGCGTTCCTGTTTGTTTGCTTCGTCTTCATAAGGCTGGGAGTACGGATAATTTGAGCTTGTTGTATAAGCATCCAGCATCCAGTAAACTTTGCCGTCGGCAACTACTGCATAAGGGTCAGACTCATATTTCAGGTGAGGCATGATTTTCTTCACACGATTCACAACATTTCTGTTGATGATGATTCTGGAGTCGCTCTTGATATTGGAAGATACCATGATTTTTGCGCTCTGCTCTCTGATGGCAAACATCAGTCTGTTTACGAAATTAAGCTTGATACCTGCTGTTCCTTCATATTTGGAATATTTGTTCGCGCTGCCGTCAGGATAGTCAAATTCCTCTTCACTGGTGTTAACCAGAATGTAGTCGTCGGTCATTTCTCCGAAGTAAATTTCCGGCTGCTTAATTTCCATTTCTTCCACAGAAGACTGCGGCGGAATATTCTTAACCAGCACATCCGGCTGACCGCTTGAAGTTACGGTATCTACTCTTGAAAGAGTCAGACCGTAACCGTGCGTATATTTCAGGTGACGGTTGAGCCATGTGTCAGTAATCTTGGACTTGTCGATTTCTCTGACAGACAGGTAAGTCTGCGTATATTCGCCGTTTACCATATAACGATCCACATCGGCGTCGTGGAAGTTGTAGTACTGTCTGATACTCTGTGTCTGATTGTAGAATGTGTTCACCGGATCATAGTCATTGATACGGATATTCTCGATGGTGTCAGAGTTCCTTGCAATATCCTCACTGGTCAGCTCGTTATCGGCGGCAAAAGGCTTGACCGATACATTGTCCAGCTGATAAGCATGCTGCGTATAAGTGATATTGTTTTCCAGATATTTCGCTTCCTTGTTGATTTCGTCAGGAGATACGATAAAGTTCTGCACCAGATAGCTTGCTCCGATGCCTACAGCGCCGACCAGAATCATAACCACAGGAATGGTTAAAATCTTTCTGAACTGTTTTTTCTTAATCTGCAGGATAACCGTTACTGCCCCGATTAAAGCCAGTACAGACAGAATTCTGTATACCCACATCGTGATATTGACATCAGTGAAGCCTGCGCCGTAAACCACGCCGGTATGTGTATGCAGCAGTTCAAACTGCTTCAGGAAGAAATTGACTGCCAGCATCAGGAAGAATACCACGCCCAGGAAAGTCAGCTGTCCGGACGCAATATGCAGCATCTGTTTGAAATTATTGTCGTTAAACTGTTTTTTCGGCTTCGGGTTTCTCTGCGCCTTTTTACCGAAAGCTTCAAATGCCTTTCCAAACGGATTTTCAGCGCCCATACCGGAAAACGGATTTCCGGCGCCGCTGTATCTTTCTTCACCATCGGCTTCCGGCTGTGAATACGCTTCTTCTTCAAACATATCAGGTGTATGCATGGAAATCAGAATCGTATAATAAATAAGCGTTACAACGATAATCAGAATAACCAGACTGATTATCATCTCGTTCAGCTGCTTCAGAAAATCCAGCTGGAACACATAGAAGGAAATATCTATGTTAAACAGCGGATCTTTAATATCGAATCCCGTTGCATTGGCAAACTGCAAAATTTCAAACCACAATGCACTTACGGCGTAAAAAGAAGTGAATGCACCGAATATTACAGAAATTACCGTCGTATAGCGGTTCAGTTTCTTCATATCCGTCGCTTCGTGAGAAGCAATCTTGGCAAAATAGCCTTTCTTCAGTCTTCTCAGGTAAACATTCATCAACACAGTAATAACGATGAATGCCGGAATCCCCACAGTCAGCTCTGTTGTAAGCTGCTTCAGGAATACGCTCACATACCCCAGTTCCTTAAACCATAACCAATCAGTAATGAAGTTTATCAGTAATAAAAACAACGCGGCAATTATTACGATAAACATCAGGATTACGCCTAAACTGCGCTGTCCCTTGCTTTTTTCCTTTTTCAAAGCCTTTCCTCCTAAATTTCTTTAATATCTACAATCTTCATGGCCTTGCTGACAGGCTCCATATAAACAACCTGCCGCTCCGTCACAGACTTGCTGGTGCTGCTGTCAGCTTTCGTAACAGCTGTATATACATAAAATCCCGCACTGCCTGCCCGGATTTCTCCAATCCGCAGCGCATCGATGCCGTAAAGGACATCTTCTTCGCCTTCAAGCTCCTCAAGCTCCGTATAAAGCTCAGAAGTTTCATCGGTAAAATCAAGCAGTTTATCATTTTTGCCGTTCATCTTATCCACCCATGCGGAATAAAACTGTATGACCGTTGAAACAATCTCCCTGCCGTAGCTTACCGAATTCCCCTCATCATCTGTATACCACGGTTTATTTGCAAATGTGTAAGTGTCGGAAAAATCTTCAAACCCATAGGTTTCTCCGTCTTCAAAAGCAAGGGAAGCGTCTTCTTCTACAGACGCAATATTCTTTCCCTGCTTCTTTGAAGCCTCGATGAAATCCGAGATTTCACTTTCGTCCTGCGGCTTGTTTTCCTCTGCAGAACCTGCCGGTTCGTTATATTTCTCGTCTTTATCAAAGAAACTGAAAATACGGGAATACATTTTGTTGATAGACTGTGCTGCCGCCGAATCCGGAGCAAACTTCTGAATTCCTATCATCACGCCTTCCGCAGCCAGCAATATACACAGTATCACCGCAATTACTTTAAGCGCTGTTCCCTTTTTCTCAGGCTTTTTGCTATCATCATCATCGCCAAAGACATCGTCAAAAGTAAGCCGCTGTTTATCCTGCTGCTCCCCTTCTTTTTCCGGCCCTCTGCCTTTCCAAAAGGGTTCGGCCCCAAGGGGCTCTTCCTCCTTTTTCGCTGCGCCGGTCACAGACGCGCTCATTTCCGTTGCAGCAGGCGCTTCCGTTTTATCTTTCGACTCCGTATCGCGCCCAACCGGCTCAGGCGCCAAATATCCCAAAGGAACTGAAGAAAGAACCACACCTACATAAGATACCGAATCTGCGGAAGCCGCAGCAGATTCCGTAAACCTGCGGTCTCCCGGAAGTGTCCAGTCAAACTCCTCGTGTCTTGCGGAAGATTTCGCAGGCGGAATCCTGTCAAACTCCGATTCCCCGGAAAGTTCTTCGCTGTCAGTCCTTCCGTTTCGAATTCTTTCGTATTCTCTGTCCAAAAGCGCCTGAAACTCTTCATTTTTCTTATTGAATGTATAGAACTTATCAATTTTAGCGGTTCTTCCTTCACCGGCGGAAGCAAAAGTTCCGTTATCATCCCGGGTCAAAGTGCCCATATCCGCAAAAATTGCTTTTTCCAGTTCAGCAATATCCGAAACAGACTCTTTTCCGTCAGTCTCTGTACCTGCTGTATCCGCACCGAAACTGCACAAAGGCTCTGCCGAATCCTCGCCGGCTTCCTCCTTAAGCAAAGTCTTTTGCGGCTCCTCTCTGCGCCGCTGTTCTTCAAAACGAATCCGCTGTTTTTCTTCCAATACCGAATCCCAATTAAAATCCACATCTTCTGTTTTCTTTTGATCCGTAGGATAGCCGTCCAAATCCCAGTTGAAATCCGGAGTGGTGAAACTCTTTCTGAACTTCTTTTCCTGAGACTCCGGCTCAGTCTGCTCCGACTGTTTGAAAGCCGGGACAAACTCTTCCTCGACTTTGGCTCCGCAGCCGCTGCAGAACCGGTCTCCCCCGTGAAGCGGTTTTCCGCATTTTTTACAATACATAAGTGCCTCCTGCCCAAAATCTATTCTTTAATCTGTTTTTCCAATTCTTCAACAGTGTAAGTTTTTCCGCTCTTGGAAATATTGCAGTCCCTGCTGAAATATTTTTTCGGAGCCGCTTCTGGCTCTTCTGCCGCAAACCCCGTTTCAGAAGGGGTTTTCGCTGCAGCTTCCCCAGTCTGCGTAAAATCTCCGCTCGTCCGCGCGGATTCCGGCTCTGTCTCTGCCGCTTCCGGTCTGCCTTCCTGCCTGTCTTCTGAAAGTTCAGCTCGCTTCTGCAGACATTCCGGCAGCGGCGTCTGTCCGCAGGCTCCTGCAATCAACCCCTCCGATTCGGAAAGTCCCGCAGAAGCTTGTGATGCATTCCGCATGGCGCTGTCTGCCGAATCCGCACTTTCTAAAGCAGAAAAAATTCGGCTTTCTGCTGTACAGCCTTGTCCTTCCTCCGCCCCCGAAGTCCTGTTGTCTATGTAAATTACATCCGATTTCTTCTCGCTGAGACTGGTCACCGCTGTATTGATTTCTGTAACTGTATCATTGATCTGTGACAGAAGCTGCCGCTTCTTCCCGGCATTTATAACCGCCCTGGCCAGAAAAAACACAGCTGCGGCAGCCAGAATCAAAATCAGAATCAGCTCAATCTGCACCTGATATTTAATTATAAAGCCTCCGGCTTTTCCTACTGCATTCATAGATTTCTCCTTTTAATGAGACTTCATAATATTATACAATAAATCCGGTTCAATAGCAAATCCAAATAGTAATTTTTCCGTATTTTCCAAAGAAAAAGAGTCGGATTCACCGGCTCTGTCTCAAAGACAGAAAGTGAATCCGACTCGCTGACACGGAAGTGTCCTTAGAACTGATTCTGTTCTGCGCTGTTTCTTTCGTCAGAATTTTTCTGACCGTTGTTCTTCTGATTAGACTTCTGCTTATTGCCTTTCTGGCTGTTCTTGCGATTGTTCTTTTCCATTTGACTAAAACCTCCTTCGTTTTTCCTTACTTATTTTCTGTCTTTTACCCGGCTTTATAACTGGAAATTCTTGCACTCTTTAGAAAATCGTCGTAAAATTAAAATTGTATGCGGAAAATCCGAAATTACCGCATAGAATTTTAGCATTTGCAGAAAGGAAATTCCTATGCTTTCAAACCTGCTTTTTTGTCTGAACGCTACAATGCCGGTCTTTTTCCTGCTGATTTTAGGTATGGTTTTTATGCGCCGGGGCATTTTCGACGAAACCTTCGTCAGCAAAATGAATTCATTTGTATTTAAAATAGCGCTGCCGGTTCTGCTTTTTCACGATATGTATCAAGAGGATTTTTATCGGGTCTGGGATACCCGCTATGTGATATTCTGCTTTGCCGCCACCTTACTTTCTATCGGTACCGTCGCACTGATTTCCTGTTTTCTCAAAAACAAAAGACTGCAGGGGGAATTTATCCAGGCAAGCTACAGAAGCAGCGCTGCCATCATGGGGATTGCCCTGATTCAGAATCTCTACGGAGACGCCGGTATGGCGCCGCTGATGATTGTAGGCTCGGTTCCGCTCTATAACATTATGGCGGTTGTTGTACTTTCCTTTTTCAAGCCGGAAAGAAGAAAACCAAACAAAAAAGTCATCGCGGATGCCGGGAAAAACATTCTGAAAAACCCGATTATCTGGGGCGTTGCCGCGGGACTCTTCTGGGCAGTTTTCAGACTCCCGGCACCGAGAATTCTGGATACGACTTTAGAGAATATCGGCAGATTGGCAACGCCTCTCGGACTTCTGGCTATGGGCGCTTCCTTCAATCTGAAAAAAGCCCTGCAGAGTGCGAGCTCCGCAGGACTTGCTTCTTTTATCAAATTGGTCGGACTGGGACTGATTTTTATTCCATGCGCCGTTGCCGCAGGTTTTCGCGGCGACAAACTGGTTGCGATTCTGATTATGTGCTGCTCCTCTACTACAGTCAGCAGCTATGTTATGGCAAAAAATATGGGTCACGAAGGAACTCTGACTTCAAGTACCGTTATGCTGACAACCCTGCTTCTCTCTTTTACACTGACAGGCTGGCTCTTTGCCCTGAAAACCTTGGGATTTCTTTAAATCCACCCTTCGCGCCTGCGAAAAAGTCTGCTGCGCCGCATCTTGCAGACAGTTCTCATAAACGCTTATCACTAAAGCCGCCTCTTTCATACCGGCAGCTTTCCTTTATTCTGTACAGAGTCTAAAATTCGAATGCGTCAACCTCTGCCTTCGTCGGAATAGACGGAGCTGCTCCGTGGCGGGTTACTGCAATAGCTGCGGCTTTTGCTGCAATTTCCAGTCCTTCGACCGCATTGCTTTTCTCAAGAAGTTCCGCAATAAAGTATCCTGTAAAGGTATCTCCCGCAGCTGTAGTGTCCACCGCCTCCACAGGAAAAATACTCTGATGATGCTGAAGGTTCACATCCTGATATACAGATCCCCTTGAACCCAGTGTCAGCACCGCTTTTACTTCAGGATATTCTTTCCTCAAATACTCCAAAATTGCTTCCGGATCGGTTTTTCCGCAAAGCTGAGCGCCTTCCACCTCATTGAGCAGAAGTATGCTGATTTTCTGTAAATCACATTTCGCAAGGTGATCGTCAAAAGGCGAAGGGTTCAGGATAATCCGCATACCTTTCTCCCATGCCCTGTCGATTATATAGTCGAGAAGATTGACCTCATTCTGCAGAACCAGAATATCTCCCCGTCCAAAATCAGCCAGCACCTCATCGATATATCCTGTAGTCATCGTTCTGTTTGCACCGCCGTACAGAAGAATACAGTTCTGCCCGTTTTTATCCACCTGAATCAGCGCATGACCTGTAGGTACATCCGCAGTTCTGATGTAGCGGGTGTCCACCCCCTCCTGAGCAAGTGTCTGCCGCAGAATTTCCCCTTCGGCGCCGATCTGCCCCGCATGAAAAACCTTTGCGCCTGCTCTGGCAAGTGCAATAGACTGGTTCAGCCCCTTTCCGCCGCAGAATGTATTTCGCTCTGCCGAGGTCAGCGTTTCACCTGCCTCCACCATATGATCCACATTATAAACATAGTCCAGATTCAAAGATCCGAAATTCAGTATTTTCATTTATGCTTCCTCTCGCCCACAGAATTCCTCTGCGAACCATGACGCAAAGCCTTCTGTATCCACTTCGGTAACTACCTTGACATTCGGTGTTTTTTCACCGCGCTGCACAGCTCTGAAATCAGAAACGGTGGTTCCCGACGCCACCCCTTCCGTCGCGATTTCAACGGACATCATTTCAGTTTTGAAAAGCTGCGGCTTCAGAAGATAAGCTACTGCCGCCGCGTCATGAACACGCAGACCTTCATCCAAAGTTCCTCCTCTGTAATGCGAAAACAGAGAAAAAATCATATTTCCGACTCTTCCGCTCTTTCCGATTGCCTCAGCCTCTTTTCTGCGAACCAGAGCGTGAGATGTCACATTGAGTCCGAGCATCGTAATCGGAATACCTGAGCTGAATACAATCGCCGCTGCATGCGGATCATTATAAATATTAAATTCCGCAGAACTGTTGGTATTTCCACCGGCAAGTCCTCCGCCCATAGTTACGATTTCCGCAATATGCTCCTTTACTTCCGGGTACATACGCAGCAAAATCGCAATATTGGTATGCGTTCCGATTACCACCAGGGTAATTTTTTCTTCCGAAGACATAATGGTTTCCCGCATCGCTTCGACTGCGTGTTTGTCTACCGTTTTTCTTGTAACCGGCGGAAATTCATATCCGTCCATACCTGTCACGCCGTGTATTTCCGGGCACGGCTCCAGTTTACGCAGAAGCGGTTCCCCGCAGCCTCTCGCCACCGGGATATCTGCATCCAGAAACTCCACAAGATGCAGCGCATTGGCAGTGGTCTTTTCAACTTCGACATTTGCGCCCACTGTACTTATCAGCTTTACATCAAGCTGCGGATTTCTGACAGCAATAACAATTGCCGCCGCATCATCAATTCCGGGATCGGTATCAAAAATAATCGGTCTTGCTTTCATTCTGTTCACCTCGTCAATTTTATAGTCTAACCACTGCGTGTGGTTCAAGTGTTTTATACAATAATTTATGTAGTTTTTTTGCAATACCCGCTTTAACTGCTACGGCAAAAGGTAAGGGTCGTCGATTCCCATCATATCCATCAGACACTGGACCGTTTCTTTTACCTGCACGCGAGTATTAAAATATCCAAAGGAAAATCGCGCCATATGCTTTTCCGTACCGATAATAATGCCACGCGCTTTCATATAAGCTTTGATTTCCTCCGCACTAAAGCCTTCGGCGGTAATTGCTACAATCGGCAGGCGCTCCCTTGTCGAAAAATCTCCGTGTACAGTCACGCCGTCCATTGCGGAAGCAGATTCGAAAAATCTCTTCGCGAGACGGTGTGTCAGCATAGCAATGCTGTAAACGCTTCTGTTCCCTATAAACTCCAGAGCCGCTGAAAACAAAGTCATTCTCTCCGCCTGAGGAAGATTCTCCTGTTCTGAGAGCTTCCTCGAAAACGAATTATCCGGCCTTTCTTTCACACAAAGAACGCCGATTCCCTCAGGTCCCATAAGCATTTTCTCTCCGGAAAAGCAATAGGCATCCACTCCCGAATTCTCCAGATTCACCTCTATAGCGCCGGCAGTAAAACGACCGTCGGAAATAACAGGCAGCTGATATCGCCTTGCAATCGCACAAATCTGCTCGAGATCCGCTGTATTTCCCACAGCGCTTCCCCCGTGAGCACACACGATTGCCCTCGTTTCCGGCCGAATCAAAGCTGCAAGCTCCTCGCAGTCCGGGCTTCCGCAGGAGGTATTTTTCAGAACAGAAATTTCCGCCCCCAGCTCTTTCAGAAGCCGATAAGTATCCTCCTGTTCGGCATCGGTAACAATGACATGACACTGCTCTGCTTCCGGCTCCAGAAAAATCCGAAGCGCCTTTTCCATCATTTCCGTTCCGCTGCTTCCGAAATAAATATTTTCCTTATTCTTTATATGAAAAATCTCCGCAAGTTGTCCTCTTACATAATCCGCAGACACCGGGGACAAATCTTTTGCTGCCGGTTTTCCCAAGGTTTTTTCTGCATTGTTCAGGTAAATCATACTCGTTTCCTCTCTGATAAAAAGCAATTTGCCTATATTCCATAGTTTACTGTTTCCGACATCAGAATGCAAGCAAAAAGAACTGCTCCCCTACAGTTCTTTTTTCCCTCCGTGCTTCCTTCCCCCGCAGGACTTCGATTTTGATATTAATAGGTCTATAGGACAAAAAGAGTTGGCGGACCCCCCGTTCCAAATGCAGCACATAGCGATTCCTTGCCCGCGATAATGCTGTACCTGCTGCAAAGCAACAATCGGGCCATAGGACAAAAATCGTTGGCGAAACCCCAGTCCAAATGCAGCAAACATCGATTCCGGGTTCTCGGTAATGCTGTACCTGCTACAGAACAATAATCCCCCGTATCAAAAACGGCAGATTCACTTATACAATCGAGTAGGGGCTAACAAGTAGCCCCTCTCACACCACCGTACGTGCCGTT
>CALBGO010000113.1 GCA_937894585.1 uncultured Eubacterium sp.
ATAGAAGGCTATTGATCAGTTAATTAAATTTACAGACTTTTTTTCACAGTCTCAATGACTGCTGATTGAATGATAGTGTATTGAATTGTGGATCTGGTGATGTGTCTGGCAGTATATCCAGTTTAACAACTTCCTGTTTCGCAGCCTTGTGAGTAGAAGTTCTTCCTGTTGGTTCGGGAATATTTGGATAGCCTTTCTTTCGAAATCTTGCGATCCAATTGTAGAAGGTGCCGGGATTGATGCCTTTTTCCTGACACCACTGATAATCGGAAAGGCCGCTGCTGCGGCATTCCATAACAAGTTCGAAACGTTCTTCTGGGGTGAGTGACCGTGTATTCATCTTTGACCTCGCATTAACATAGAGTAAAACGCTCGCATTCTATCATTGAAATGGAGTAAAATGCTTGCATTTCCTGACTCTAATTATGACGGCTTCAAGGTCAAATCACAATCCACCCTCAGATTAGGCACTTACTCTTTTTATACGTTTTCCAAGCAATATAACTTGTTCCTATTACCGCTGCTACTGTTACTAAAACGCCTGAAGATGAAACTAAAAGAATCGCACCTCTTTTTACTGCACCCTTTACTAAATATCGCCCACTTTGATTCATAGCAAATGCAAGTTCAAATCTATGCCCGCTCGGATCTACATAATTCACCGGGTTATTCGCACAGTATGCATACAGATGCCATGTTGCATAATCTTCTACATCCGGTCTTACGGTATCTTCTGTCAGGAATCTCCCGTCTTCCGGGTCATAATATCTCGCATTCAGATAGTAAAGTCCTGTGCTCTGATCCCAAATGCCGCCGGTATAGGCAATCTCGTTGTAGAAATCACTGTTTACTTTGGTTTCTCCAAAGTCAGTGTATTCGTATGCAGCTTTGCAGTTGCCGCTTCCGTCTGTAACTGTAGTGGTGCTTGACCGCATATCCTTGTTGTAGAAGTATGCGCCGTCTTCTCTCTCAGAGGCTATGACATTGCCTGCATCGCCCATGATGTTGAAAGACCGATTATCCTCACCGCCGTCTGTATAGACCACGCTGCCGCTCTGATAGCTGTAGTTTGTGGTAATACCGTTTTCGGTCTTGGATATCCGCTGTCCTTCTCCGTTATAGGTGTTCTGCTGCTGTACTTTCGTCTGCCCCTTTTCTGTGAATACCGCTGTATCCAGTCTGTTATCCGCATCATAGGTATACTGCTTGACAAGGTCTGCGCTGCTTTCTTCCGTCAGATTTCCGTTGGCATCGTAGCTGTAAGAGGTATCTCCGCCGGTTACCAGCTGATTCAGCAGGTTATATGTGTTGACTGTTGTCTGTCCGTTTTCGGTTTCTGTCAGGCAGTTTCCGGCATCGTCATAGGTATAAGCCTTTTGGGTTTTCGTTTCGCCTGTCCGATCATCGATTACAGTTGTCTGCAAAAGTCTTCCCAGATTATCATAAGTATAATCCCATGTTTCATCAATTCTTCCTGTACCTTCTGCCGGATACAGGTTCATCCTGGTTTCTTTGATAATCTGACTGTTGACATCGTACTGATAAGTATACTCTTCTACCGTTCCTTCTTTTTCGGAATCGGTTACGGTAATCGACACAGGCCGGTTCATTCTGTCGTACTCATAAGCCTTAACCGTACAGCCTGTACCGCCCAGGGCTTCTCTGTGATCCTTGATGGAAAGGATTTCCCCCTTTGCGCCGTAGGTGTATTCTCTGAGCACCTGATCCTCTGCTTTAATTGCAAGTAATCGGTTATATTCTCCATACTCATAGGTCAGCCCGCTGATGCCGCCAAAGGCTGACGGATAAGAAACTGCTGCCAGTCTGTCGTCATTATCATAAGTATAGGTGATTCTTCTTGCTGACAGGTCTGTTTCTGAAGGTGCAGTTCCGTTACAGTTTGCTTCTGCCTCGGAAATCATCCTTCCAAAGCCGTCATACTGCTTCTCTGTGTATCGGTAAAGGATTTTGCTGCCGTTTTCATATCGGAAGTCTTCCATCACCGTAATATTTCCTTGCGGATCATAAGCAAACTCTGTCCCGAATTCCTGCACTCCGTTCTCATCGAAGTAATTCACAGCAGTCTGCCTGTCTGCACTGTCGTACTCGTAAGTTCTGTAATTGCCTGCAGAATCTGTCTGTTTCAGCACATTGCCGCTGTCGTCATGCTGATATTTCTTTTCAATTGCACGATCTCCGCCGATGGTGGATTCCAGCACGGTCTGTCCCTGTACATCAGTTACAGTCCTGCTCTTGCTGCCGCCTGCCATAGTAATAACCGCAGATGAAGTATTTTCTCCGGATACAGGCTCGGTATAGGAAACTGTCGTTGTGATTCTGCTTCCGGAAGCATCCTGTATTACAGAAGTCATTCTTCCTTCTGTATCATAGGTGTTCTCTGTCACAATGCCTTTCCCGTCAACCGACTTTACGGCTCTGTTCTGTCCATCGTATTCTGTCTGTGTAACCACGGTGTTTTCAGCTTTGCTGAATGTGCCTGTTTCTGCATCATATGCCGCATCAAGAAGCACATGCGTCTGATTGCAAATTTATATGATGTCAGAGTTAAAGGTTTTCTCAAGAAGATTTTACTTTTTACCCAGATATCACTCATATTTTACTTAATAAAATACATCCAGTAAAGTTTAACGCTTCAATTTTCCTCTTTTGGCTTAAATTTAATAGCTTTTATCTTCGCGAGTTCTTCTTCCATTTTAAAGTCTGTTTCTGCTGTAGGTGCCTCTGCATTATCATAAAGCAATACAAATCCATCTACGCAGGTGTCCGTCTCATTCGACCAAAACTCATATGATGGTGAATCCGGATCAAATTCATAAATGCTTACCCCACCATCTTTAAAATACTTTCCGGCCAAAGCGCCATACATCTGTTCTTCCTCAGAATAGATATCAATGTCTTCACCATCAAAATATCCGAGATATGCTGCAACGCCATCAATGCTCCGCTCAACCGATACTTCTTCATTTTCACACGAAACCAACAAAGAAATAGCTGCTATAATCAAAATAAATAATACTTTTTTCTTCATTAATATTCTTGTATGATGTATTTAGTCCAAATACATCAATACTCTCCTTTCTTCTCAACTTTGATATAATCGTTAGTAACACTGTGGACTTTTTATTTGCAGGCTCATTGCTGTATCTAACCAGATGCAGAATCATTTTACTTTTTTAAATTACGCATTTTTTCTAACCAGGGAATATTATATATGATTTTATACAATTATCCAAGTATCTTTCCAAAACGCAAACAGGACTGCTCCGTAAACAGTAATACTGTTCGGAGCAGTCCCGCTCTTTTTTCGTAATCAATCTTAAGCTTCTGTAGCTACAACTTCTTTGCCATCGTAATAGTTGCAATTAGGGCATACTCTGTGCGGAAGTTTCGGCTCGTGACACTGCGGACAGATTGAAATTCCCGGCGCTGTTTTCTTCATGTTCGGGTTTCTTCTCTTGTCTCTTCTAGCTTTAGATGTTTTCCTCTTTGGAACTGCCATTGTCTACACCTCCTCGTCCTTGTGTTTATATTCAAAAATATATTTTTTTCGTCAACCTCTAAAGTATATACTTAAAACTTTGATATGTCAACATTATTTTGCAAATTTATTTACAATGTTCACTGTATCTCTTGCGATCATCAGCTCTTCATTAGTAGGGATCAGCAGAAGCTTTACTTTGGAGTCTTCTGTAGACACCATAGTTTCTTTACCCTTTACCTTGTTCTTCATAATGTCAAGCTTAATACCCAGGTTACCAAGATCAGTGCAGATCAGTTCTCTCATATTCACATCGTTTTCACCTACGCCGGCTGTAAATACGATAGCATCTACGCCGTTCATTTCGGCAATGTATGCGCCGATGTAGAAACGAACCTTCTTTGCGAAAATCTTCAGCGCCAGTGCAGCTCTTTCGTTTCCTTCTGCTACTGCTTCCTCCAGATCTCTGAAGTCGCTGGAAACGCCGGAAATACCCAGTACACCGGATTTCTTGTTAAGAATTTCGTTGGTTGCGCCCTGCGGCAGATTCTCTTTCTGTCCGATATAAGTTACGATTGCAGGGTCGATATCTCCGCAGCGAGTACCCATAACCAGACCTTCAAGCGGTGTAAAGCCCATTGAAGTATCAATACATCTGCCGTGCTTGATTGCGGAAACAGACGCACCGTTACCCAGGTGACAGGTGATGATTTTCAGATCATTGATGTTGACATTGAGCATATTTGCTGCTCTCTGTGCAACATATTTATGAGAAGTTCCGTGGAAACCGTATCTTCTGATTCCGTACTTTTCATAAAATTCGTAAGGAATTGCATACAGATAAGATTCAGGCGGCATAGTCTGGTGGAAAGCTGTATCGAATACG
Organism: uncultured Eubacterium sp.; assembly: GCA_937894585.1. Taxonomy (GTDB): domain Bacteria; phylum Bacillota; class Clostridia; order Peptostreptococcales; family Anaerovoracaceae; genus Senimuribacter. The sequence continues at coordinate 4,386 of CALBGO010000113.1, forward strand.
CCTACCATCGGTGTGTTCGGCATCAGCTCCTGACAAGCCGCGATACCGTACAGGTTCGGTGTATTATGCAGCGGAGCTAGTTCCACACACTCTTCCAATGCTGCGATAACTTCGTCTGTAATTAAAACAGAATCAGCAAATTTTTCACCTGCATGTACAACTCTGTGACCCACTGCACCGATTTCTTCCATGGATTTTACCACGCCGTACTCAGGATTCTGAACTGCATCCAGAACCTGCTTGATTGCATCTTTATGGTCTTTCATAGGGACTTCTTTTTTCACCTTGTCCATACCGGTTTTTTCATGTTTAATCATTGAACCGTCCATGCCGATTCTCTCAACCAGACCCTTGGCCAGCAAAGTCTCTGTTGTCATGTCCAGTACCTGATATTTCAGTGAAGAACTTCCACAGTTAACTACTAAAACTTTCATTCCAATCCTCCGTATTTCTCATTTTCTATATCAACTTCAAAAATTATACACCTAAAACTTCATAAAATCAAGGCATATCGACGATTCGGTACCGATTCCCAATGCTGATTCTCAAAAGTCCCAAGCCTGCACACTGTCCCGTTCAATAAATCGGAAGAGGCAGAAAGCATGATATTCTTTAAATTTCAATATAAGGTTTCATAATATAATCGGAGTAATCATACAAATCATTATCAGTTATAATATTATACATATCGGAAGCGAGAATATCTTTTTCCAAGGTGGCGGCAACTTCGGGAAAATCTTTTGCTTCTTTATTGATATTCGTTAAAATCGGAAGTGTCGCGCATGATTTTTTCTTAACTTCTTTAAGAAATTTCGCGCCTACATCATCGAGAGCCAAAATTCTGATATACTTTGTACTCTCCCTCATAGTTTTTTCGTCTATATCCAGAAGAATATGAGTCAGCAGCCTGGAAATTCTGCTGTATGTATAAACTTTGGACTTGATTCTTTCTATCAGCTGCTCTGTGGAGGATACATAACGAATTTCATTTTTCAGTTTATTGCCGAGACCCTCTCCGGCAGAAAAAATCGTTTCCAGCCGCTTGCTGTCAGTCTGCAGAATCTTTGCCCCCACCAACTCCCAGTAAGCCCTGTCGATTCTCTGAAACTTTTCGGGATTTTCCTCTCTCATTTCCTCTCGTATCATAGTAGCGGATTCATGATAACCGTATCCTCTGCGTTTCAATGTGTATGGCTTCAAGGTTCTGATATTCTTCAGATATTCCACAGCCAAAATGTTATTAGGACTTTTAATCAGGTTCTCGTTGAAATCCGCATCCAGCTCAATTACAGCAGTCTGGCGCGCCTTTGGATAAGAGCAGCCCTGTTTAGTCAGTTCTCCGATTCTTTTATGCAGCACAGTATCATTGACGCAAAGAAATTCCGCTGTTTTCCGAAGCTCTTCAAGATTTCCGCTTTCACTGCCGAAAGCAATCGTGTCGATACAGCCAAATCCCTCTAAAATAGAGACGCCGGCCTCTGCAAAGTATTCCGCGCTGTTGCAGGCAAAAACCGCCGGCATTTCAACCACCAGATTTATACCGCTTTTCACGGCGTTCTGCGCCCTTGTCCACTTATCTGACACAGCAGGCGTTCCCCGCTGCACAAAATTCCCGCTCATAACCGCAATACAGACATCTGATTCCGTATCCTTCATAGCCTTTTCCACCAAATATTTGTGTCCCTGATGAAAAGGATTAAGCTCCGCAATGATTCCCAAACTTTTCATATCCTACCCTGTACTTTCATTCTTTTGCTTTATTTTATAAAACCTGTTCTGCAGGCAAACCTATCGGCAACGCCGGTATAATCTCAGGAATCATTATACCATGTCGATTCCTCTGAACACAGAATCGCAAGACATGATTCAATGATTCCGACTTTGCGGCAACGCCGGTATAATCTCAGGAATCATTATACCACAAAACTGCATATTGAAAAAGTAATGATTGCGCTGAGTATGCCGTGGGAAAGTTTCATCACGAAAAGTTCTCCGAACTTAACACCGCAGTTTCTGAGCATACTGACAGACTGTCCCGTCACGGAAAGTCCCCCGAAAGTCACAATAAAGGCCGCTAAAACAGTTTTTACCGTTTGGCTGCACTGACACGCGGCAAGGCTGCTGCAGCCCACAGTCATTTCAAACATTCCTTTCAGCACAGCTGCTGCCTCTGCGGTAGGCGCAAAACGCAGCGCGCCGGAAAACTGCAGTAAATCCGCAGCAATCATAAACAGAATGATATATGCGAGGATAATACCTATAGATCGAAAGCTTTCTAAAATTGCATCGGTCAGAGCGCCGAAACCGCTTTCCGCTCCCGACTGTTTTCGCTCCTCTCCTCTTTTGCCCGGCGGCATCTGCCGTGCCGCCGCATAAGCCTTTCCGAAAAACATTCCGTTTACATAAGCTCCGATATAATGACCGGCAGCCAGAATCATTCCCAGTCGGTGTGAACCGAGAAATTCATATCCCACTGTACCGATCAGAAACGCCGGTCCCGTAATCATACTGTAACTGAGAATATGCTGAAGCTGCTGCCTGTCGATAATCCCTTTGCGATAATACTCTCCCGCCATACAGGCTCCCATGGGATAGCCCGAAAGCGCACCCATAGCAAAAGGATAAATCCGCGGCGACAGACGCTTTACGATGCCGGTATGCTTGAGAAAATTAGCGCCCACAAAAAAAGGAAACAGCATCGGCACAACGGAGTTCAGCCAGAGGCTGACTGCCTCCTTTGCCGCAGTCGCCGTAATCTCAGGGAAAGCAACCATAATCAGACAAAAAACAATCGCTGCTAATGCCATAATTTTATTTTTATCAAAAAAAGAAAAACTCATAGTAGAATCTATGAATCTGCCATGAGTTTTATACACAATATTTCCATATCCGATCGACGAAATGCCCGTAAAAAATCATTCCGATGCTCTCAGATGCCGGTTCAATGGACAAAAATTATTCTGCCGTCTCAGATTGCCGCTGTGCCCCGGCGACAATTATTCTGTTGTTTCGCTGCTTCTGACAATCACAGTGTCCTCGCCATTTTTGGTTCTGTATGCCATGTTTTTGATTTCATCGCGATTAGCCTGCAGAACTCCGCCGATTTCCGCAAAGGTTTTTTCCAAATTGCCGTACATCTCACCGAAGTACTTCATATTCAGTTCTTCCATACGGCCTTCCATATCGTAAAGCATTTTGTCAACATAATCATAAGTACGCATCTTCAGTTCCCGCGCATAACATTCCGCATTGGTCTGAATATCCTCTGCCAGCTTCTGTGCCTTCAAAGTAATATCATCGGTTTCCACAAGATAATCAGCCTGCTTTTTGGCTTCTACGATAATTTTTTCATATTCGGCTTTCGCTTCCCGAAGAATCCGTTCTTTTTCGTCCTTGACCCATTTCGCCTGCTGTACATCGTCCGGAAGGCTCAGTCTGATTTCCCTTACAATCTCTAGCAGCTCATTAGCGTCCACCATGATTTTGCCGGTCAGGGGCAAACCAGGGGCAGTATCGACGATATCCTCAATCTCTTCTAATAATTCTAATACTGTCATAATATCCTCCCTACTTGTTGCTGTACTTTTCTTTTATCTTCTGCAATATCACTTCAGGCACCAACCCCTCCACACAGCCGTTCAGCGAAACGACTTCTTTTATCATACTTGAGCTGATAAAAGAATATCTGGGGCTCGTCATCAGAAATACTGATTCAATACCCTCATTAAAAAGACATGCGTTCATCTGCGCCATGGAAATCTCGTATTCGAAATCCGATGTGGCGCGCAGTCCCCTGACTACTGCATTAAATCCGTTTTCGTTGACATAATCGGCAAGAAGCCCCTCGAAAGAATCCACACTGACATTGGGAAGATTTTCTGTAACCTCCTGTATCATGGCTACTCTTTCTTCCTTTGAAAAAAGAGGTTTCTTATTGGGATTGACAATTACGCCCACAACCAGCTCATCAAACATTTTCGATGCCCGGGTGATAATATCCAGATGTCCGCTGGTCATCGGATCAAAGGAGCCTGTATATAGTGCTTTTCCTGCCATATTCTATACTTCCTCCTCTTCCGTCTCATAAGCACCGAAATCTGCGTCCTGCGCATCTTTTCCGTGTCTGTATATGCTCACCGTAATTTTGCCGTATTTTCTCTCTTTGACCTTTACAAGACTTCCCACCTGTTCCGGTACAAAATCTCTCTCTCCGTGCTCGGCAATGATTACGCCGTCTTCATCCAACAGGTCAAGCTCTTCAATCTGCGCAAGACATTTTTCATAAAGGCCGTCTTTATACGGAGGGTCCAGAAGAAACACCTGCACCTTCTCTCTGATTTTAGAAAGCGCTTTGCTGTAATCTCCGGCAATAACGATTGACTTGTCCTGTGCACCGCATTTTGCAATATTGGTTTTGGTAAGCCTCAGACTTTCTCTCGCACAGTCGCAGAAATAGCACCGCTTTGCACCTCTTGACAGCGCTTCCAGACCGAGATTGCCTGTCCCTGCGAAAAGATCGACAACGACAGAATCCCAGATATCATGCATCAGCAGATTAAAAATCGCTTCTTTTACCTTATCTGTAGTAGGACGCACTTCATAGCCTGCCGGTGTCTCTAGCCTGCGTCCTCTATAGTCTCCTGTAATAATTCTCATTTATTTCAGCTCTCCGTTTTATACATTTTAACTTGTTAATTATAGCACATATTATATTTTAATGCAAAACCAACTTGTCTTGAGCCTCCGCGGGAGTTTGACAGTTAAATAACCAAAAAAACGCTGTGAGCATTGAAATTGCTCTATTTTTTTGTCAAATATTTTGATTTTATATATACGGGAGTTTGACACTTGCAAAATCACGGTTTAATCTAAATATATTGAAATAA
>CALBGO010000114.1 GCA_937894585.1 uncultured Eubacterium sp.
ATTTCGCTGACCTTCTTATCCGGAAAGATTCTCTCCAGAAAAGCCTTGCATCTGCTCTCATCGTTCATCACCATAGCGAAAATCGTCTGATTGGAAAACGGAAACTGAATCTTAGGTTCTCTTTCCATACTTCTCCCCTTTTTGCATATGTAAATATATACCATTATTGATAATATTAACTATATCAGAAGTACTCATTAAAATCAGGTCATAATTGTAATTTATTTACATATCAAGCAGTCCATATCGCCTTTTTACCTTTTCCGTCTAACTGTAAGGGGCATCACATTGGCAAAATCACCTACATATCACATTGTCAAAATTACCGAAACCCTTGTCATATCTTCAAGCTGTCAATATTGATGAAAACTGCCGCCGCAGCTTTTCACCGTGACGACAGTTTTTTCTTCTAAGTATCTATTATTTTTTTCATTAAAATTTCAATGCAGATTGCTTTAAAGCTTCGATGCATATTACCCTTGGTTTTCAATACATATTTCCCTCGGCCTTCCAATATAGGTTGCCCTTAAGATTCCAGCTCGGTCTCATTCGCCCCGGCACCTATACCCTCACCCCGTATATTTCGCTGTTTGAGCCGGGGAAATCTCCCGCCTACTCCCTTTGTTCTACTTTTACAGGGGATTTTTGCCGGAAAATATGAGGAGATGGATGCCTGTATTTGCGTTTAATTCCATCATATCCCATTTTTGTGCTTGTTTTAGCGCAAAATTCATCATTTACAGGAATTTTTTCCCTGTAAATTGACGCAAAATCGAAGAAAGTATCCTGCTTTTCCTTCATATACCCCCCTCTTTCCTATTGAAAATCCCCTGGTTCCTGTCAAAAACACTGGTTGCAGGGAATTCGGGACATATTCGAAACCGGTGCATATTCGAAACCGAAGCGGCGCAACGAAAAAGCGAAAAGCCGGCAGAATGGAAAAACTTCTGCATTCTGTCAGCTTTGTCAAAATTTCTAAAATCTAATTTTTATCCGGGTTATCAGTCTATCTTCCCTGCCGGGTTATCAGTTTAGCGGCTCCTCTGATTTTATAAGCTTATCTTCCTGTCCGCATCACGATATTGGACCACTTGGTGTAATAGGTTTTTCCGTCGATTTTGCGAACGCCGCGCATTTTGTAATAGTAGCGAACGCCTTTCTTTACGAATTTTCCGTTCTTGTAATACCCTTTGGTTTTATCGTTTTTGGTTACAAACCACGCTTTCTTTCCAAAGGCTGTTTTCTTCTTTGCAGAGCGGAAGATTTCGTAGTTGTCCACCTTAAAGCCGAAGGATTTCTTGTAGTGGAGCTTGATCCACCCTTTTCCGATTCCACCTTTTTTGTAGTACATTCTGATGGTGGTATTCTGCACGCCTTTTGCAATGCGGTCGTTTTTCGCCTTTTTTGTTTCGGCAAAGACTGCGGTCACACGCATATCCTCTGTCACATCTTTGATAGTATACTTTGAGACTGCGCCGACGCTTTTTCCGTTTATAAGAAGGTCTTTGACTTCGTAGCCTTTGTCCGGTGTCAGGGTTACATCTACATCGCCGTAACGATAAATGCTGTCTGTGCTCAGTTCAATTTTGCCATGCGCCTGCTGCTCTGCTGTGATATCGTAATAAGTAGAGCCTCCGCCATCCCCACGGTCATCCTCGCTGGTAGGCTGGGGCAGGACCGTAAAGCGGGCGGTGGCAGCGGCAGTATGGGTGCCGTTATAGGTGACGGTGATGGTGGAGGTGTGTACCCCGGGAGACAGGCCGGGTCGTGGCTGGAGCGCATAGTAGGCATTCGTCCCACCTGCCGGAACCTTGAGGATATTTGGGTTTGCTTCAGTACGGATATTAAAAACTTCACCAGTGCAGGAGACACCCGTGATTGTCACCTCTTCACCACTGGAATTGTGGATCTTGATCGGCTTGGGGTCCGGGGTCGTGTAGCCGGCGTAGACGGAATCGAAGGTGGGCAGCTCGATGGTGATGATATTGCCCACGCCGATGGTCACCTTCTGCGCTTCACTCTTAAAGCTGCTGTCTGTGGCTTTGACACGCACCCAATAATCGCCGGTGGAAAAGTCGCTGATCATACCGTTATCGTCCGCTGTGTAGTTTGTCCAGTTCGTCTGGTCGGTGGAAACTTGGTAGCTCGTGCCAGCGGTCAGGTGGGTGATCTTGCCGTCACTCTTCCCATCGGCAGATACATTGATCGCCTGCGGGTTGCTGGAAGCCGGTGTCCGGCGCGGAATAGAGATTTCTGTAACGCCTCTGATTGGAGCATCATCGTCTCCTTTAACGCGCACATAGATTTTCTGAGCGACATAGGAGGTTATACTTCCACCGTTGGAAATAAAATCAGTATCATCGGAGAAATCAGATTCCCCGCTGACTTCAAACTTTTGGTCATCATAGGTGCTGGTTTCCGCCTCGTAGTTGATCGACACGGCGCTGGTGTGTGGGGCGGTGATTACCGTCAGGCTGGGAGTGGCCGGGGATGCTTGATAAAATCTGGTATCTCCATAACGAGCATAAACAGTGTAGGCCTTGGAATGGTCTAAGCCGCTTAATGTCGGGACACGCACCCACGCACTTTCGATGGTAGGCGCGCCCTCGCCTGCATCGACGCGGGCATAGTCTATCTTCCTGTCTTGATTGATGGTCACAGAATCCAGCGTGATCGAGGTACCTGTGATCTGAGATATATTTGACACCGTGGGCGCACTTGTGGGAGCGTCCTGCTGGATCTTGGAACCTTCGGCAAGGGAGCCTTCGCCCGTCAGGATCGCACCCTCCGGAATCGTGACGCCCTCCGGCAGCGTCAGCGTGCCCCAGATCTCGTAGGTGTTGTCTTCGCCGGTGGGCTTGATGCCCTGACCGTCGTCGCCGTTGTAAGGTGAACCTCGACCGTCGCCGATATCATCTCCGCCAGCTGTTGACAAGCCATCGCCGCCAGAAATTTGTAAGCTGCCTGTAGTGAGGATCACAACGGTTCCGCAGGCTTCCGCAGCCTTAGAAGGATCGTCGGCTGTGTTTCCACCGATTCCGCTTCCGCCGTATCCGGTTTCTGATGTTCCACCGGTTACAGATAGGGAGCCGCTGCCTTGGATAATAAAGGTCGTTCCCGTTGGCACATGAATTCCAGCAACACCGTTCTCAGTGCCTCCTGCTCCACCTGTGAGTGTGTTTGTGCTATTATCTGGTAAAATCAAGGTGAGTGTTGCCCCTGATGCCAGATCAATGGCTGGCTTTGGATCGTCCGTAAGCGCTGTAATGTTTACATTGTTTAATGTGACCGTCGCTTTCACATTTTCCCCAACAGAAATACAGTTTTCTGTGGTTGTCCCGGTGACTGTGTAGTCGCCATCTTCTGAAATAGCGAGGGAACCGGTACTTATATCGTGGGGTTCCCCGGCTGCCTGCGTGCCTTCAACAGCTCCAAAGGCTGCCTGCGGAAAATAAGCGCATATCATAACCGCAGAGAGCAGCAGGCTTAAAACCCGCTTACTTTTTTTCATACTGTTTTCAAACTTTTCACCTTCTTTCCTCAATATTTATGATTAATATTCCTTACAACCGGAAAGGAATGATCCGTCTTGCTCCTTAGGCCAGCTTCTTCTTAGTCTGCCTTCTGCACAACAAAAGAGACGCACCTGCCTCTTGCGGAACATACCGCAGGCAAAATGCGCCTTCAATTGAACACTTTTTAAATTCTGTACAGCAGAATAAGACAGAATTATTTATTTATTTGTCTGTCTGTCTGTCTGTCTGTCTGTCTGTCTGTCTGTCTGTCAAATTATCGAACCGCAGCTTCATCTTGTCAAGTCCCTCTTTCAAAGCCTCCCTACAGATCCGGGAGATTTATTTTCGTATATTCTGATTTCTTTAAGTATAGCTTTTCCAAAGGTTCCTGTCAATCACGAGTTCTATTTCCGGCTGAGATTTCTATCTGCGATACCAGCTGTAATTCCGTCCGCGCAGGCAGCACAGCGTCATTATATTATATCAAAGCCCCACAGTGCCGCAGCGCCTGCGGCAGCTGCTTTTCAGGCATTTTTCTTTTTAATGTCTCTCCATAATCGTAGAAAACACTACCTGTGTTTCTGTTTTTCCGAAGACCTGCAGTTTTCCTAAAAACTCATCCAGCAGCGTGGTGGTTGGGAAAATCACTTTCATTATCATAGAATAAGGGCCGGTAATATGACTGCATTCCAGAACACTTTTCTGTTCTTTGATAAAGTCATAGAATTTCCGGCTGTCCTCCGGCTGTACGGTAATCATAATAAACGCTTTGATTCCATAGCCTAGCTTTTCCATATCAAGAGCAGCGTGATAGCCTTTAATATAACCTTCCCGCTCCAGTTTTTCAATCCGCGCCGATACTGCCGGCGTAGTGAGAAATACCTCCGCTGACAGTTCTTTCAGGGGAGTTCTCGCGTTTTTCTTAAGTATGTTCAGAATTTTGATATCAATATCATCTAAGTTTTTCATCGTTCCCGCCTTTATTTTTTTCCATTACCAATATATCATATCTTGTTCAAAAACAAAAGCAAAAACTTCCTCCTTCTCCTCCTTCTATAGCTGGAAAACTTTTCATTTACCCATCTTTTACATCTTTCCGCCTTGCCGTTTCTCTTCACTTTTGTCCTATAGCCCTCACTTTTTCATATACGCAATTTCTTATAAACTGAAAGAAGAACTGAAATTCCATTCAGTCCTTCTTTCTGCATATGATTGTATGAATACGAAAGGATTAAATTCCCATAGCTGCTTTGATTGCTTTCGGCATTTTTCTGCATTCTTCTTCTGTATTGGAGGCCACAGACACACGAATTCCTTTTCCCATCGCCACGCAGAAAATATCCATCTCCTGAAGCCGTTCGCCCACGGCATCAGGATTATCACACGGAATCGTGATGAAAAAACCGCTGTCATAAGGACAAGGCTTCAGACCGATTTTTTCTGCTTCCTCCATGAAAGCCGCACCTCTGTGGCGCAGTTTTTTCAGATAGAAGTCCCTTTCCGCAGCAACTTTGGCTGTCAGTTCTTTATCTTCAATAATATTTGCCAGCACCTTCATTGCTGCTCTGTTCCCGTTGGACCAGGAGGCTCTGCACTCTACACTCATCACATCAGCAAATTCCTTTGCAATCTCCGCAGTTCCCGCCATACAGAGCAAAGCTCCGCAGCGCATGCCGTACATGGTGTATCCTTTGGACGCACTGAAAGCAATCAGCGGAAGTACATGAGAAGGCGCTTCCGCCAGTTTCTCTAAGAAGAAACGATATTCTTTCGCGTCGCCGGAGAAATCCAGATATGCGATATCCGTCAGCAGAGCAATTTTCTTTCCTTCAAATTTCTTCAAAATATCCAGAAGGCTGTTCCAGTCGGATTCCGTAAAAGTATATCCGGTCGGATTATGAGCAGGTGTATTGACAATTACCAGCGTTTCGTCCTGCTCAGAAAGAATAGCTGAAAGAGCCTCTTCAAAAGCCTTCTCATTGAACACACCGCCGCCTGCTGCCTGCGCCTCCCCAAAGAGAGAATAGGTTGCTACAGTCCGTCCCAGCTCTGCCGCAATCAGATTGTAAGGATTCCAGTGCCAGTCACTGACAAGAATTTTATCTCCCGGCTTTGTATACGCAGATACCGCATTTCGAATTGCGCCCGTACCGCCCGGTGTATAACAGCTTTCCACGAAAATCCCCTCAGGAATCCCCTCTGTGAAAACAGCTTTCTTCACCGCTTCTCTGTATTCGGGAAGTCCCAAAATCGGCGCATATGCAGCAAAATCTTCTGCGGAAAGGCTTCTGATACAATCTGTCACCGATTCCAGCACTACCAGACTTCCATCATCGTCAAGAAGCACTCCAATCGTAGAATCAATGACCTGTTCTTTGCCTTTTTCCTTGATCCTCTCCTTTGCCTTTGAAGACACACCGAACAATTTGTCAGGCGCTCCGATGGTTGTTCTTCCGTTCTGCTGCGCTATAATCATAATAAACCTCCTTCATTTTCCGGGACATTTTCTCCGCCCCTGCTTTTTCATATCTGCTCGACATTGCCTATTCCCCTGTTTTTCACATCCTGCCCGGCGCTGCCTCGCCTCTGTTTTTCATATCCTGCCAGACGCTGTCTCTTCCTGTTTTATCTTAACGAGTTTTTATACCGGATATGCTCCGTTAGCCAGGTCATACTGTTCCGGATCTATTTTATGCGCTTTTGCATCCCTGTACTTGAAAAAATCAAGGGCAACTTTCGGAAACATCGCATAAGTAAGCACATCCTCATCCTGCTCTTTATAGCCTGCAATTTCCTGTTCTAAAGAAGAAAGCTCCGGTTCCAGCAAATCCGCCGGTCTGCATGTAATCGGCTTTTCCTCCCCGATCGCTTTTTTCTGCACTTCCGGCGCAAAAGGCTTTACGGTACTGCCATAATCCCCGTGAAGTATCGCTTTCGTTTCCCGCGTCATAATCTGATACCGCTCTCCCGTCAGCACATTAAGCACCGCCTGGGTTCCTACAATCTGAGAAGACGGTGTCACAAGAGGCGGCTCGCCTAAATCCGCACGCACTCTCGGCACCTCTGCCAGCACTTCGTAAAACCGATCTTCCGCCCCCTGTTCTTTTAACTGGGACATCAGATTGGACAGCATACCGCCGGGTACCTGATACAGCAGTGTTTTTACATCAACCGTCAGCATTTTAGGATTCAGAAGACCACTTGCAAGAGCTTCGTCCCGCATCGGTCTGAAATAATCTGAAATCTCGGAAAGGAGCTCCTGATCAAGCCCCGTATCATAAGGAGTTGAAGCAAGGACCGCTGCCATAACCTCCGTAGCCGGCTGACTGGTTCCCATCGAGAATGGGGATATTGCCGTATCAATCACATCGCAGCCCGCCTCGACGCCTTTTACATAAGTAATCGGCGCAACGCCGCCGGTGCAGTGACTGTGCAGCTGAATGGGAACACTGACTCTGCTTTTCAGCTCACGAATCAGTCTGTCAGCCGTATCCGGGGTTAGAATGCCTGCCATATCTTTGATACAAATGGAGTCAGCGCCCATACTTTCCATATCGCAGGCAAGTTTTTTCCAATAATCTATCGTATAAGCGCTTCCTGTCGTGTAAGCCATCGCAAGCTGCACATGCCCGCCTTCTTTTTTTGCCGCGCGCACCGCAGTTTCCACATTGCGCAAATCATTAAGCGCATCAAAAATTCTTAAAATATCAATTCCGTTTGCTATGGATTTCTGTACAAAATATGTTACCACATCGTCGGGATAATGACGGTAGCCCAAAAGATTCTGCCCGCGAAGCAGCATCTGAAGCTTTGTATTCTTAATCCTTTTTCTTAAAATACGAAGCCTCTCCCAGGGATCTTCCTTTAAAAACCGCAGAGATGCGTCAAAAGTTGCACCGCCCCAGCATTCAATGGAATGGTAGCCGACACAATCCATTTTTTCCAGAATCGGAATCATATCTTCTGTTTTCATTCTGGTTGCAATCAGAGACTGATGTGCGTCCCGAAGCACAGTCTCCGTTATCTTTATCTTTTTTTCACTCACTTTTTATTCTCCTTTATACGCCGAAAATTGCAAGAAATACTCCGGCCGCTACTGCTGTTCCGATTACGCCTGCCACATTCGGTCCCATGGCATGCATCAGAAGGAAGTTTGCAGGATCTGCCTTTGCGCCCTCTTTCTGAGAAACTCTGGCTGCCATCGGCACTGCCGAAACCCCTGCGGAGCCTATCAGCGGATTGATTTTCCCGCCTGATAACCGGCACATCAGTTTGCCGAACAGAACCCCCGCTGCTGTTCCGAAACAGAATGCTGCAAGACCGATACCGACGATTTTAATAGTGTCCCAGTTCAGAAATGCCTCTGCACTTGTCGTTGCACCAACAGATACGCCCAGCAGAATCACGACAATATACATCAGCGCATTGGACGCAGTCTCCGTCAGCTGTCTGACTACACCGCTCTCTCTGAATAAATTTCCCAACATCAACATACCTAAAAGCGGCGTTGTAGACGGAAGCAATCCGCATACTACCACAGTCACAATAATTGGAAAGAGAATTTTCTCTTTCTTTGAAACAGGTCGCAGCTGTTCCATTTTGATTTTACGCTCCTCCTCTGTGGTAAAAAGACGCATAATCGGCGGCTGTATAATCGGAACCAGCGCCATATAGGAATATGCAGCCACTGCAATAGGCCCCATTAACTCGTTCTGCCCCAGTTTCATCGCAAGGAAAATGGAAGTCGGGCCGTCTGCACCGCCGATAATGGCAATCGCCGCTGCCGCCATATCGTTAAAACCGATCAGCATAGCTAGGATATATGCGCCGAAAATTCCAAACTGGGCTGCCGCACCCAAAAGAAAGCTCTTCGGATTTGCAATAAGAGGTCCGAAATCCGTCAAAGCCCCTACTCCCAGAAAAATAAGAGACGGCAGAATCGTCCACTCGTCCAGTAAGTAAAAATAGTGAAGCAGACCGCCCTCTTCCATAATGGGAGGATAGATATTTACAAGCAGCATACCGAAAGAAATCGGCAGAAGCAGCAGTGGTTCATACTGTCTGGCAATTGCCAGGTACAAAAAGCCGCACGCTACTGCAATCATAACAAGATTTCCAAAGCTCAGATCAAAAAGAGCCGTCTGGTGAATCAGATTATCTAAAGTTGAAATAATATAGTCCATATTTTTCCTCTATATATATTTTTATGCCAGTACCGCAACAACCTGTCCGGCTTCTACGGTATCCCCCTCTGAAACGGTGATATCTTCAAGTCTGCCGTCCGCAGAAGCTACAACAGGAATCTCCATTTTCATCGCTTCTAAAATCAGAACTGTATCGCCTTTTTTCAGCATATCTCCTTTTTTCGCACTGATTTTCCATATTTTCCCCGAAGTGCCCGCAGTAACCGGCATTCCTGCTTCTGCGCTGTCTCCCGAAGAAGTGTTCTTTGATGCCGGGCTGTTATTTCCCGTTGTATTCTGTGTCTTTGCCTCTGTCTGTCTCTCTGCGCCAGCTGCTCCAGAAACTGCAGCCTCCTCATTCTTTTTAGAAACTTCGACTTCATAAGTTTTTCCATTTACTTTGATGATGTATGTTTCCATATTTATACTCACTTTCCTATTCTTCTGATGCTCCTTACGATATACGGGCTTTCTCCGGATTCTCCGCCGCTTTCACCACTTTCACCGCTGCCTATTCCGTCCGCTGCACAGTATGCCGTAACAGCCGCTGTAATAACCGCAATCAGTTCCTCATCGTCTTCCTCCTGCGATACTGCCGTCTCGGAATCTGCTGCCGCCGATCTGCTCTCTGCCGCCACTTTTTTCTTATCCGGCAAATATCGGAACAGAGAAATAATTCCGCTGATAAAAATCAGTACAAAAAACACAGTTCCCATACCCAGCACTGTATTCATACCTGCTTTGGCTAAAATTTCCGTTATTGTCATATGCTTTTCTCCTGATAGATGTTTGCAAAAGTTTCAAACGCCCCGATCAGATATTTTCTTGTATCCTCCGGCTGTATGATTTTATCCGCATATCCGTGTCTTGCCAGCGCTCCGGCACTGCTGTGGCTGTCTCGATAGTCTTTGGTTCGCTGATTTAACATCTCTGTATCAGAACCGGGATACAGAATTTCCACCGCCTGCCGCGGATTGATAATATTCACATTAGCATCTTTCCACATAAATACATAATCTGCACCGAGTCCCCTGCTGTTCATCATACTGTAAGCACTTCCATAGATTTCCCCGGTAATCAGATTCACCTTGGGAACCTTCGCGCATGCAAGAGCCTTTATCATTCTGCCTGCTGCCTTGGGAAGATAGATTTCCTGTTCATCCGCCGTATCAAAACCTTCCGTATCCGTAATGGTCAGTACCGGAATATGAAACCTGTCACACAGACTTATAAAAGATGCAGCTTTATCGAAGCCTTCGGCAGTCATCCTGCTGTTCTCTCCACGTCCATGATTTGCAACTGCGCCGATTAAGCCTCCGTTCAGCCTGATAAAGCCGGTCACCATATCCTTTCCGGCCTCTCTTCTGGTTTCAAAGAAAAAGTTTTCATCCGAGATTTCCCTCAGAAGAGCTCTTCCATCTCCGCGTAAATCGTCCAGATTTTTACAGATTCTGTTCAAATCATCTCTACAAAGCTGTGGCTCCGGCGCCGCATCTGTATTAGGAGGAAGAACCTCTATCAGCGTTCTGACAGCCTGCATAATTTCGCGGCAGGTCATTTTGCCATCTGTAAAATCTTCCTGATTTGTAATGGTTGTAAAGCTTCGGTCAATCAAATTTGCCGAATTCAGAAATAAATCTCCTTTTTCTTTTTCCACAAAGACAAAGTCTGCCATATTCGCCGCAACAGACATACCTCCGCCGCATCTTCCGAGAACAGCCATAATCTGCGGAATTTTTTCTGTTGCCGCCGCCTGCATCCGATATAACGACGCAAACTGATTCAACCCGTCAAGTCCCTCTTCAATACGAAACCCCCGACAGTCAAGAAGCCCTATAATCGGAGCCTTCGCCCGCATTGCCATTCGATACAGCCGGTTGATTTTCCGTCCGTGCATTTCACCGAAAGTTCCTCCCATTACATCTGCATCCTGACAAAAAATATAGACCAGCTGTTCATTTATCGTACCGTATCCGGTCACTACACCATCAGACTCACACGGTTCCTGCGGCGTATAAAAATCGGTGAGCCGGGCTGTAACCTCTTCACCGATTTCCATAAAACTCCCTTTATCAAGAAGCTGCCGGATTTTCATCCGTGCACTGTCTGTTTTCTCTCTGTTGCTTTCTCTATTTCTGCACAAAATCTCATTTCCTCCATCTTTTCAGATTTCGAAGTTTATTTTATCTATCCCCGAAACCGATTGCAAGACTTAAAAAAAAGTGCTTTATTATTTAAGAAATTGCCCTCTTAACTTTATAATATTAAAAAAATAGTGCCGAAAAAATAAGAATTCATACTGTCTGCATCAATGTTATGTTACAATGCAATAAACGGGAAGGTACAGGAGGTGCACCATGAAAGAAAAAAAAGTTGCTGTAATTACGGGCGGAAGCTCCGGCGTCGGTCTTGCCATCGCCCGAAAACTAAGAGAGGACGGTTTCCATATCATCATTTTCGATATGCAACCGGCGCCCGAAGAGTTTGAATGTTACCTTGTGGACATCAGAAGTGACCGTCAGCTGAAAGATGCTGTTTCTCATATCTCCAGAGTGGATCTGCTTGTCAACAACGCCGGTATTTACTTTGAAAAATATCTGGAGGATACGACCAATGAAGAACTGGACCGTATGGTCGATGTCAATATAAAAGGAACCTATCTGGTTACCAGAAATATCATGCCGAAAATTCTGGCTGCCGGCGGTTCCGTTATTGTCATTGCTTCTTGTCTTGGTATGGTGCCTGAACTGACTTCTCCTCTGTACTGTACAACAAAAGCCGGGCTGATTATGCTGACAAAATGTCTTGCACAGCAATATGCCCCGCAAGGCGTCCGTATCAACTGTGTTCTGCCCGGTCCTATAGACACCCCGCTGCTGCAGGCAACTTTTCCCAATAAAAAATTTGAAACGACCTGCGCAGAAAGAATCCCCCTGCGCCGTATCGGCCGCCCCGAAGAAGTTGCCGGTATGGTTTCTTTTCTTGCCGGTTCTCAGGCGGGCTACATCACAGGTGGTATCTTTCCTGTAGACGGAGGCGTTTCCTCTTCAAGTCTGTACTCAGTTCCTTTTACACCAGAGGATCCGCTTCATGCCAAACGGACCGATGCTTTCAGCGAGATCGACGAGCTCTCGTTAGCAATTCTGGCTGCGGTTCGTGAGATTAACCAGCGGAACGAGATTGCCGGAAGAAACCGGATTTATTGGTATCTCCATGATTTAGGCTACGAATTTTCCGAGTATAAAATCAGAAAATATATCGTCCGTCTTTCAAAAGATGCCCTGATTTCCGCCACCCACGGAAAATACGGTCTTTCCCTGACCGATAAAGGTCTGATGATACTGGAAATGCAGCAGAAAAAACAGACAGAATAAACCCACAGCAGACCTGCGAATTTATTCTGTCTGTTTCAACTGCCTGCATTCCTATGCTTTCAGCTGTCTGCCGCTGAACTGAATCATTTTTTCAGCCAGAACCTCCATCGGATCGATATAAAAATCACCGAGTCCATCGTCAGCTTTAATTACGGAAAGCTCCGTACACGCCATAATCGCACAGTCACAGTATTCCGCATAAAGATGCTTTTCCAGCAGGCCCCATCTGCTCTTATCATAAGGTTTTCCGCTTTTAATACAGTCATAAATCTGATACATAACGATTTCCTGTATTTCCGCAGGTACAATGTACGGTTTCAAACCTGCTCTCTCCAGCCTTTTCTGATAAATCTGGGTTTTAATGGTTCCGTCTGTAGCAAGCACCGCAACCTTCGCACCCGGAGACTTTCGGGAAATGTGCTGAACCGTTTCTTCGATCATATGTATGATAGGAATTTCCAGTTCATCTTTAATCAGGTCAGCAAAAAAGTGGGCTGTATTGCAGGTAATACCGATAGCCTCGCAGCCGCACATCTCAAGGATTTTCGCATCTTTTAAAAGCTTTTCACTGACTTCATCATAATCCCCCGCAAGAATGGCGCTCGTTCTGTCAGGCATAGATGCATCGCTGACCAGTACCAGATTAACATGATCCTGATCCTTCTCCGCTTCAGTCTTTTCCGTGATCATCTTATAAAACAACTGAGACGCCATAGGTCCCATTCCGCCGATTACACCGATTTTTTTATTCATACCTGTCTCCTTTTTATTTATCAATTTGTATCCGCCTGTATCTATACCCATTCCCTGTATTCTGCCTTTTATTGCCTGAAATCACCTGTTCTGAAAGCTTCCTTACTTTTGCCCAAAAAACCCCTGCACTTTACTGAAAGTTTGCAGGGGGTTTTAGAATCATCAGAGATGTACTTTACCGCACATAAGAAATCAAACCGGTAAAGTACCTACTCAGCAATCTATTACATAATCTGTTCTTTTAACCGATTAAAGTTTTCTGTGATTTCTTTCGGCAGAGAATCGAACTGCTTGTAGAATTCTTCAATACCCTGAATTTCGTCTTTCCATACTTCTTTATCAACACTAAGAAGTTTTTCCAAAGTATCCTCAGAAATATCAAGACCTGTCAAATCCAAATCCTCTGCGGACGGCTCAAATCCCAGCGGCGTTTCCACTGCACCGGCTTTGCCCTCGCAGCGATTCAGCATCCACAGAATCACTCTCAGGTTATCTCCGAATCCCGGCCACATAAACTCATCGTTTTCGTCAGTTCTGAACCAGTTTACATGGAAAATCTTCGGAGGATTTGTCATCTTCTCTCCCATATCAATCCAGTGCTGGAAATATTCCGCCATATTATATCCGCAGAACGGAAGCATTGCCATCGGATCGTGACGAACCACACCGACTTTGCCGTTTGCGGCTGCGGTTGTTTCAGATGCCATAGCAGAACCGATAAATACACCGTGATTCCAGTCTCTTGCCTGATAAACAAGAGGCTCTGCCTTTGCTCTTCTGCCGCCGAAAATAATCGCAGAAATAGGAACACCTTCACCTGTAGCAAATTCCGGCGCAATTGTCGGACAGTTTGCAGCCGGTGCTGTAAATCTGGAATTCGGATGAGCTCCTTTTTCTTCGGAAGTCTTTCCGTTCCAGGAATTTCCCAACCAGTCTTCACCGTTTTCCGGCGGATTTTTATCCAGCTTTTCCCACCAAACAGTATTATCATCCAGATTTCTTGCAACATTGGTGAAAATTGTATCTTTATGCGTAGTACGAAGCGCGTTCGGATTGGATTTTTCGTTAGTACCCGGCGCAACACCGAAAAAGCCGTTTTCAGGGTTCACTGCATAAAGTCTGCCGTCACTTCCGATACGAAGCCATGAAATATCATCACCTACGGTTGAAACTTTATAACCTAATTTCTTGAAGTAATCCGGCGGCGTCAGCATAGCCAGATTGGTTTTTCCGCAGGCGCTAGGGAAAGCTCCGCATACATATTTCGCTTCGCCTTCTTTGTTTTCTATCTTCAGAATCAGCATATGTTCTGCCATCCATCCTTCCTGTTTTCCCAGGAAAGAGCCGATGCGCAGCGCCAGACATTTCTTGCCTAAAAGCACATTGCCGCCATAAGCTGAATTGATGGACCAAATGGTATTGTCTTCAGGGAAGTGCGCGATGTACTTTTTCGTTTCGTCAATCTCTGCTTTAGAGTGCAGGCACTTTGTAAAGTCTGCGCCTTTGTTCAGTTCCTCAATCACTTCCGCCCCTACACGAGTCATAATGTTCATACTCAGTACAACATAAATGGAATCAGTCAGCTCAATACCAATCTTCGCAAACTCTGTTCCCGGCACACCCATGGAAAAAGGAATCGCATACATAGTTCTTCCCTTCATGGAACCGTCAAAAAGACCGCGCAGCTTTCCATACATTTCATCAGGCGCTACCCAGTTATTAGTAGGACCTGCATCTTCTTTTCGTCTCGTACAGATGACTGTCCTCTTTTCATCTCTTGCTACATCTTTCGGCTTGGTGCGGTAATACAGACATCCCGGCAATTTCTCCTGATTCAGTTCAATCATTTCGCCGGTAGCAAGGGCCTCCTGCTTAATTTCCTCAAGCTGTTCCTTGCTTCCGTCAACCCAGACGATTCGTTCAGGTTTGGTTAATTCCGCCATTTCTTTTACCCAGTCATTTACAAACTGGTTCGTTACCATTGTCATAAATTTTTCTCCTTTTCTCCTTTTATAACAATTCGGGCCGCTTCGGCGGAAGCAGTCCAATGTTCATCCTATATTTTAATTGTATAATAGTTCATTCTGTTTGTCACGCAGATATTTACTGGTTTGACTTTCAAAATCGACAAAAAACGTATAATTTTCTTTCTTTTTTTAAGTCATTTATAAAACAGAAAACTCAACATTGAAGGAACCCCTGCTTTAATACAAATTAAAACAGCAGAGGAAGCTATACAGTATCTGCATCTCCCTTCTGCTGTTCCCATAATTATCTTTTTCTTTACTTAATCCTGCCTACAGCCTGCAATATAGATTCTGTCGTCATTATAATAGAATTATCATTTGCCTGCTGTGTGTAATAGCCTATATGCGGCGTAGCTATTACATTTTCTCTGCATGCAAAACGATAATCTTCTTCTGCGGGAGGCTCACAGTTGTATACATCAACTGCTGCTGCTCCCAAAATTCCGCTGTCCAGAGCCTCGTACAAAGCATTATGATCAACAAGCTCTGCTCTCGCCGCATTTACAAAGACTGCGCCATTTTTCATCAGATTAAACAGTTTTTCATTAATGCAGTGTTCATTTTCCTTCGTTGCCTTCATGTGCAAAGTAATGAGATCTGCTCTGCGGAACACCTCTTCCATAGATAAGTATTCTACATGGAAGTCCCGTTTCAACTGGTCATTTTCAAAAATATCGCAGGCGATAACCTTTGCCCCAAGAGCAGCATATTTTTCTGCAACTAATCTGCCGATACTGCCGGTTCCCACAACGCCTACAACAGAATCTTTGATCTCCATGCCCTTAAGGCCGTCAATCGACCATCCGCCTGTTTTCAAAACACGATCTGCCGCAGGAATTTTTCTTGCTGCCGACAGCCCTGCCGCAACTGCAAATTCTGCAACTGCATTGCTGCCATAACCTTCGATATTCCGAACTTCAATACCCTTACTGCGGGCATAATCAACATCTACGAAATTCCAAACACCTGTACCGATAAACTGCAGCAGCTTTAAGTTCGGAAGATGGTCAATCATCTCATTGGTAAACTGCATTAACCCGAATGCAATAACTTCTGCCTCTTTGCCCCGTTTTATTACTTCTTCAACTGAATCCGGAATTCCTTCATAAATATCAATTTCACCAATTTCACGCAGCGGATTAAGCAATTCCTTTTTTTCAATAAATATTCCGGCATCAATAAAACAAATCTTCATACTTATTTGATCTCCTTTTCCGGTTTATCTTTTAAAATCAGTGATCCGACTACCAGAACGCCGATGGAAGCAAACAATCCCCAGAATACCGGATCACCCAGAAATACATCATATCCGACTGTAAAGAACAATACTGACGGTACTACAGCACCAACGATCACAGAAGCTGTTGCTGCCTTTTTTGATGTTTTTTCTCTGAAGTAAAGCGCCGCTACCAATACAGGAACAAGTGAAGATCCCACAATCGAAAATACTGCCGACAGGTAATTCAGCAAACTTGAAATATACAGTGCAATCAATGCTCCTACTATACCCAGTACTACAGTAAGCACAGGCAGAGCCTTATGTATCCTCTCTTCTGATAAATCCGGTTTCACAACTTTTCCAATGTCATACATAATGTGCGTTGTCGCAAGAATCAGGAAAGAGTCGAAAGAAGACATAATAGCTGCAATCATACCTGCAATCGCGATACCCTTGATTATCGGCGGATAATATTCTAACACCAGCATCGGCAATGCTGCATCAGAACTTTCCAGTCCCGGTACCAGAATATGAGCCGCTCCTCCGATTAGAAGCAGCGAGCCGCCGAAAAGAAATGCGATGATTCCCGAAATTGTAAAGGAAAATCTCGCAGTTCCGTCATCCTTCGCAGACAGTGCTCTCTGTGGCATCGTCGGATCTCCCGGACAGCAAAGTACATAGGCAAGGGCGATTCCTATCATTCCCGAACTGATTCCGTTTGCAAAAGGATTGGTCAATGTCAGTCCTTCCGCAGTATAAGCTGAAGTAATGGTATCCAGTCCTCCGGCTGCACTTATACCGATAATCGGTCCCAGAATAAAAATTCCGACAATCATGATAACCAGCTGCGCTGTATCTGTCCACACTACCGCAAAGAATCCGCCCATTGCAGTAAACGCAATTGGAATCAATACGGCAATCAAAGTTGCAACCTCCATAGATAAATTTAAAGAGTCTCCGAAAACATAAATAATAATAGTTCTCAGTCCGGCAACATTCAATGCAACAAGCGCCGCCGCGTAAATTACGACTACAATAGCGCTTGCCAGCCTGGCCGGTACCCCAAAAGCTGTTGAAACAGCTTCCGCCAATGATCTTGCTCCGGTTTTTCTGACGCGTGAACTCATGATCCCCATCCAGATCAGTCCTATGCCGAATCCCAGATAAATCCACAAAAGTGTTCCGCATGCACCGTCAGTATAAGCACTTCCGGCAGCTCCCATCATCATTCCGGAGCCTACCATAGTAGCTAAAATAGTACCTGTGAGCGCAAATTTATTAAATCTTTTCCCTCCCAGAATAAAATCATCCATTGAGTTAATTTTACCCTTTGAAATGAAACCAATAGCGAGCATCCCTACTACATAAAGTATCAATACTATAATATCTATCGTACCCATTTTATTCTCCTTTTCCAGGAACCTGTCTTACACAAATAACTTATTGAAACTGCGGCATTTTTTCGATCCTGTCAAAAGCTTCTTTTAAGGTATCGATACCGACTGTAGCCGCTATTCTAATAAATCCTTCTCCTGCTTTTCCAAAGCCGCTGCCCGGCAAAACCAGTACATGTGCCTCTTCCAGCATAGCCTCCCACATTTCATCAGAAGACATACCCGTTTCTTCTATATTTACAAACACATAGAAGGTTCCTTCCGGACAATTGCAGTGCATATGTTTTATTGCAGCCGCTCTTTCATAAATATACATGCAGCGGTCATGATATTCCTTATATAGACCTTTCTGTATTTCTTTTCTATGCTCGATAGCATAAATCCCGCCTCTCTGCACCATAGAATTAACCGTAAATGCAACTGCTTCATTTACACGCCGCATCGCCGCGATCAGTTCTCTGTCTGCAATAATATGCCCAAGCCTTAACCCTGTCATCGAATAATCTTTCGAATAGCTGTAAACAGTAATAACTCTTTTAGGGCTGTCCTCATAAGAGCAAATTGCCTTGTGGTTCTTCGTATAATTCAATGCCCCGTAAATATCATCGGCAATAACCAGAAAATCATATTTTTCTGCCAAAGATAGAATACCCTTGATGTTTTCTTCGCTATAAACTTTACCGCTCGGATTACATGGTGAATTCACAATAATCGCTTTGGTTCTGCTAGTGATGTGCTTTTCAAGCTCTATGAGATCGACATCGAAGTTATCTTCACTTCTCGTATTATAGACAATCAGTTTTCCTTTCGGCAGTTCAATCTGTGGCTGATAGTAAATATAATACGGTGCTATAGCGATTACTTCGTCACCTTCATCCAAAATCGCTTCCATGGTCAAATACATCGCATGTGTTCCGCCGGCAGTAATCATAATTTCATCTTCGTCAAAAGAGAAATTATAATCTTCTTTATACTGGCGCATCGTCGCTTTTCTAAGATCGGGATCTCCTAGGAATTCAGTATATCGAGTATATCCTTTCATTCCTGCCTCATACATAGCGGAAATAATTCCTTTATCTGCAGGATAATCCGGATCCCCGATACTTAAGTCTATAATATCATCATAGCGCTTAACCATTTCGTTCGTTTTGCTTAAAGAAGCTTCTTCAAATTCCCAATGCCGTTTTGCAATATACGGATTTTTCATTTACATCACCTTCATTTCAGAACACGCTTAAAAACGCAAAGACATACAAGATAAACCACCATCAAGTTTTCTGTATTCAGAAGTATCGCATAAAATCACCTCATAACCAGCTTCTTCTACCAGTTTTGCAACTCCTGGATATCCTTCCGGTACAATCACTTTCCCGTTCATCCAAATACAGTTGGCAGCATATTCTTCTCCTTCCGGGATCAAAATCTTGTTGTATTTTTCAAAATCAGGCTTTGTTACAAATTCTCCGGAAACCAGCATATTATTATTCTCGATATAATTAACCCCGGTTTTCAAATGTAATACTTCTTCAAGTGGAACCTCAGAACAGGTCATTCCATATTTTCCAAGTATCTCGGAAAACTGTCTGATCCCCTCCTCATTTGTTCTCGCAGAAAGACCTACATAAAAGTGATCTCCTACCATCATTACATCTCCGCCATCTAAATGGCCCGGTTCCTCAATACGATGAATATGTTCCTCATCAAAAAATTTCTCAATCGCCGGAAGGATTTCATTCTTTTCTCCATTTCTTGAAGCTGCCCCCGGATTTGCAATAATCGCGCAGCTCCTGGTGATTACTGCCGGATCTTCCACAAAAACAGAATCCGGATATTCCTCCAGCGGTTCGAGTACTGTAACTTCAACGCCACATTGTTTCAGACACTCAATATAATGCGCATGCTGTTTCTTTGCCAACTCAAAATCAGGAACGCCTGGGTAAAGACCACTTGTAATTCCATTCACCAAAGCTTTACACGGTTTTCTTACAATACAGTTTTTAAACATAATTATTTCTCCTTTTAACTTTAATTGTCGACAATCTACAGTATTTTATTTACCGTAGATTATACACGGTATATTATATTCTGTCAATATATTCAGTTATTTTTGTAAAATAAATTTATTTAGATTTAGGAAAAATAATGGTATAATAAAAAAAGATTTGAAGGATTCTCATTAATTCTTGTCCTGCAAAAGTTTAATCCGATAAAAAGAACGATCCTTTCAGAGCACTTAAAAAACAAAAATCAGAGGTATGAAATATGGTAAAACGCTATAAATCTTTAAAAGATCATGTATACGATTACATCTCAGAGCAAATACTTGAAGGAAAATTAAAACCAAACGAAAGAATCAATGAAACTGTTCTAGCTCAGGAGCTTTCTATCAGTCGTACACCTATCAGAGAAGCACTGATTCAATTATCCTGCGAAGGGATTTTAACTCTTTCCCCTCGAAAAGGATTTGTCCTTAGTGAATTAGAAGAAAATGAAGCAAAGGAATTATATACCGTCATCGGCGGTCTTGACGGTCTTGCTGCGACACTTTCCTGTGATCTGTTAACAGAAAAGGACTATTCACTTATGGAATACTATATTCTCAGCATAGACTCAGCAATCAAAACCGGAAATTATTCTGTCTATCTGGAACAACAAAACGAATTTCATAATCTTTATCTTAATAAATGCGATAATAAGGTACTGTACGATACCATTACTCGTCTAAAAAGCAAATTGTTTACACGCGGTCAGACAAATGCGACTTTTAAAAAAGATAGCTCCGGACTGATACTATCCAATAATGAACATCGGGAAATCCTAAATCTTTTTAAGAAAAAAGATAAAACAGCTCTCTATGACTATATAACTAAAACTCACTGGTCAACAGAGCACGCGCATAACGAACTGTTATAATTAAAGCCTTTTAGAATTACTGAAACTGCAGCGACCTACTTTCCTAGGCAACGCATTTTGCACTGCAGCTCAAGCTTCGCAAAATGCGCACCTTCCCACTGCTTATCGTTCAGCACATAGCGGTTTTTCGGTTATCCCGTTTCAGACGTTGTCTTTCAGACAACTAAAAAGAGAACAACTTGTTAGTTGTTCTCTTTTACTGAAACCGGCAACGTCCTACTTTCCCGGGCAGCTTCCCGCCAAGTATCATCAGCGCT
>CALBGO010000115.1 GCA_937894585.1 uncultured Eubacterium sp.
GCTGAAATATTGAATTTTCAAGGTGCGATGCCCATTTTGGGTATGGGAAGTCTTAATTATTTAATTAAAAAGTCAATTTAAGATCATGAAATGTGCTTAGATTGACAGGAGAAAGGAGACGGACATATTATGAAGATACAAGTAAAAGGAAAAAGAATGGTTGCTGTTTTAACAATGGTCACTACTTTAGTAATCGGAAGTGCTTTACCAACTTTTGCAGCCACCGCAACTGCCAGTTTGCCGAGTAGTGATTGGATAGCATATTCGTCTGCAATAGAAGGAAATTATGCAAAAATTTCTGCAGGATATGTAGATGGGAAGGCAAAGCTACCGGTATGGTTTGTTATTGAAAATAATAATGGCGGCTATCACGATGTGGCAAAGGAGAAAGTCTCTCCGGCAGCCAGTCCATCAGGAAAGACGACTTATAACAGTACGAAGCTTTTTAAATATCGTCTCGAATTAAATCCTTATGGAACAGAGACCAAGGGGAGTAAAGCTGATGGAACTATTACAGTTTTAACAAAGTAAGAACGGATTTCGATTGCTGTGCAGGGAGCGGGTTTTCTGGTCCCTGCAGTAAAAGAAAAGAGGAACACCATGAGACTGTATATGCAATACCTGAAAATTTTTTTAAAAGACAGACTTTTTACTTTTTCTTTTTTGATTTTTTTTATGTTCTGTTTTTATGAATTACTTTCAATGTACTTTCAGTGGCCGGATTTAATGATGACGCCACTTGAAGTAACACTGAAATTATCCCAGTATGTATTTATCTATTTCTTAGCTGCCGGGTATCTGTTTTTCGTAAAGGGGAAAAGGGTATTGATGGAGGAAGCTGCAGCTGTTACGACTGCCGGGAAAAAGGGTGCCCATTATTTAGCGCAATTTCTGGCACTTCTTAGCATTATTCTGCTCTTATCAATTTGTTTACTTGTCTATAATATTGTTGTTTTTAAGATTATCCTGAAACAGTATGATAATACTGAGAAGGGGTTTGATTATATTTTGCATATTTGTAAATGTATTTTTGTATATATTATGTTAGTTGCAGAACTGGCAGGATTAATCGGAGCAAGTGTATCCCGTATTAACAATCGAATGATTCATTATGGTATCATTCTCGGGGTTATCTTTATTTCAGGATCATATATGGAGAAAATTGTAAATATCCTTATGGATACAGTCGGTATCAACTTATTTCAATTTGAAGACTGGTTTGACATTTTTCCTATTAATTTGGATTTTGAACTGAATCCGGCTTTTGGATTCAGCGTATTACCGTATAAAATCGGGATTCTTATGTTTTGGATTGCTTTGTTCTGCGGAAATATAGCAATTTGGTTTAAGTTAAAGAAAAGAGGTTTATATATAGTTTTAGCCGGTACGGTATGTGTGGCATCTCTGTTTGTTTATACTGCGCCTGCGTCAAAGGTGGAGATGGATAATTCGCCGGAAGGTTCTGCGATGCACGATATGTATTATTACGCGGGAAGAGAGGTTAAAGAGAAAGAGGCAGACTTTCGGATTGAACAGTATGATATGGATCTTCAGATAAGAAACCAGTTAAAGTCAGTAGTTAAAATGCAGCTATCAGATCCGGAATTGCAGCAATATGATTTTACATTGTATCATGACTACAAAATCAATTCTGTTAAGAATCAGGATGGAGAAGAGCTGGAGTTTCATCAGGAGTCAGATTACTTTTCTGTAAAGAAGGGAACGCAGCCAACGAAAGAACTGCAGGTTGCGTATAAGGGAGCGGCAAAAGCGTGCTATGCAAATCAGCAGGGAATTTATCTGCCGGGGGATTTTCAGTATTATCCGATTGCGGGTATTTTGAAGCTGGCAGATTCGGAGAATGGAATGTTAAACAGACAATTTCTGAAAGAAGAAACAAAATTTGATGTAAAGGTTCAATATCAGAGGAAGGTTTTTTCTAATCTAAAAGAAAAAGAGAAAAATCACTTCGTCGGCAGCAGCAATGGATTGACGCTGGCGGCAGGGATGATGAAGGAAACGGGAGACGGTAACAATAAGATTATTTATCCGACCTATGAATCTATGGAATTGAAGCATTATCAGAATACATTACGGCTTCTTGCAGAAAACGGGTATCAGAACTGCACCTTTACGGTGGTTCCGAATATGAATCAGGGCGGAACCTTTACACATGTCAGCGAGAAGCAGATTATATCTGTAGTGCCATTCTTTGTAGGGAAAGGATTTGAGCGGGACTGGATTGATATGCTGAAAGCGGGAAAGGATGAAGCGTAGGATGGAAATCAGAAACCTATATAAAAATTTTGGAAAGAAAGAAGTTCTTCATGATATCAGTTTGTATTTGGAAAATGGAGTATATGGTCTTTTGGGGCCGAATGGAGCAGGAAAAACAACATTACTGCGATGTATTACAGGACTGTATGCGTATAGGAAAGGCAGTATAGAACTGTTTAAGGAGGAGATCGGATATTTGCCGCAGAATTTTGGAACTTACAGAGAATTAAGTGTGCGGGAAGCGATGAAACTTTTTTCGGTGCTGAAAAATCAGCCGAAGGAGACCGTCGAAGAACAGATACAAGTGGCTCTGGAAAAGGTGAATTTAATTGAAGAACGAGATAAGAAGATAAAAAAGTTATCAGGGGGAATGCTTCGTCGTCTTGGGATTGCACAGACCTTGTTAGGGAATCCGGGAATTCTGATTTACGATGAACCGACCGCAGGCCTGGATCCGGAGGAAAGACTTCGATTCAAGAGAATGCTATACGATTTAGAAAAAGAGAAAGTTGTGATTATCTCCACACACATCGTAGAAGATGTTGAAGCAGTCTGCGATAAATTGATTGTAATGAGCGAAGGGAAAATTCTTTTTGTCGGGACGGGCGCAGAACTTGCAAAAACCGCTGCAGAGAAAGTCTATTTGTGCAGGGAGGATCAGATAACAGAACAATTTGTAAATTGTTTTATAGAAAAGACTTTTGAAAAGGACGGAAAGCGGCAGTGCAGAGTTTTATCTTCAGAAAAGCTTCCCTTTCAGATGGTTTCTCCGGAAATAGAGGATGGATATTTATGCGTATTAAAGAACATTTAGTCAATCAAGCGCGGCTTGTATACATACAGAAAAAGAGTATGGGACTTCTGTTTTATATTCCTGTGGCTGTAAATTGGATATTGCTTCCGATCTTAACCTTCTTGCTGTATTTCAGGTGGGGAGGAGGCTCGTTTGCTGCTGCAGAGGTTTTGAAATTATTTCAATTTTTCGTTCCCTTCTTCAATTCTTGGTGGTTGATTTTAGCATTTTCAGAGTACATAGAAGGACGGGGAAATGAATTGTATTATATTGCAGGTAGAATGAAGAGCGGGCTTGCAGTGCTTTGGATTGCGATATATTTTTGTCTCACAGGTTTGCCCTTTGTCTTTTACAGAATCTGGCTTCCGACGCTAGGGATAGAAATTCTGCGTATTTTTATTGAATGTATTTTTTTCGCAGGTATCACTTACTTTCTGCTTTTTATTACATCTTCATCGGCTTCTACACTAGCGGTGATGCTGATTTACACAACGGTTTCATCTTTCAGTACAGCGCCGGCTTTGCAGCATCTCCGATATGTATGCATAGAACCCTGGACTTTGAGGCTTTTCTTAGAAAAGTATTGTTTTTTTCTTGTTGTGGGATGTGTATTTTTTGCAGGCGGTATGATAGCAAATCGAAAGTATAGAAAATATCAATAACTCGGATTCCAGCTTGGGATTGAGTCTTAAAAGGAGAGTTCCGTTATGGTAAATCTTTTTGCACATGGAAACCGCATACGAAACCTGCTTATCTTTTCGCTTATATTGACAGCCTGTACGATGCTGCTGCCATGGTTTTCTCTGAATACAGATATGCATAGTTTCTACGGGCATCGGGAATTAGTCAGTCTGATACTTCCTCTTTTCTATGCATTTGCATACTTTATGTGGGAAGACAGAAATCTTATGAAATCAGTGCTGATGCAGCTGGATCTGATTCTCATAAGCGGTATTATCATTTACGCATTTTATCATTGGAGTATAGATGATAATATTGTAAATGAATATAATTTCCATTTAAGCAGAGAAGCCGCTTTGCCCGGATACTGGCTGGCAGTTGCGCTATCCTTTATGAATATTATTCTCTATCAGGTTTATCTGGTTTCGGAAGTCATACGAAAAAGAAAAGCAGGTATATCCTGTAGAAATCATAAAATTCAGGCTTAAGAAGAAACGGCACCATATAATACCTCGGGAAATCAATCCTCGGGGTATTATATTATATTGCAATGAATTCTGCCGTTATATGTACTTAATGCTTACGGCATTTCATACGGCGGATCAGAAATTTTAAGGGGGATCAGAAAATAAAATTCAATTCGGGAGTAAATGGCTATCCAACTTTTATTTTTCAGCTTCATAAATCTTCTGTTTCCGCATTTTTATAAAAGAGTGATGCCTTACCCGCAAATATCAATATTCTTGTGATTGGAGTTGTATCTTTTGCCTGAAACAAATATAATAAAAGTGTGATAATGAAACACAGAAACTCCGATAAAAGTGTGAGAGCAGAGTCTTCTGAAATTGGATGACGATGTACTGAAGATTCCTCTGTTTATGGCAGACCGGACAGATCGATTGATTGGTTTGTCTTTAGAACAGAAAAAGAAATAAAGGGGAAAACCCATACTGAAACAAGCGCATAATATCAGGCTGTAAAAGGCGGTTTACACTGATTTGGCGAAAATGTAAAAGCCATTTGATAGACTGTACCGATAAAGAAGCTTATATTGGTACACGAAAAGGAGGACAGATCTGAAATGCATATAGGAGATCAGATAAATCATCTGCGGAAGAAAAACGGATTAAGTCAGGATGCGTTTGCGGAAATTTTCCATATATCCAGACAGACAGTTTCGAATTGGGAAAATGGCAAAAGTTACCCTGACTTAGAAATGATCATTCAGATCAGTAATTATTTTGAGATATCTGTTGATGAATTATTGAAACAGGATCATAATACTGTTAAAAAAATTGATTCTCAAAAGAAAAAATCAAAAATATATTTTGTAATGCTGGTTGTTGTGATTGTATTAAGCGTAACTGCCGCAGCAGGCGTATATCGCCACTATCGCGAACTTAATGCAGTTGCTTTTTCAATGAAGAACAATGAAACCTATCAGGAAGATGAAACAAACCGGAGACAATTAAATGTCGCAAAGGGGTATTTTTCCGTACAAAAGGCAGGCAAACTGGACTTAAAGGTAAATGCTTCAACGGATGATGGGAAATTGCATATTCTTATTTTTGATGAAAACAAGAAAGTATATTATCAATTAGAAGGTAACGACATAAAAGATTCGCAGAAAGTATATTTTGAAAAAGGCTCTTATACAATTCAGATCGCAGCCGATGATTATGAGCAGAATCATGTTGTTTATATTGAATACGACATTGATGTTAAAAATTAAGGTATCATCGGTTAATTAGAATTATGAAAAGATTTTTTTCCGGAAGCACGCTGAAAGTAATCGCAGTATTTGCAATGCTGGTTGACCATATCGGACAAGTTGTACTGAAGAATGGAATTGCGCTGAAAGCATCGTATGCAATGTTTACGGATGAGCAATTTTCGATACTGCTGAATGTAATTGATGTTTTTCATATGATTGGAAGGTTAGCTTTTCCGATTTTCTGCTTTCTGCTTGTGGAAGGATTTATGCATACCCATAATTTAAGAAGATATTTTTTGAATCTGCTTATATTTGCCGTAATTTCTGAGCCTATCTATGACTTGGCGAACAGCGGAGTCTTATTCAGCATAGAGCAGCAGAATGTGATATTTACATTGTTACTTGGGCTTATAGCTATTTATTTCATAAAAAAAAGCCGGCATAATCCGCTTTTTGCTGCCGTAATCATTTTAGCAGCTTCTGCTTTTTCTTATGTGTGCAAGCTGGATGGTTCATATTATGGAATCGGTTTAATCAGTATCTTCTATTTGTGCTGTGAGAATCTGATTTTAAGAGATATCTTAACGGTCATATTTATGTTTGTCTGCGGTCTTGACTTTACTGTAAACGGGCTGGACGGATATTTTATGATGTCGGTTATTTCTGTGATTCTGATCAGTATGTATAATGGGAAGCGGGGAATGAAGATGAAATATTTCTTTTATGTGTTTTATCCGGCGCATTTTCTTGTTTTATATCTGGTATCGGTCGGCATCGGCGGATTTCTGGGGTAAAATAAATGAGACGTTAAAGGAGGTAGCGTATATGAAATGTTCGGTTTGTGGTAATGAAATGGAAAAAGGAAAATCCTCTTTTACATCAATGGAAGGATTCGGACAAATGATTTTATCTTTTACATCTGATGAAGAGGCGAAAAAAGGATTATTTAAAAGACAATCACATAATAAAGTAATTCTGTCAGGGACAGAAGCTGAATCATATTATTGTTCAAACTGTAAATCTATCGTCACGATTACAAAAGAAGACTGATTAAATCATTCTTGTAATCGGCGCATTTTCGTGATGACCGAAACCGAAAGCGGAATTCTGAGACATCTGCTGTTTTCTCTTTGAAGATGGCAGGGGTTTTGCTTTGAAGAGGGAATAAAATGTCTGTTATTCTTTAGGCAGATGAAGTATAATATAAACAGAAATTTAAGAGATAATGGAGTTTCTGTAATTTGATGGGATACGGCAGCCGAGACGGGACAGCAGAGCAGTATGCAAAAAACTGCAGTTATGACAGATGTTAATCTGCGTTGCTTGTGGCAACAGCTGTTTTGATATTTAATGGTTGTATCAAAACAAAGGAGGCACAGGTTATGTTAAACGAAAATATTAGAAATCTTCGAAAAGCAAAAGGGCTTTCCCAGGAAGAACTGGCGATAAAGCTGAATGTAGTAAGACAGACCGTATCGAAGTGGGAAAAAGGGGTATCGCTTAGATAAAGATACCACACCAATCCCACGCTGACTTTTGCTCAACCGATACAGCCGGAGGGCTGGATAACAAGA
>CALBGO010000116.1 GCA_937894585.1 uncultured Eubacterium sp.
AGGGATTTGTGTAAAATTTTCAAGGTACTATAGTAGGGCTTTTGACCCCAACATCATATATATTTACATTCCTGTCATAAAAGCCACCAGATCGGTGTCTTGCTGAACTCAAGACCGAGCTTTTCCTGAAGCTTTACACTGATATCGTTTCCTTTCACAATCTCTGCATAAGGAATCTTCCCTCTTCTCAGAGCTTCGTTGATGAGAAAAGCCTCTATCTGCGTACCGTAGCCTTTTCTCTTATGCTCCGGCAGAATTTCCAGAAGTCCCATACTCCCTTCCAGATGAAATCCTCCGAATCCGACAAATTCACCATCCATAAAAGCGCTGAACAGATTTCCCGCTTCGAAAATCTGATCGATTTCCTCTTCAGAAATCAGATGATAAATTTCCTTAATCACATTTATATCCTCTGCGGATGCCGGCGCAATATGAAGGTCTGTTTCCAAAGCCAGTAATTCTTTACGAAGGTATGCCGCGTAATAGCATTCCAGCGCTTCACTGAATCCGTATTTTTCCATGGCAAGATCTGCAACTTCCTTAAAACCAACCACCATCATATAGCTGTCATCGATCAGTTCAAGCATACGGCTCGCCTCTTCTGCATCTGCCGCAGACAGAAAGTGAACGTTTCCCGCTGTTTCCAACAGCGCAACCCCCTTTTCCGATGCACATATCACCTCTGCATCGCCGCTTTGGACGGCGGACAGCATAGGAATATGCACCATCCTTCCATCCTGCAGATATTTCATACCGTTTTCGTTTATAATCTGCTGTTTCATCCTGTTTCCTCCATAACGCCTTTAAGCTTCAGAACTTCTTTATTTCGTAACAGCTTTTGCGGTGACTGTCGCTTCCAAAAACAATCTGCTGTCTTCACTTGTTAAATCGTAAAAATCCTCTTTTACTTCGAAATCCACCCGAATTATGCGTTCTGCGCCCTGCGCCTGCGCCTTTTCTCTTGCCCGCGCTTCCGCAATTTCTTTTGCCGCGCCGACTGCTTTTTCATAATCGTCAAAACGCAGCACCCTGCTTCCGCCTTCCAGCCGGTAGGAACTGGAATCGGGGCGAATCTGAACGGAATAATCGGCTGCCACACTTCCCACTGCCGCACCGATTGCATTGGCGACTTCAGCATATTCCGGCACATCTGCATCTGCTCCGAAAAGTTTCGCAACATCCGGCAGAAAAATACGAGTCGGCGCACCGATTCCTATAAAACCAATATCAGATTGAAAGTCCGGTGCAACAAAACGGCTGCCGCAGGATTTCTGCTGATAGATAAACGATGCCAGTTTCTCCAAAGCAATCCCGTCTTCTGCCGATAACCCACCTTTCGTTTCATACTGCATAAAAATTCTGGTCAGATTTCTGTAAAGTCTTTCCTTTGCCAGATTGTAAATCTCCCTGCATATTTCATCAAAATCACGACCGACCGCAAAAGCCAGATAGCGAACTCCCGCTTTTGCAGCTTCCCTATCATAAGCCGTAAAATCACCGTAAATATGCATAATATCTGTAGGCGTCACACCGCAGCGGATAATAATTCCTTCATCCTCCAGCCTTCGCGTTTTAAATACATACGGACTGATTCCCACAGCTTCCGCTGCCTCCCGGAACATCAGAGGCCCCTTCTTAAGCGCTGCAATCAGCTTCTGCTCACCTGAGGTATATTTCTTCAGATCCGAAGGTTCATTTACCAGCAGAAAAAACTGACTTGCCGGATAACTGTAAATCGCACATTCGCCGTTCAATGCTTTCAATTTTCCGCAGATTTCCGGATATTTTGCAGATGCCATAGACAGCGGCACAATCCGTCTCTTATCCAGAAAAATATTCTTGTCATCGTGTTCCACTGCACTGTCGCCGCCCAAAGCAAAGGTGTCAATCGTAACACCCTTTACCATAGTCTTCCATGGGCCGATGGAAATACCGGAATCGCTTGTTACGGGAACTCTGTCTTTCAAAAGAGCCACATCGCTGGTCGTTCCGCCCATATCCACAATCAGCGCATCTTTTTTGCTGGAAAGCTCCATAGCGCCGATAATACTTGCAGCCGGGCCGCAAAGCAGTGTCTCAACAGGACGGCTCATAGCGTATTCTTTACTCATAATGCTTCCGTCGCTTTTCACAACCTGAATAGGAATATTTAAGCCCAGCTCCGCAAGAGAACGCTCGACAGAATCAAAAAAGTCCCGCATTACAGGAATCAGACGGGCATTGAGAAGCGCCGTTGCACCTCGTTTCTGCACATTCAGTTCCTGATACAAATCATATCCTCTTACACATGGAATCCCCAGCTCTTCAGCTACGATAGCCTCCGCCTCTTTTTCAAACCGGCCGTCGTTGAGTTTGGCATTTATCTGCACGATGGCTGCACTGTCATAAATGCCGAAAGTTTCTTTTACTAAAGTACGGAATGCGTTCCAGTCCGGCTTTCCGCCCTCCTTGTCAGAAAGGGCCGCATCACCTTCCAAAAAACAGATTTCTTCAACAGGCGGCAATCCA
Organism: uncultured Eubacterium sp.; assembly: GCA_937894585.1. Lineage (GTDB taxonomy): Bacteria > Bacillota > Clostridia > Peptostreptococcales > Anaerovoracaceae > Senimuribacter. The sequence goes on from CALBGO010000116.1 coordinate 2,509, forward strand.
TATACTCCCTGCATCCGCTCTATGACCTGCGGTTTTACACCGATGAATACCAGTTTTGCCCGTCCGCCTTTTCCCTCTACACAAGCATTGGTCGCAAGGGTTGTGGAAAGAGAAATATATTCAGCTTTCAAAAGAAGATCCTGATCCAGTGCTGACAGCGCTTTTAAAATACCCTCTTTCAGATCATATTTTGTTGTCAGTGTTTTCCCTATGGAAAGCACCCGGTTTCCTTCTGTCTCAAGGATCACCGCATCAGTGCAGGTTCCTCCGGTATCGATACCGATTCCTATCATAACTTTACACCTCCGTTTCCTGTTCAATGATTCCGATCAAACCATTTTGAAAACGCATTTATACTTTATACATTTTTCTGTATCCGTAAATTTATATCTTTAATTTTATTTTCGCCTTTTCCCGAATTCCCAGCATTCTTTCATCGGTTTCCGAAATGGTATCGGCGCACTGACGCAGCTCTTCAATAATAGCCTCCTGATTCGGAATATCCTGCTTATATTTAATCTGATGCTCAAGTGTCGCCCAGAAATCCATCGCTACGGTACGAATCTGCACCTCTACCTGCATAGCGTGCTTTTCGTTGGAAAAGAACACCGGTACCTCTACAATCATATGAAAACTCCGGTATCCGTTAGGCTTAGGATTCTTTATGTAGTCCTTAATCTGAATCACTGTCAGGTCATCCTGCCGCTTCAGCATATCGGCAACATTGTAAATATCATCTACAAAAGAACAGATCACACGAATTCCCGCCACATCGTGCAGATTCTTTTCGATAGATTCCAATGTAATGGGAAATCCCTGCCGCTCCAGCTTTTCCAAAATGCTGTAGGTTTTCTTTCTTCTTGCCGAAATACTGGAAATCGGACTCTGCTGCGTCAGAGACAGCTCATCATTTAAAATCTGCAGTTTGGTTTTGACTTCTCTGATTGCAGAATCATACCGCATCATCAGAACATCGTAATCGTGAAGAATCTTTTTTGCCTTCTCCGGATCATCCGGCAGCAATTCATCCAATAACTCTCTTGTCTTTTTTTCCTTCATCATATCAATACCCCTATTCTGAAATAATAAAATCGCCGATCGCCTGTATCACTTTATCTCCGGTACAGTCCGGACCACCGTTGTGTATCTCATGGCAATATCCCGGCCATTCGATATAAGTAAAATTTTCCCGTTTTGAAAGGCGCTGCGCAAGCTTGCGGCTTCCTTCCACATCACAGATGCGGTCTGCATCTCCGTGCATCAGAAGGAAAGGCTTATCCTCTGCTTTTCCGTTATTCTCATTCTTTCCGTCATAAATGGCATTCCCGATATCAAAACCGTCTACAGCACACCTTAAGGAAATGCGCGAATGTACCAGCGGATCTTTCTTATACGGTTTCACATAATCGGGATTACCCAGTGCGCCCTCATCAATATTCTGATTGATCGTCATCTTCGGCAGAATTTTAGCAGCCCCTCTTGCAAGGGGCAGCACCGGTTTCGGAACCGACATAACAAGCTTAATCCACGGCGCTGAAATAATATAGCGTACAGGTACATCGTTATGATTTCCCCGCGCCATATAATCAAGACCGATGTTTCCGCCCATACTGTGTCCGTACAGCGTCAGCGGCAGTCCCGGATAAAATTCCTGCGCTTTTGCAATTAAATCATCCACATCGGAAAGCACCTCGCGCCTCGGCGCCGTATCGCCCCGGACTCCCGTTGAAATACCGTGACCCCGAAGATCCATAGAAACCAAAGCAATGCCCCGCTGCGACAAAGCCTCTGCCATTCTGCCGTAGCGGCCGGCATGTTCACCGACACCGTGAATCACACACATCACATAGGACGGGTTTTCACAGGAAAAGCGATATCCGGCAATGCCTTTCTTTCTCTCTGAAAGCATAAAATTTTCGTACATGGATATGCTCCTTTACAAAAAAGTATCAAATAGTTACAATAAAATGTCAAAAAGTTACATCTCTGTTGCAATCCCTGCAAAAATGCTTTACAGTAATCTTTACAACCCCGGCAGGTACTTGCAGGTTCAGGAGGAGGCGTTTTATCATGATGCAGAACTATTGCTCCCTTTGCGGAAATATCTATCACAACACAGTCTTTAAGGGCGGCTATGTGTGTGAAGATTGTATCAGATACATTAAATGTAATAAAAAGTTATAACTTTTATCTGCCGACACTCAGTTCAATTATATCGTAAAATCAGATGCGGCAGTATCTTATGCGGACTCTTTTCAAAATACATCTCTTTGATTCGAACAGATTCCGCCCGCTGCATAAACTCTGCCTGCATCAATAAATAAACTGCATAATCCCGCCGGGGATTTTTGATTGCAGACATTGCAGTTATTCCGCCTGTTTTCTGCACCGTATTATCTCAGCCTCTTTTTCTGTTATTAGTTCTGCGCCGGCTTTTCTGCTTCGCAGCCTTTTCCCTGTTGATACGCTTTCTTGTTTTCGCCTTCATCACAGAAAAACCGAATTTACCGATGGGATTCTTTTTCAGTCCGAAGTATTCGCCGTGACTGTAGCTTATCAGTCCCGCTTTTTCAAGGCAGAGTCTTCCGTTCTCATCAAAGAGCTTTTCATCGGCATGTACTTTTACAATTTCAGCCATAAACATATCGTGACTGCCCAGCTCCTTGATTTCGGTCACCCTGCACTCTATATTAACCGGCGACTCACTGATCATAGGACAGCCGACAATTTCAGCCGGTACAAAAGAAAGACCTGTTTCGGCAGCTTTATCTATATTTCTGCCGGATCTTACACCGCAGAAATCCGTTGCTTTTGCCAGTTCTTCTGTCGTCAGGTTAATGACAAACTCGCCGGATTCTTTGATGAGCCTATGAGAATATCTTTCTTTTCTCACAGACACATAAGTCATCGGCGGATCTGAATTAATAATACCGGTCCATGCAATCGTAATGATATTCGATGATTCCCCGTCTGCGCAGGTAACCATTACCGCAGGCACCGGATTCAGCATCGTGCCGGGTTTCATAGATATTTTAGCCATTTATTTGCGTTCCTTTCTCAGCCCGTCGAGTACTTCCTCAAAATAAGGAGGCAGGGGACTGTCAAATTCCATATATTCTTTTGTTTTAGGGTGCACAAATCCCAAAACCTTTGCGTGAAGCATCTGTCCCGCACAGTCCGGCGGAAGCTTCAGTCCTGTTTTCTTCGGACCGTAAACGAGATCGCCTGCCAGCGGATGTTTGATATGCGCCATATGCACACGAATCTGATGGGTTCTTCCCGTCTCCAATTTTGCTTCTATCAGAGTAAACTTACCGAACCGCTCCAAAACTTTATAATGTGTAACTGCTCTTTTTCCATGAGAAGCATCCGTAACAGCCTGACGCAGTCTGTTTGCCGGATCTCTGCCGATAGGCGCATCCACCGTGCCCTCATCTTCTTTTATATTATGATATACCAGAGCCTGATACCTTCTCGTAATAGAGTGCTCCGAAAGCTGCGCGGACAGACTCTCGTGGGCTGCATCATTTTTTGCAATCATCAGAAGACCGCTGGTATCCTTGTCTATCCTGTGAACAATACCCGGTCTTACAACTCCGTTAATCGAAGAAAGTCTGCTGCCGCAGTGAAACATTATTGCATTTACCAAAGTTCCCGTATAATTTCCCACAGCAGGGTGCACCACCATACCTTTAGGTTTATTGACAATCAAAACATCATCATCTTCATAAACGATGTCAAGGGGGATATCTTCGGCCTCAATTTCCAGTTTCTCAGGTTCCGGAATCACAATTTCCACACAATCCCCCGTCTCTACTTTATACTTCTTCAAAGTGCAGAGACTTCCGTTTACCTTAACATTTCCCTTTTCAAAAAGCTTCTGAATGAAGTTTCTCGAAATATCCGGCAAAGCCAAAGAGAGCACTCGATCAAGTCTTGTGCCCTTCTGTTCCTCATCTATATGAAACTCATAATTTGTTTTTTCTATCATCATATTTTAAGCCGCCTGCTATGACTTTTTCAGTTTATCGCCTGCCAGTACATACAGAATAAACAGAGCACATCCTAATGTGACCCCAATATCCGCTATATTGAAAACCGGCGGAAAAATACTGAAATCAAGCATATCTGTCACATATCCGAGAAAAACACGGTCGATAAGATTGCCGATGCCTCCTCCGATAATCATAGACCAGGAAAGATACAAAGTGAAATGTTCGCCCTTTTTTCTGTGCAGTATCAAAATCGCAGTCAGAATCACTGCAATAGGAACTGCAACCAGAAGTATCCGGTGTCCTGTAAAAAGGCTGAACGCCGCACCTCTGTTCTGAATATAAGTCAGCCTGAAAAAATCTCCCAGGATACTGATTGATTCACCCCGGTACATAAAAATTCTTACTAACAGTTTGGAAATCTGATCTGCCGCAATCAGCAGACAGGAAAACAGATAGTATTTCATCATAAATTACGGGGCATCATCAGTGCCCCGCCTCCTCGCATTAAAAATTTTACCGAACTATTCGGGTTTTGGTTAAGTCAGTATCTCTCTGCTGCGCAGCGGATTTTTCCGCTCCGAAAGTTTCCATCAGCATATCATCCAAAGATTTCTCACTGACTACCATTGTATCGCTCTTTGACGGGCGACGCACCGTCGTATCTTCGTTTTTCGGAAAAACGGAGGTAAAATCAGATGCATTCTGTTTTTCCAAATCGGCAGCATACCCTCTGATTTCAGAAGCTTCCGCTGATTTTTCCATAGATGCCGGCATAAATTCTCTCTCAAGATCCGCAAACAGTTCTTCGCTGGAACCCTCCAGCTGACTTAATTCTTCCTCCAGAAGCTGTCTGTAGCGCTCACGGAATCTGGCAACTTTGTGTTTCAGTTTGTCACCTTCTTCAGTCAGCTTGGAAATGTTATCTTTTGCGTCTCTCTGCAGAACCTCTGCATCCATTCTGGCATTTCTAATGATAATTTCCGCCCGCTTTTCCGCACTTTCCGAAATATCATTCATCAGTTTTTTCGCCGATTCCAATGTGTTTAACACAGAGCTTTCAGACCGTTTATACTGACGCAGTTCATCTTCCAGACTTTTAACAGTATTCTTCATTTCTTCATTTTCAGCAAGGAGCTTCTGTAAATCAAGAATAATCAAATCCAGAAAATCATCAACTTCCACAACATTATAACCCCTTACCGATCTGGAAAAATCCTTATTCTCTATTTCGTATGGAGTAATCATTTCATCAACCTCCCGATAATCTCACTCTGATGAACCTACTTCGGTTTCGCCGGACGAATCATTTATTACATCAAAACCGTTAATACAATTTTCGCCAGTACATTTGCCACAATCTCAATCAGAAAAAAGGCAATCAGCACAGAAAAATCCAACATTCCGGTATTGATATTCAATTTATAAAGAAGCTGTCTGCATGGATTGACGATGGGCTCTGTCAATCGAATCAATACACCGTAGATTTTGCCGCTTGTGGAATAGGGGTCCCTTGCAAACCAGCTGAAAACCGCCCGCAATACAAGCATGAAAGTTAAAACCTGTGCAAACCAGTAGATTGCTCTCACTAATACAATTGCCAATTCAAATTACCTCCAGGGACTTTTTTCCTCTGCTGCAAAATCAAAACCGGACCGCTCGTCAGAAGATGCGGAAATGCCTACATTTTCCGGAGCAAAGATAAAAATGTTATTTGCGACCTTCTGCACATTTCCGTTCAGTGCGTAAGTTGCACCGCTCATAAAATCAAAAATCTTTCTGGCAACCTCTGTTTCCAGTTTTTCAAGATTGATGATTACAGGTCTTCTGCCCTTCAGGCTATCAACCAGTTTCGGACATTCTTCAAAAGATTTCGGCTCAATCAGAATCAGCTTAAATGCACTGGTTCCCGTTACAGAGTATTTCTTTTCCGGCGCTTTGGAAGACATCACCGGTTTTCTCTCCATAACAGGAGGTTCCGAAAAAGAGTGTCTCGGTTCCTTTGCAATCTTTTCTTTTGCAGCGTTGACCTCTTCTTCCGTAATCATTTCATCATCATCCAATTCTTCAATTCCTATTACCTTCTTGATTGAATCTGCAAAGCCCATATTATTATCCTCCTAAATATCTTACTTCTTATTTTTCATTTTTATAACATCGAAAATACCGTTCTGACGAATATTTCCGTATATTTCCGCTTTATTTTTCTTCACTTCTGTAATCGCGATGACCGAAAATCGCCGTACCGACTCTGATTAGATTGGAGCCTTCCAAAATAGCCGCTTCAAAATCGTGGCTCATACCCATGGACAGATAACGGAAATCAATCTGCTCTGTCTTTTTCTCTGCATAACGGTCATAAATCTCCTTAACCTCTGCAAAAAATTTTCTTGCATCTTCCGGATCTTCTTCAAAAGGCGCGATACACATCAGTCCTCTGATTCTGATATTCGGACACTGCTGCGCAATATCAGAAATCAGCCGGTCGGTTTCTTCTGTAGTAATACCGAACTTGGATTCCTCTTCCGCAGAATTTACCTGAATCAGAATATCCATCGTCAAATCGTGCTGCGCAGCTCTCTTGTTGATTTCTTTGGCAAGATGCAGTGAATCCACAGAATGAATCATAGATACTTTATCAATAATATATTTAACCTTATTGGTCTGCAGGTGACCGATCAAATGCCATCTGACAGGCTTTACCCTGTCGTACTTGTCCATAATCTCCTGCACTTTATTTTCACCGATATCGGTAATTCCCGCATCGATTGCTTCGTTAATCTCGTCTGCGCTGTGCAGCTTGGTTACCGCAACCAGAAGCACATCACTGCCGTTTCTGCCGCTTTTTTCCGCAGCCTTGTCCTTCAGCTCGTTAATATATTCAATATTGGATTTGATTGACATTCCAAACACCCGCTTTCTGTTAAATTTATTTCGGATTTTTCAATATCTCATCATAGATTTCCACAGTCATAACCTGTTCTCCGTTTTCGTCAAAATACATAGTATCTGCTGCCAGGGAGAACTCTCCGTCTGTTGCGTAAATCTTGACAGGCACAAAATAATAGTCTCCGGTCTTGTTCCTTACATAAACGCCTTTCTGTCCGTCTTCTTCGGTGATGCTGTCATTTTCCAGCAACAGTCCTTTTTCATCGTAAGTGACCAGTGAAACCGGACACGCCCGCGTCTTTGTATAGTTTTCATAATAGTTTCCCACAGACAGAATTACCCGCCCGTGTTCACCGTCTTTATCCTTTGAAACACTGTAGACTTCAGCTTCCACAGAATCATCTTCAAACTCTGCGGTTACATCGTTTCCCTCTTCGTAACGGTCCAGATGTTCAACCGGTACAAAACAGACAATGTACCACTCTGTCCGGTCTACAATTCTGAAAACCGGCTCACCCTCTGCGATGTTCTTTCGCTTAAGGTCGGCAACATTATCTTCGGAAATCTTACTGTAATAACTGTAGTCTCCCTTTTCCATGGTCTTCGGCGTAAGCCTGCTCTCATAGCCGTCGGCATAATAACTGACAACTCCGCCGTCCTTTACCGTATAGGAATTGGTCGAAACCTCACTGCCGGAAAGCCTTGTTAAAAGGTCTGTAAACCGGCTGTCGATTTCACTGTCTGCGCCGCCGGATACCTCCATAATGGCAGTGCCTTTGCGAACCAGTGTTCCATTTTCAATATAACGATTTGCCCGACCGCCGCCGCCTGCCGTATATACTTTCTCGTCCCGCACCAGATAGGCTGTCGTCTCGTCAAAGACCTTCATTTCACCGTATTCAACAGTGTACGAAGAAACCAAAGCACCTGTCACGGTCGGGATAATATAGATAATGATATACAGCACAATCAGCGCCGGTACAAATAATACAATGGGTTTCTTTTTTAATTTACTCATAAAAGTATTCTACATCATTTTATTACTTTTTCCAATACTTTCTGTTCATCTTTTGACAAATCTCTACGGTTCTTCACAAAGACTTCAAATAAGTCGGGACGAACCTCCTTTGTCAGCCTGAGAGCCTCTTCAAACCGCCACAGATGAATCAGCTTGTGATTGCCCGAAAGCAGCACCTCCGGAACTTCCATTCCGCGAAAAGATCTCGGTTTTGTATACTGAGGATGCTCTAAAAGTCCGCTGTAAATAGACTCCTCGGTTGCAGAAGCCTCTCCGGCCAGTACGCCCGGAATCAGTCTTGCCACAGAGTCAATCAGAACCATAGCGGGAAGCTCTCCGCCGGTCAGTACATAATCGCCGATAGAAACCTCTTCCATACCGAAATAATCCAGCACCCGCTGATCCACTCCTTCATAGTGTCCGCACAGAATCGTAAGCTCATCTTCTGCGGAAAGCTCTTCTATCATCTTCTGATTCAGAACCTTGCCTCTCGGAGACATATAAAGCAGTCTTTGACGCCGTCTTCCGCCCTCTCCCGTATCCGAAGAATCACGGAAAGCTTCGTCTGCACGCTGCATTTCACCGCCGCGAAAGGTTTCCTCGCCGCGACAGGCACAGACTGAAGCAGGCTCTGCTCCGATATGCAAAAGAGCTTCAAATATCGGCTCAGCCAGCATCACAAGTCCCGGTCCGCCTCCGTAAGTATAATCATCTGCCTTCTTGTGCTTATCGAGACTGAAATCTCTGATATTGACAAAGTTAAATTCCAGAATTCCCTTATCGCACGCTCTTCCCAGTATACTTCCCGTAACCGCGGAAAACATCTCCGGAAATAAAGTTAATACATTGATCTTCATTTCTTCTTTTTCCTCCGCAGAAAAGGGTTATTCCGCCATTCCTTCAATCAGTTTTACGGAAATGACACGATTTTCAAGGCTGACTTCTTTTATGAATTCCGACACAGCCGGAATCAGAATATCGCCGCCTTCTTCTCTTTCCACCACATAGACATCCTGCGATGAAGGCTGCAGCACATCTTTCAGGCGTCCCAGTTTCTCCCCGCTTTCCGCATCTGTTACATCCATACCGATCAGGTCTTTTATATAGAAGGTATCGCAAGGAAGCTCCTCAAGGTCATCTTCTGTAATGAACACATCCTTGTTTTTCATGGCTTCCGCTCCATTGCGGTCATCGATTCCCGCAAGTTTCAGAATCACCATTTCCTGCTGATACCTGACTTTTTCAATCTTATATTCTTTTCCGTCGCCTGCAATAATTCTGTCCAGTTTCTCATAGCGCTCTTTCGTTCCCGCATAATTGTAAACTTTCACTTCACCGCGCAGCGCTACCGCGTTTACAATTCTTCCGATTTTAATTTTTTCCATTTTTCTCCCAATTACTACGCAGGCACATGAACATACCGGACAGGTAAATCCATGTGCCTTGATGATCAGCAGTACTATTCGTTTTCAGAAACGATTTCCACTACTACTTTCTTATTCTGTTTTGTGGCGGCAGCCTTAACAACTGTCCGAAGAGCCTTGGCAATCCGGCCCTGCTTTCCGATGATTTTACCCATATCGTCGGCTGCAACCTTTAACTGTAAAACACTGTTTCTGCCGTCGTCCGCTTCTGTCACGGATACGGCTTCCGGATGTTCCACCAGTGATTTTGCAATTGATTCAACCAATTTGGTCATGTCATCTCACCGCTTTCTTACTCAATGATACCGGATTTCTTAAACAGGCCCTTTACAACGTCTGTAGGCTGTGCGCCGTTTCCTAACCAGTTCTTTGCCTTTTCTTCATCGATTTTAATTACCGGCGGTTCAGTCAGCGGATTGTAATAACCGATTTCTTCGATGAACTTTCCGTCTCTGGATCTGCGGGAATCAGCAACAACCACTCTATAAAAAGGCTTCTTGTGCGCACCCATTCTCTTTAATCTGATTTTTACCATTTTTTCTTCCTCCTCTGAATATGATTTGTTTGTGACTTTCTTATTAAAAAATATATTTTAGAATAAACCTCTGAACATCTTGTTTCTCCGCATCGCTTTCGGATTGGAGAACTTCTTAATCATTTTTTTCGTATCTTCATAACGCTTAATCAGGTTGTTGATTTTGCTCACCGGCTGTCCGCAGCCTGCCGCAATTCTCTTTCTTCTGCTGGCGTTCAGAAGATTCGGATTCCGTCTCTCTTCAATCGTCATAGACTGAATGATTGCTTCCATCTGACGAAATTCCTTCTCTGCCTCTTCAAGATCCACATCTTTCATCTGCGCGGAGTTCATTCCCGGAAGCATATTCATAATCTTTCCGAGACCGCCCATATTCTTGACCTGTCCCATCTGATCCAGAAAATCTTCCAGTGTAAACTGATTCTTCTTAAGGCGCTCTTCCAGCTTTTCGGCTTTCTCCTGGTCAAAAGCAGCCTCAGCCTTCTCTATCAGCGACAGCATATCGCCCATACCCAAGATTCTGCTTGCCATTCTCTCCGGATGGAAAGGCTCCAGTGCATCGAACTTTTCGCCCACACCCATAAATTTAATCGGCTTGCCTGTAACCTTTTTTGCGGAAAGAGCCGCACCGCCTCTGGAATCGCCGTCCATTTTCGTCATAACAATTCCGTCGACACCCAGCTTTTCGTTGAAGCCTTCAGCCACATTGACAGCATCCTGACCGGTCAGCGCATCGACAACCAGCAGAATCTCATGCGGTTTAACTTCCCCTTTAATTTCCACCAGTTCGTCCATCAGAGCCTCGTCAATCTGAAGCCGTCCCGCCGTATCGACGATGAGCACATCGAAACCCTTCTTCTCAGCTTCTTTTTTTGCGGCAAGGGCAATTTCCGCAGGATTTCTGCTGTCCCGCATAGTGAAAACCGGTGTATTCACAGACTTACCCACAACTTCCAGCTGATCGATGGCGGCCGGTCTGTAAATATCACAGGCACAGAGCATCGGTTTCTTTCCGTGCTGTTTCAGATAATTCGCCAGCTTACCGCAGGTTGTGGTCTTACCTGTACCCTGCAGTCCCACCATCATCAGAGTGGTAAAGCCCGACGGGGAATAAGTCAGTTTACTGCCCGTACCGCCCATCAGCTCCACAAGCTCCTGATTGACAATCTTGATAATCTGCTGCGCCGGCGTCAGACTTTCCAGCACCTCTGCCCCGAGACACTTTTCCTTGACATCGCTGACGAAACCTTTTACAACCTTGAAATTGACATCCGCCTCCAAAAGAGCCAGCTTAACCTCTCTCATAGCCTCATTGATGTCCGCCTCGGTCAGCACACCTTTGCCCTTCAGTTTCTTGAATGCGCTCTGTAATTTATCTGATAAACTTTCAAATGCCATAAGTTATCTTCCTTTTTATGTTACTCTTATGTTTTAAGCTGCACTTATGCCTCTTCCAGACTGTTGATGACAGCCTTGATTTCTTTAAGGCTCATCACAAGCTCACTGTTCTTTGCATATCTTTCCGCCAGGCCGTCTATCATATCGTCAATGCGGGCGATTACCTGTCCCGTTTCCATAAACTTTGCCACCAGCCCCAGCTTTTCTTCGTATTCTGCAAGAGATTTCTCCGCCGATTTCAGAGAATCATGAACCGCAGCTCTGGAAATTCCGAATTCCTCTGCTATTTCGGCAAGAGAAAGATTCTCCTCGTGATACAGTTCCATAACCTGCTGCTTTCTCCTTGTGAGAAGCTGTCCGTAAAAGTCGTACAAAAGGCTTGCTTCTGTAATTTTATCTATCATGGTTCTCCCTTCACCTCTGTGCTTTGAACAGAGATGTTAAGTAAAACAACTTAACACTCAATGAGTTTAACACAGCGGAAAGCTTCTGTCAAGGATTTTTCCTTGACAAATATATTTTTCTGCTCCGAATGTGATAATGTCCTAAGTAAACGAACAGGATTATGTCCCAAAAAGGACTTTCCTTCGGATCTCAGTTATTGTACACTATCTCTTCGGAGGTGGTTATCATTAGAAAGGTTGAATTAACAATGAACGAACAAGCTAAGTATGAAGCGATTAAAAAATTAAGTGAATCCGGCGGCAATAAGAAAGCTGTTGCAATAAAACTGGGCTGCACGCTCAGACATGTCAATCGCATGCTCAAAGGTTATCAGGCGCAGGGAAAAGCATATTTCTCTCCCGAGTTTGACAGTGGAATTTTAAAGGACGCTGAAATTTCAGCGTCCTTAACG
>CALBGO010000117.1 GCA_937894585.1 uncultured Eubacterium sp.
AAAACTGGTGCTTATACTTTCGGAATTTTGGGACATTATCAAAAACGCTTGACAGGATTTTTCCTTGACAAATATATTTTTTCCTTGACAAATATTTTTAAAGAAAACCTCCGGATATACAAGCCGAACCTGTTCCAAACCTCCTGCGTTACTCCCTGCGTTTCAAAATCCTCGGAAAATCCGCCGAAAAAATTTGATTTTCCGCTGTGAACAATGTATAATAATTATGTCCGTCCAGATATACGGATAATAAATCAGGAGGCAACATATGAGTCTATTACGCAAGTTTAAGGTTATGCATATGCGCATTAACGGCTTCTACGGAGGCAAAGCCAGATGGTGGCTCAGCGCAAAACAGTATGACCAGAAATATAATACAAAATATACATCCGCTCAGAAAAAATGGGCATACAAGCACGGTTTTCTGCCGGCTGTAGTGGAAAGATACGGAATCAATGACAGCAATGTGCAGGATTTTATTTCCTTATATGATTACTGCCATATCTTCCCGGTCAACGATATATTCAGAAAGTGGATCAACGACAGAGTTACCACCAGAGATGTATTGAAACCTTTTTCACAGTATCTGCCAAAGCAGTATTTCCATTTATACAGAAGAGATACGAGCACACAGATCGTGAAGCTTTTGGACTGCCCCGCAGAATATGAAGAAAGCTATGACGGTATCCTTCAGCTGATACGAGATAAGGGAAAAGTTTCTCTTGCAAAAACGCTGGGAACCAACTTTATCACTCTTTCCTACGAAAACGGCCGGTATTTTTTCGACGGCGAGGAAATATCCGATGAAGATCTGATTTTAAAGATTCAAGATGCCAGAAATATACTCGTTATTATGGAATATGTAGAAAGCGGCAGCGCTATGAAAGCGCTGGAGCCGGGAAACAATAATTACCTGAAGCTGATTTTCTACAATAAGCACGGAGACAATCCAAAGGTCGGACAGGCCTATCTGAGTCTCAATGCTTCCAGAAAAACAGATTCCGGCGAGCTCTTTGAAGACGAGGGTTCTGTTTCTATGGGCAGCGAAGAGGATTTAGATGCAAAGAACCGGTCCGATGTGCAAAACAGCGATACAGAAATCGATCAGGACGACGACACCATCGGCAGAAACTTTATGGAAAACGAAGTCGTTCTTCCGCGCAGAGGAAAACCGCAGAAAGTGACACGCAGAGTGTTTGTGCCCGTATCTCTTTCTGACGGTTCCTTTAACGGCGGAAAACAGCTCAGCGAAAACAATGAAATTACCGAAATCGATACCCACCCGATTACCGGCGCGTCTTTAAAAGGCAGAATCGAAAATATGTCTGAAATTCTTTCGGTCATTGAACAGATCGGAAAATTCATCCCACAGATTGAATATATGAGTATCGATCTTGTGCTCACCGACAACGGATTTAAGATGGTGGACTTTTCCGCACACCCGAGCTATCCGCAGGTTGTAGGCTTCAACGAGGAAATGACCGACTACCTGAAGCTGAAGGTCAGACTGAAAAAAGGAGAATCTTCAAAATGGGAAAACAAAAAGAAGAATTTCCTGAAAAAATCCAATACTTTCCTTTGGATTCGTCTGACAAGGTTCTTCTGTCCTCCGAAAATGCGTCCTCTGATTTACAAATGGTGGTACATCACTGTCAGAGACGATCTGTTCTCACATAACGGTGTGCCTCTCTCGACAAAAAGATGGGCATATAAGCATGGATTCCTGTCCTATCGTCTTGAACAGTACGGTATTGACAAGACCAATTACAAAAATTTTATTTCCGACTATGACTACAGATATTTAAGACATATCAACAACAAATACAGAGTATGGCTGGAAGACAAAATCACTGTTAAATATATCTGCAGCGACTATAATCAGTTCTTCCCGGAATACTATTATCATATCTCTGTCAGAAACGGAGAAAAGAGGGTCATTCCTCTGATGGACTGCCCGAAAGACTGCGGTGACAAATTTGAAGACATTTTCAAACTGGTTGAAAAAGTAGGTGTTCTTGCCTGCAAACCGCAGAGAGGATCGCAGGGACAGGGCTTCTACAAGTTTTCCTTCCATGACGGCAAATATTACCTGAATCACAAGGAGGCATCCAAGGCGGAAATTACCGAAATCCTTAATAATGAAGAAAGTCAGTATCTGATTACAGAATACATTCAAATGCATCCGACTCTGAAAAAAATCTATGACGGCGCAGTTAACACGCTGCGAATCATCGTTTTCAAAAAGGACGGAAAAACACCGGTCATCGGCAATGCCTATATGCGTTTCGGCTCATCAAAGACCGGCGCCGTAGACAATATGGGAGCCGGCGGTATGTTCGTACAGGTTGATATCGATACAGGCAGATTCTACAACGGTAAAATTATTACCGAAAACAGCATCCTGCCATGTTCTCATCACCCAGACACAGGCGAACTGATCGAAGGCTATCTGCCTAACTGGGATCTTGTAAAACAGGGTGTAATCGATTTAAGCTACGCAATGCCGCAGCTTGAATATCTGGGATTCGATGTGGCGATTTCCGAAGACGGTATGAAGCTTCCTGAAATCAACAGAGCGCCGGGTTATCCGAAAATCGAAAAATTCTCACCTCTGACCAACGACTACCTTCTGTACAAGCTGGACCAGAAGCGTAAAAAATACGATGTAGTCCGTTACAAAAAGAAATAAAGCTTTTCGCCGCCGGTTTTTTCACCGGCGGTGTTTTCATTTACCTTAATGTTTCCTTGCCGTACAAGTTTTCTTTCATTCATACATTTTTTCTCTGTTGTAATCAATCATCTTTTTGATACAATAACTGTATGCGGCAAACTAATGCGAACCAAATCAAATAAACAACTAAAAGAAAGGACCTCAACTTACGCGTATGAAAACTGTAAAACACAAACTGCCTGTTGCACTGGCTCTGTGTCTGGCGTTTACCATTATCTTTACACCGGCAGACTTTGCTTTTGCATCCCTTGATAAACTGAATCCGCCCGCTCTAACCGACCGTTTCGAATCTACTGAAAATCGAAATCACGAATACTGCACAGGTCAGGTTTCCGGAAGTCGTCTTTATCTCACCCTGCGCACCCTACTTCCGTCTGTAGAATTCCGCATCGCCTTCTATGGTGCAAACCCGAAAACCGGAGTCATCAATCCCGGTATCTATGTTCCCGCCCGCTACACAGGATTTTCCTCCGCAGGAAAAAGTATCTGCGGTATGGATTATACGCTGGATTTTTCCGATCTCAATCTGCCTGACGGCGACTATTTCCTGTATATTTCCCGGCGGGCAAGTTATGCAGACCAATACGAAAATATCCCGTCGAAAGGCGCTCTTTATAAGGATATGCCGATTCGCGTCACAGACGGCAAGCCTCTTTTAATGCGGAGAGACGATATTATCGCCGAAAACGACAGAATCCGTTACGAAACGGCTGAAGCTCCCGATCAGTATCTGGATACTTCCCTGGAAGATGTGCGCTTTCTCCTTGTAGATCCGGCAACTAAAATCCGCGAAGAAATGACCTACGATAAAATCAGCTTTTTGAAAAGAATTTCGGACCGCATCACATCAGGCGCATACACCGATTACGACAAACTTCTGAAAATTTTTGAATACACGGCAGAAAACTTTTATTACGATACTGTTGCATTTCAGACCAAAAGCCTGCAGTATGCAAATCCGTACCGCAATATTTACAACCACGAAAACCGAATCAAAAGCCCCAACAGCGACTATCTGGGAAGAGTTGCCACAACCTGTCAGGGCTTTTCCGGCATCTATCTTGCCCTCGCCAGAGCGCAGGGTATTCCCACAAGACTGGTGTTCGGCCATCACACCACCCATCCGACCTACACCTGGGATACGGAACAGAACATTACCAATCGGGATCACTGGTGGGCTGAATCCTATGTAGACGGCAAATGGATTATGACAGATCCTACCGTTGCAACTAACAACAAATGGAACAGAAATACCGGTGTATGGAAATACTACGGAATCACAAACTATACCTATTTCAATCCGTCAAAGGAGCAGGAAGCCTCTTCTCATCTGGCTTTCCGTGTCTACTACAACACCTATGCAGGTCACACTCTGAACAGGCAGAATGAAATCAGCGCTCTGACAAGATTTTTACAGACAAAATCCGGCGGCATCACCAACGGCCGCCGTCTGAATTCCGAATATCAGGTTAAAAACCGGAAAACCTGGGGCGACGGTATCACCGATCATTTTTACGGAAATGGAAAAGGCTATACCGCAAAGATTATCTGGAACAACTTTGCCCTTGCCGGAAATGCGGATTTTTCCGATTTTAAACGACTGCGGATTCTTTCCCTTGCAGACAATAATCTGACCTCTCTGAACGCCAAGGGAAACGGATACCTGCGTACAGTCGATGTGAGAAACAATCGTCTGACCTCTGTGAATCTGGCGGACTGCAAAAAACTGACCTCCGTGGATACTTCGGGAAATCAGCTTGAAAAATATACAATCTATGCCAATAAACGGAATACGACAGTCAGCGCCAAAGGCGGCAGAGGCTATATCAATTTCGAATACAACTCGTCAAACCGCTACAAGCTTCGCACCCGTTTCTACGCTGATCTGGGCTACAAACTGGAGGGACTTTACCGCAAAAGCAGCGGGAAAAAAGTAACCTCTTCCAAAACTTACTCTATGAATCCGGTTTCCAAAGAATATTATGCCGTCTTTGAACCGGACCCTGAAAGCTTCAAATACGAACTCCGCCCGGGGCTGAACTACGGCGAGTACAAAGATTACAATTCGGCTGCACAGAAACGACTTGCCGAACTGGGATACTTCACCGGCTCTTCTGACGGTATCTTTGATGCGAAAATGCAGACTGCCGTCGAACAATTCCAGCTGGATTTCAATATTACGGAATCGCCTTCCGGCGTCATCGACAAATTGACCTGGTCCATCCTCTTCAGTCCCGACCCGACACCGATCGAGCCGGAAATACCGACGGAACCGGAAACTCCGATTGACCCTGAAGCTTCGACTGAGACGGGAGCTTTGACAGCGCCGGAAAATCCGACTGAACCTGAAGTTTCGGCAAAGCCGGAAGTTTTGACAAAGCCGGAAAGTCCAACTGAGACAGAAGCTTCGACAGAGACGAAAAATCTGATTAAGACGGAAGGTTTGACAGAGCCGGAAAGTCCGACTGAACCTGAAGTTTCGGTAAAGCCGGAAAGTCCAACTGAGACAGAAACTCCGACAGAGACAGAAAATCTGATTAAGACGGAAGGTTTAACAAAGTCGAGCGACCCGATTAACCGAAAGTTTTGACAGAGTCGAGCGGCCCGATTAACCGAAAGTTTTGACAGAGTTAAGTGACCCGATTAACTCGAATTCACCTGCTCTGCCGGCAGCGCCCGCCAAAAAGAAAGAGCCTGCCAAACCAAGCAAGCAAGAAACATCCGTCCGGCAGGAAACCTCCGTTTCGTCAGAAATAACCGCCAAGCAGCAGGCACCGCTTTCACAAGAAATGGTCGACGAGCAGAAAGCGCTTGCAAAGCCAAGCGGACTGAAATACCCATCAGACAGGAAGTTCCTTCTAAACCCGATGAACAGAAAACATCCAATTAAACTGAAAAATCCGGGCGATGCGCTTAATCCGAACAAACCGGAATCACCTGCTTCGTCGGAAACGCCTGCAAGCCGCTAACTTCATATTTATAAACATCAACGATGTATCGTGTGAACTCTTACGCGGTACATCGTTTCTTTGGTGCTTTAGTGGCAAGAAAAAACTGCCGCCGCAGCTTTTGCTGTGACGACAGTTTTTTCTTCTAAGTATTTACTTACGAGTTTAACTATCTGCCGGTTCTCATTACGATGTTGGACCACTGGGTGTATACGGTTTCACCTGCGATTTCGCGTACACCGCGCATCTTGTAATAGTAACGAGTTCCCTTCTTTACGGATTTACCGTTCTTATAGAAACCTTTTGTTTTATTGGTTTTGGTTACAAACCAAGCTTCGTCTCCGAAATTGGTCTTTTTCTTTGCGGAACGGAAAATTTCATAGTTGTCCACTTTGTAGCCGTAAGACTTCTTGTAGCGAAGCTTGATCCAGCCTTTTCCGATTTCCTTTTTGTTGTAGTACATCTTGATGGTTGTGTTTTCAACACCTGCTTTGATACGAGCGTTGGTCTGTTCTTCAATAATCTGATCCGCTGCTTCTGCTTCCATAATCGCATAAGTGGAGAAGTGATCTGTGAAGAATGTGAAAATGCCTTTCAGTACATCCTTTTCACCTTTCACTTTATAGTATCTGCCGTTTTCATCGATATAAACGCAGACAAGTTCTTTATCCTTCAGACTGTCGTTAAGTTTTACAGTAACTGCCGCAATGCCGCCCTTAAAGTCTGATACTGCACCATTTTCTGTTACAACTTTCAGTTCAAAACGCATTTCTGCGGATTCGTCCTTTGTCTTTTCCACGATAATGGAAACCATGCCAGTAGATGCAGTTTCTGTGATTGCTTTTGCAGCTTCCTGATCCAGTTTCACTTCTGCCGCATCGGTCTTTACGATGATGTCCGCATCGGTTTTTTCCACCAGCTGTACAACTGTTTCTGCAGGCAGCTTTACCTCAGCTGCGTCTGCTTTTCCTGCGGAAGTTGTTGCATCAATGATAATTTCTGTAGAGCCGTTTGCAACAGCCTTATCAACGATTTTGTCCGCTGTAGTCTGGTCTACCGTTGCTTCTGCTTTGCCGTCGGCATTGATGGTTGCATCAATATCGGCGTTTGTTGTCTTGTCGTCTGTATCGTTGGTTACATTGTCAGATGCAGGCGGATTTACCGGCGGAATATATGGTGGAACATAATTATTTAAGTCCTCCGGTCTCATAGTATCCGCTATATAATATACACTGTTATCAACCTGAGATGTACCTTCAGCAGGTCTGTATTCAACACTTCCTTCACCAAACGCGAATTTATTACCACTTGCGTCAGCATTCTGAACTTTTAATTCAGAAACTTTTCCGTCAAAATTGTAATAATTTTTATTCAAATCATAAATTCCGCAATCATTATTCTTCTCTGGGCTGAGTTCAAAAGCAAAACGAACATTAACAAATTTGTTGTCCTTAAAGGTCAAATCAACAGCCGATAAATTCGAATTGTCCACAGCCATCCCTCTGTTAGCATTTTTAAATGTATTGTTCTCAATAACAACTTTACCGCTGTCTTTCACCGCAGTCAGTGCAAGTATGCTGGTTCTTGAATCCGTGTCGCCGTGTTTCTCATTAACAAGGTCAATCATATTTCCGGTAATGTCACTGTTATTTCCGATGCCGACAATCGCTGCACGTGAATTTGCAGTCACGTTATTGTTTTTAAAACTCAGCGAATAGTTTGGAGCTTCAGCAGGATTTCCTTCACCCATAATCAGATTCCAGACAGAAGTTACATCGGAAGCCATTGTAAATTCGCAGTTTTCTACAGTCAGTTTCTTTGCAGAATGATAGATATACCATTGATTTTGTTCTGTTGCTTCCAGATTTAAATTTTTCAATGTAAATTCACTATTTCCGGACTGACTGAACATGCCTTTGCTTCCGCTGATTTTCGCTTTTGTTCCATCGGCTTTTGCACCTACAAAAGTAAGCTTCTTTTTGGGAGAAATCGGATCAGTTACTGTAATGTCTTTCAGAATTTCGATTCTATCATTATCTGAGGCGGCATTAACAGCTTCAGCTACACTTGCATATGCTCCTTTTAAAGAACCGTCTTTATCCTTAACTTTGATAATATTATCTTTGTTTTGAATTATGGAATATGTACCATTGCTATTTTGCGCTGTATACCCTGGTAGTAGATATGTCGTATTTTCTCCTTCTGGATTATTGGATGGATCAAATCCAGCAAATTTACCTCCAGATATTTTTATCATTGCAGTTTTATTTTTAAAGCTTTCATCAATGCAGTTCACAATATACTTAGCATAACTTGGAACCAAAGGCTTGCATGTCTCAGCTAAATCAAAATAGCCATCTTTTATAACAAGTTCGCCTTGTTGAACCTGAAATGCCGTTATCGCACCATAAAATGAACCATTTTCAATAGTAACATTACCTCCATTTATCTGCACCCCATAAGAATTATTATTTCCGAATTCAGCATCAATAATTCCGTTACCTGTAATCACCACTTTAGAATTATTCTCAACAGAAAAGATTGTCGGTGTATAACTAAATTCCTTTTCTGCGATTAGCATATTATTACTAATCTTTTTCCCATTTAAATCCAGAATAATATTCTTTCCGGAAATAACAATCTGAGGTATAAGTCCTGTATCTTTCAGTTCTGGATCAGGACTGATAACAACATTATCAAGTAACTTTACTGTATCCCCAGATTTAGCTGCATTAATTGCTTCTTCCAAAGAAGAATACTGTTGTGATCCAATTTGTACACATGGCTTTACCTCAGTTGACAGATTGTCATTAAGTATATCTTCTGTAGCAAATGCCATGCTCGGCATAAAGGTTACCATCATTACTACACACAGCAATGATACTAATATCTTTTTCATTTTGTTCCTCCTTCTTATCAAAATCATTATTCAGTTAGAGTATACCCCCCCGTAAATTTTTTCAATATATAATTTATCAATCAAATATCCATCCTATATTATTCGACTGTACGAAAAAACTGCCGCCGCAGCTTTTGCTGTGACGACAGTTTTTTCTTCTAAGTATTTATTTACGAATTTAATTATCTTCCTGTCCTCATTACGATGTTGGACCACTGAGTATATACAGTTTCGCCTGCGATTTCGCGTACACCGCGCATCTTGTAATAGTAACGAGTTCCTTTCTTTACGGATTTACCGTTTTTGTAGAAACCTTTTGTCTTGTTGGTTTTGGTTACAAACCAAGCTTCGTCTCCGAAATTGGTCTTTTTCTTTGCGGAACGGAAAATTTCATAGTTGTCCACTTTGTAACCGAAGGACTTTTTGAAGCGAAGCTTAATCCAGCCTTTTCCGATTTCACCCTTCTTGTAGTACATCTTGATGGTTGTGTTTTCAACACCTGCTTTGAGACGAGCATTCTTTTCTGCAGCTGTTTCAACGATAACTACCAGTTTATCGCCGGTCTTCAGATTCGGAACTTCTGTTACCGCGCCTAAAGATTTGCCGTTGAGCAGTACATCTTTTAAGGTTGCGTCTTTGTCAACTACGATTGTTGCAGTTGTACCGTCCTTGCTCAGAGTAACAGTTGCACCCTCTTCAGCTTCGATGGTCGGCTTCTGGACAGGATTTGTTGGAATATCAGGATACCCAATTTCCTTTGCAGATACCTCAATTGCCTTTGTGTTCGATGCAAGCAGAACTCCATCTATTGTTTTGATTTCAACACCGAAATCAAGCTTTCCTTTATTTGTAAATTCAATTTTAAATTCAGATGCTGTCTCGATAAACGGAAATCCGGTTTCTGGTCCGAAATAATCAGTTCTTAGTTCGTACCATTTTCCGTCCCGGCTTTCTTTATACCAAACCTTGACTAATCCTTTTTCCTCATCTGTCAGGCCAGTAATATAGCCTTTAACAAGTTTACTATTATCATAACTTGCGGGTTTCGTTGAAACCTTAAATTCAGCCACATCACCTACAGTATAATTATCTTTCAAACCATCAATGCTTATTTTTGAAGGTTCCTCTGTAGTAACTATTGAATCCTTTTCCAACAGTTGTCCATTTACTGTAATAGTATCACCAGTTTTGTTTTCAACTTTAACACCTGCAGGTACTTTAATGTTATTAAGTCCCTGTTGTACTTCAACTGACTCCATAGCATTTTTAACCACTTCTTTTACCTGCTCTGAATCTCCAATATAATACTTACTATCTACTTTTGCAGATGCTTTTTCAGTAGAAACATACTTTAATACATCACTGGAGAATACACCGGATTCAGCCACAACGTCCGTATTCTTTTGAGATTCATCAACAAATAAATCTCTTACTGCTCGAGCATTTTCACTTATAACTTCACTGTTTTTAATATTTACGCTAATAGGAAATTTATAGAAACCATCTACATAAATGGCATCGCCTGTTTCTTCAAATCCGGAGCTGGTACCTTCATCTGGAACACTCTCTGCACCAACAGACCGTATTTTACTGTCGATAACTTCTAAATTACCACCCTTGACAGCAATTCCCGTTCCTGCTTTAACTGTTGATTTTTCAACTTTTACAGTTGAATCTTTGGCAGGCATATAGATACCGTAAGAATTTTCATTTTCCATATTCAATTCAGATTCAATTAAATTTAAATGTAACTCTGTATCCGTTCCATGAAAATCAATTCCCCTCTGATAGTTGGAATTAATAATTACTTTTTCCAAAGTCAATGTTATATTATTTACATCTTGTGCAGTATCACCTATAAATCCTACATTTGGAGAATCTGCACCAACAGTAGAACTATATGCATTTATTGTACCGTTTTTAACTGTTAAATCTACATCAGAATGCAGCAAATTAAATGCAGTACTTGAGGTAGTAAATGTCTTATTATTCAAATCAACCATTCCGTTCGTACCGCTAGATGCCGAAAAGCTATCAAAACCATTATAGTCATTTACTAAAACTGCCGTATTATCAGTAGAATTTTTTATAGCATCCGAAGCTGATGTGTAGAAATTATAGCTACCGTCTTCCTGCAGTCCTTTAAATCCACCATTAAAACCAATGTAAAAATCTGAGTATTTGGATACTACATACTTTAAATCTAGATCTTTTGTGTTCGTTTCAATATTCTCTCCAAACGCAAATTCAATAATTTTACTTGATACTTTACTTTTCACCTGCCCCAATTTCTCCACATCAAATTTGCTGACATTGGCTGCACTATTAACAACGCAAAAAGTTCCTCCCCCTTTCATATTTAAAGAAAATCCTCTCGCCGGGAAACTTCCATTTGGATTTTTAAAGTGATTTGTTACATTATGTCCGTTCAAATCCAAAGTCACATTGGCGTCTTCAGTTTTAATATCAAAAAAAACGCCATTGGTTTGAGAATTTTTTGAATACACTCCTGCTTCAGTAAAATCCACATCCTGACGAAGCGTAACAGTAATATTTTTACCAGACATTGCTCTATCAAACGCATCTTTCCACGTGGTATAGTCTTTTGTAACTCCATCTATCGTAATGGATACTACCGTTTCTTGTGATGCTTTCGGATTATCTTCTCCTGCTGCAAATGCCATACTTGGCATAAAGGTTACCATCATTACTACGCACAGCAATGATACTAATAATTTCTTCATTTTGCTCCTCCTTTTCATTAAATTCACTATTCAGTTAAAGTATACCCCCCCCGTAATTTTTTTCAACATATAATTTAGAAATTTAATGCTTTTCACATATATTTTAGCTGTACGAAAAAACTGCCGCCGCAGCTTTTGCTGTGACGACAGTTTTTTCTTTTAAGTATTTACTTATATTTGATTACCAGTTTAATTATCTTCCTGTCCTCATTACAATGTTGGACCACTGAGTATATACAGTTTCGCCTGCGATTTCGCGTACACCACGCATCTTGTAATAATAACGAGTTCCCTTCTTTACGGATTTACCGTTCTTATAGAAACCTTTTGTTTTATTGGTTTTGGTTACAAACCAAGCTTCGTCTCCGAAATTGGTCTTTTTCTTTGCGGAACGGAAAATTTCATAGTTGTCCACTTTGTAGCCGTAAGACTTCTTGTAGCGAAGCTTGATCCAGCCTTTTCCGATTTCCTTTTTGTTGTAGTACATCTTGATGGTTGTGTTTTCAACACCTGCTTTGATACGAGCGTTCTTTTCTGCAGCTGTTTCAACGATAACTACCAGTTTGTCACCGGTCTTCAGATTCGGAACTTCTGTTACCGCGCCTAAAGATTTACCGTTGAGCAGTACATCTTTTAAGGTTGCGTCTTTGTCAACTACGATTGTTGCAGTTGTGCCGTCCTTGCTCAGAGTAACAGTTGCGCCCTCTTCAGCTTCGATGGTCGGCTTCTGAACAGGAGTTGTTGGAGGGATGTATGGTGGTTCATAAGGTTTAGATTCCACTGTTTCTCCCGGAACTACGATTACCTCTCCGTTCGGAGTATCTACTTTAACTGGCTGATTAGATTCATTCTTAACAGTCGTTCCTGCCGGCGCATCAAAAGTTGCCCCGGAAGCATTAGCGTCATTTGGAACAGTTACCGTAACACCCGCAGGAAGATCAATCTGACCTGAAACGGTTCCATGAACAGTTCCTTCTTTACCAAGAATAACTACACCGTTTTCTCTAGTATCTGCACTTTCTCCATTTTTATTAAATAAAGCTTCTGTTGTGTTTTCTTCACCGACTTCGCCAGTAACAGGCTGCTTTACTTCGATAACAACGCCAGAACCATTTACAACAACAACCTTATCTCTACCTTTAGCTAGCTCTGAGCCATCATGTCCAGCCATTTTGTCAGCAACAATGGATGCATTATCCGCTACAGTTACTACATTATTATTGGTATTAATTTCAACATCGTATCCGTTATGCTTTTTGCCGTTTCCAGTTGCTTCAACTACGGAATTGCCTTGCAGATTGCTTTCCCCATATAAAGTCAATCCTCTCTGACCATTTCCATTGGCAGTAATAGACGCATTTCCTGATGCTTTAACAATACCTGCAATACCGTTACGCTCATTATTGTTTGCAATCACTTTTGAACCATCGTTTACGACCAGTTTTCCGCCGTTCATACCATTAGCAGTATTGTGGAAATGTTTAAAGTTCCGTTTACTGTTACAGTATTTGCAGAGTTTCCGCCACTGGCAAGTACGGTAGTTGCTGTATTATTTGTAAATGCTACATTCCCTTCTGTCTTCAGATGAGAAAGAGGATTGAAATATACAATAGAACTGCTTGTATTTATACCCGACACAATAGCATTCTTAAGTTCCAGCGTGTTGTTAGCTTTAAGAGCAAACAACATTTTGCTTAATTTCTGGCTGGGATCAGTACTTTTAATGGTATTTCCCTGACCGTCAATCGCAGTGTTTTTATTTACTTCAAACGGAAGCTCATTATCACTCACTACAATATCCTGTGTTAATTTCAGGTTTGCATTGTTGCCATTCTGCAGATATCCCATTACCTCTTTCAGATTCTTAGCATCACCAACACTGATTGTACCACCGGAAACTTTAATAGCACTCTTTGCAGCTTCTGGGTTTGCTTCTTTACTCAAAACAATTCCGCCATAATTACCATTTCCGTTAATAGTTAAAGTATGGGTTTCTGCATCTTTTGCATCATATAAGATTTTACCATTTATTGTTCCTGTGTAATCATTGTCAAATGTTACTTTTGCAGAAGGATATCTGCCGAATTTGCAAATATCAAATGCAATTATATCATTGCTTGTTGTATGTACACTGGTGTTTCCCTTAAAGATCACCCTTCCGTTGTTAATACTTAAAGCAAGATTCTCTCCGCCAACCTGATTCTTTGCATAAATCTGCACGTTCTCTAATGTTAGATCTGCATAGTTTTGAATAATGCGCTTAATATTATTTGGATTTTCCCCAATCCTGATTGTGCCATTCTTAAAAGTAATAGTAGAATCCTTTAGCAACTGAAATCCATTCGTTTCTGTATTTTGAGAACCTGCTCCCGGTCCTGTTAAAACATACTCATGATTTTGAAAATCAATTGTAAAATTCTTATTTTCCTGAACTGAGATTCCTGTTGCATTATCAATATTCTTCAAAATATTGATTGTTTCTCCGCTCTTTACGTTTTCAATAGCTTTATTCAGTGTTTCATATTTAGTTCCACTAATTTCAGCTACATGCTCACCCGGCGTTGCAGTGTCACCACCCGTATCCGCAAACGCCATGCTCGGCATAAACGTCACCATCATCACTGCGCACAGCAATGATACCAATAACTTTTTCATGTTGTCCTCCTTTATTCCTTTCACTCTGCCGGGATCTGCAGCTTCCGATTAAGCAGCTTCCCCCACCCATGTTTAAGACTATCATACCATATAATATCGGGAGTTTGACAGTTAAATAACCAAAAAAACGCTGTGAGCATTGAAATTGCTC
>CALBGO010000118.1 GCA_937894585.1 uncultured Eubacterium sp.
GGTTACAAATTGCTATTTAGATTGTGTTCCACCCCAACTATTGACATAGAGCCGAAAAAGCCTGAATCAGACAGAAAGTGTGTGTCTGATTCGGGCTTTTTTAGTATTCGGGATTTATATTTTTCCGTGCACTTTATTCTGTACCTGATCAATGGCATCGATGACTGCGAAACGAAAACCGTTTTTTTCAAGAGCAGCAACACCTGCAATGGTTGTTCCTCCCGGTGAGCAGACTGCATCCTTCATCTGTCCGGGATGGTCACCTGATTTGAGTGCCATTTTGCCTGTGCCTGCAAGCATCTGTGCAATCAATTTATAAACGACGGGTCTTGTCAGACCGTGTCTGCATCCGGCATCGCCCAATGCTTCCATGAACATGGAGACAAAGGCCGGTGAGCAGCCGGCAATGACGCCTGCAATTCCCATATGATCTTTATCTAACCATAAGAAGAGTCCTAAATTTTCCAAAAGTTCCTGAACGAATGATTTTTCTTCTTTCGTCAATGTATTTTCTTCTTCGCAGATAAAGATTCCCTCACAGACAGAGACCGGTGTATTCGGGGCTGTAGCTACGCAGTGAGCCTGAGGCATGATTTTTGACAGTGTATCGCAATAGAGGTTGGCCGCCAGTGAAATTACGATTTTTCCCTTTAGCGCATCTGACAGTGGCAGCATGACATCTTCAACCATATAAGGTTTTACACCAATGAAAATAACGTCGCATTTTTCGGCAATTTCAAGGGAAGTTCTGCAAGGATGTATACCCTCTGTTTCAGCTTTAACGCAGAGTTTTTCATAGTTTTTTGCACAGGCATAGATTTGATCCGGGGCAATGGATCCGGAAAGTACCAGTCCGCGACCGGTTGCGCCTGCCATGTTTCCATAACCGATGAATCCGATTTTTACAGTTTTTGTAGTAAGCATATTCGAGTTCCTCCATGATGTTTTTATTTTAATTTAAAGTGTGTTTTGATTGAGTTTCTGATAAATTTTCAGATCCGCCTGTAAGTGTTCCGATGCAATTTTTCGAGCCGTTTCGCCATCCCTGTCACAGAATGCCCGGAAAAGCTGGCGATGCTGTTTTAGGGCCTGGTTCCTGAAATCATCAACGTTTTTTCTGAGCAGATCATAAATCATTGTAATAATTTGGCTGCTGAAAATATCGTAATAGGCGGATAGGGCACTGATAATCAGCGGGTTTCCGGTTTGCAGACGAATAAACTCGTGAAATTTATAGTTCGCTTTATTCAGCGCTTTTTGGTTTTCTGCGCAGTTTTCACAGGCATCCATCAACAATTTCAATTCCTGAAGGCCGGCATCATCAATTTTCTGTGCAGCAAGACATACGGCTTCCGGTTCAAATGCACAGATAAATTCTAACATCTCTTGTCTGGATGCTAATTCGAGACTGGCGGAAAAATTTCCCTGTTTTGCAATGGTATCTTTACATTTGACAAATGTGCCGTGCTTAGTTCGCTCTATAAATCCTTGGGTATCCAGCTTTTTATAGGCGTCTCTGAGGGTTCCCCGACTTACATTGAGCATTTTACAGAATTCGTTTTCATTGGGGAATGCAAAGCCTGTCGCAAGCCCTTCGCGGGTAATCATATTTTTGATTTGTTCTGCCAGATAATCTGATTGAGTTTTGAATTGTGACATTGAGAGTTTACCCGGCAGTGCGCTTTTATCCATCCTTGATCTCCTGTACATCGATATCTTATAATTTACCAATATTATAACGATTGAATTTTCTGCCGTCAAGAACTCTTTCTTTTTAGATGTCAAACAACAGCTGCCGATGAGTTAAAAATATGTTTTTTTGGAAAAATAAAATAGAGTAGAAGTCTTTAAAAACCTTTAAATTTCAACAAATTAAGGAGACAGGGAATAAGGGTGTGAAGTTTTGTCAATATGACATTAACAAAAGGCGAGTTTTCAGAAGATACTATCATTGATATAATGTTGTCAAACAACATCGATGTTAAAATGTATACACTTCAATCAAAAAAAGAAACGGTTTTTCGATAGTATTTAATCGGGAAATTTAGTAGGGAGAAAAGCAAATGGATACTAAAAAAATTAAAGCTCCAACCTTTCTGGCTGCAATTTCCATTATGGCTATTGTAGTAGCCATCTTGATGGCCAGCCTGCTGTGGTTGAACATTGACATTCGTATTGCATTATTATTCACTATCATTGTTGCAAGCGCTTATGCGATGTATTTGGGATATAAATGGGATGATATCCAGAAGATGATGATGGATGGCGTTTACAGTATGCTGATTGCCACTTTTATTCTGTTACTCATCGGATCTGTTATCGCTACATGGATTGCATCGGGTACAATACCTTATATTATTTATATCGGACTTGAAATTATTGATCCTAAATTTTTCTTAATCTGCGCATGCCTTGCATGTTCATTTATGTCTATTGCATGCGGCAGCTCCTGGTCTTCTGCGGGGACTGTAGGTATTGCATTTATGGGAATTGGTGCAGGTCTTGGCATCAACCCGGCTTTTACTGCCGGTGCGGTGGTTTCCGGTTCTTATTTCGGAGATAAAATGTCACCGTTCTCCGACACCACCAATTTGGCATCTGCGATGTCCGGCGTATCGCTGTTTTCCCATATGGGATCCATGCTGTGGACTACAATTCCGGCATATATTATCTCAATTGTTTTATATGGAATTCTAGGATTTACAACAGTATCTAAAGGAACCGTAGATGAATCCACGGTAAATCTGTATCTGGAAAATTTGGATGCGAATTTTAACCTGAGTCCTGTTTGCCTGTTGCCGATCGTAGTCTTGTTGGTTGTCGTAATTAAGAAAGCTCCGGCAATTCCCGGACTGGTTGTGTCAGCCCTTCTTGGCGGTGCTATGGCGATGATTCTGCAGGGCACATCTTTTGTAGATATCTGTAATATTATGTACAATGGATTCTCTATTGAAACCGGAGTTGAAGATATTGATACGCTGTTGAACAGAGGTGGTCTTGCCAGCATGCTGTGGACAGTAGCGTTATACTTCTTTGCCTGCGTTCTGGGAAATATTCTGGACGTGACAGGTGTTCTGCGTACTGTACTTGCAAAGATTGCAGGGGTTACAAAGAGAGCCAGCACATTAATTACTGCTACATTAGCATCATCTTTTCTGATGCAGGCTCTGACCGGTTCTTTGGAAAGTTCTATGTTGATCAACTCAAAGCTATTTGCACCGGCCTATGATGATCTGGATATTGATAAGAAGGTACTTTCGAGATCTCTGGAAGATACCGGAACAATGTGCGCTGCTCTGATTCCATGGAACTCTAACGGAATGTATATGGCAAGCACATTGGGTGTTGCGACACTGTCGTATCTGCCATACTGTTTCCTGGGTCTTGCGACACCGGTTGTTGCTCTGATTCTTGCGTGGACGGGAATCGGTGTATTCTATAATCACAAAGGAAAGAAACCTCAGAAAAAGTCGGGGGGGGCAGCCGTTTAAAGGCATAGCTCTTTTCCCGCTGTATTTTGAAAAAGCCGGTAGCTTGCATAAAGTGCCGGCTTTTTTTCAAAAGAAGATATCATCTTGACGGAGCAACCGCTTAACCGCAAGAAAAAAGCAGCAGTACTTCTTTGCTTGAATTTTGGGAGAATCCTGTGATAAAATTAAGCTGAATTGAAAAAGGTACTGTTAGAATAGGGTGCTTTCCTACAACAGCTTTTGTGCTGATGCCGGATATTTTAAGAAGTTTTGCAGAAAAATATCCTAAAATTTCAGTAGAAGTGCTGGAAGAGCAGAGCATTGAACGGCTGGAACAGTGGTTAAACCGGGGAATTATTGATATTGGCCTGTTCAGCAGACAGCCATATCATAGGTTTCACTGGTTTTGGGAGATCCGGGATGAATATGTGGCGCTGCTCCCCGATGGACATAAACTCTGTTGTAAAGAGGTTATTTCGGTAGAGGAGCTTTTTAAGGAAAAAGTGCTGCTGTTTAGATCCCACAAAGGACTGGACCAGGATATTGTAAGAATTATTAAGTATTTGGATGTTAATAATTACGAAGTGGGATATACGACAAATTCAGATTTTATGGCCATACGAATGGTGGAATCAAACGGATTTGTAGCGCTGATTCCGAAACTGATTGCTTCATATGCTGTGGACGCATTTTCTGTGTTATATAGACCTGTTGATGTGGAGCTGAATAGGAGCATCGGATTTGCAGTAAAGCAGAAAGATGAGCTTTCTCCGTCTGTCAAACGCTTTATACGCTGTACAAAAAAATATTTGAAATGATACGGTTCGTCAACCTGACGGTGACATTTGTCCGCTACCGGTTTGTTCTGCGCTGAAGTATGATTTATTGTGAAGATAAGTCATACTTTTTTTAAATAGTAGAAATTCCGTTATAGACAGAGCGGAAAAAGTTAATAAAACTGATGCACTAAAAAGGAGAATGAACATGAATAAGGTCAGAATTGATATGATGAATGATCGCCTGAAAAATTCCAAACCACAGCTGGATACAGAAAGAGCCAAACTTGTGACAGAAGCTTATGCGAAGTTTTCTGCATATACACCGGTACTTCGCAGAGCACATGCTTTTGCATATATTTTGGATAACATGGAACCCAATATGCAGGATGGCGAACTGATTGTGGGAAGTCAGACAAAGAGGGTAAGAGGGGTTCCTGTGTTTCCGGAATTCGGTGCAAAATGGGTGATTGATGAAATTGATATGTTTCCGGTTCGCGGTACAGATCCGATTGTAGTGCCTGCGGAAACAAAGGAAGAGCTGATTCCGATTCTGGAAAGCTGGGGCGAAAATACTTTTGATATGCAATCTACTGCGGCACTGGATTCTTATGTACTCCAGGCACAGGACTGCGGGGTATTATCTGTAGGGGCAAGAACGACAGGTATGGGGCATATTTCGCCGGATTATCCGAGAATCCTGCCTATAGGTCTGAGAGGACTGATTAACCGCTCAAAAGAAATGATTGAAAAGACTCCGGTACATACACCTTCAGATAGTGCGAAA
Organism: uncultured Eubacterium sp.; assembly: GCA_937894585.1. GTDB lineage: Bacteria > Bacillota > Clostridia > Peptostreptococcales > Anaerovoracaceae > Senimuribacter. The sequence goes on from CALBGO010000118.1 coordinate 5,034, forward strand.
ATTGATTTTTGGAATGCGAATATTATTTCTTGTGAAGCAGTTATCAGATTTGCACATAAGTTTTCTGATCATGCAAAGAAGCTTGCGGAAACAGAAACTGATGAACAGAGAAAAGCGGAGCTTTTTAAAATTGCAGATGTATGTTCTAATGTGCCAGAAAATGAGCCGAGAGATTTTTGGGAAGCTGTACAGTTTGTATGGTTCCTGCAGTTGACAATCCAGATTGAGGATAATGGTCACTCTATCGCAATCGGCAGACTGGATCAAAATTTATATCCGTATTATAAGAAATCTGTTATTGATGGTGATATGCCGGCAGAAGATGCGGAAGAACTTCTTGCCGCTCTGTATATTAAATGTACTGAAATCCTGAAGCTTAGAGACAGCTTTGACTCTCTTGCATTTGCGGCATATCCTATGTGGCAGCAAATGGCAATCGGTGGTTTGACAAGAGACGGAAAAGACGCAACTAATGAACTGACTTATGCGGTATTTAGAGCATGGGATTTAGTGAAAACCGTTCAGCCGACTATGGCGCTGCGCGTAAATGACAATACGCCAAAAGAACTGATGGATACTGCGCTTTCTATGGTGCAGAGAGGATACGCAATTCCTGCATTTTATAATGATAATATGATTGCGAAAGCATTGAAAAATAAAGGGGCTACAGAAGAAGATTCCAGAGATTGGACTATTCATGGCTGCGTAGAACCGTATGTGCAGGGTAAATCTGACGGCAGACCGAATGTGGGTTATGTAAATGCTGCAAAATGTATTGAACTGGTTCTGAATAATGGCTATGATCCTGTTGCAAAATGTCAGATGGGACTTAAGACGGGGGACCCGGATACATTTACCAGCATTAAAGATTTTGAAGAAGCTTTACATAAGCAGATTGTACATTTTGTAAAAATCATGTGCGAAGCTTATACAAAAGTTTGTGCAATGCATGCGCTGTATGTTCCGAAAGGATATGCTTCTGCGCTGGTAACTGATTGTATTGCAAGAGGTAAGTCTTTGGAAGAAGGCGGAGCTCTTTATAACAGTTCCGGTGTATTTCTTGTAGCTATGGCAAACGGCGCGGATTGTCTGGAAGCTATTGATTATGTTGTGTTCCAGGAAAAGATGATGAAAGCCAGTGAATTTAATAAGATTCTTTTAAATAATTTTGAAGGAGAAGAGAGACTTCGCAACATCATCTTGAATAAGGTTGATAAGTATGGTAATGATAGAGAAAGAGTTGACGGCTATGCAAACCGAATGATTCGTGCATATAATGCTGAAATGGTAAAATACCGTGACAGTCGCGGAGGCACTTACGAGAACTGTATTCTGTCTACCTCTTTCAATGTATTGCAGGGGAAGACCATTGGAGCAACTCCGGATGGAAGATTGGCAGGCGAAGCAGTATCCGATAATGCTTCACCTATGGTAGGACGTGATGTGACTTCTCCGACTGCAACTATTAAGTCCGTAGCTTCTATCGACCAAAGTGACTGTAATAACGGCGCGTTGTTTAACATTAAGTTTGACCCGAATATTGTACAGGGTGAAGAGGGGAAGGAAATTTTAAGAAATGTAATTCAGTCTTACTTTGCTATGGATGGTGAACATATTCAGATTAATGTGGTGGATGCGTCAACGCTGGAAGCAGCACAGGAGACACCGGAGGATTATAAAAACCTGCTTGTCAGAGTTGCTGGCTATTCTGCTTATTTTATTGAACTTGACAGAGAAGTGCAGAATAATATTATCGGCAGAACTGCGCACAGAAATGTAGGCTGCGGCTGCTGCTGATTTGGAGAAGCAGATGATGAAAGGAACAGTTTTTAACATACAGAAAATGTCTGTTCACGACGGGCCGGGTATCAGAACGACGGTATTTTTTAAGGGATGTCCCCTGAATTGCCTGTGGTGTTCGAATCCGGAGAGTCAGCGAATGGAAAAAGAAATTGCCTGTTTTCAGGCAAGATGTGTAAAGTGCGGGTACTGTGCGCAGATGTGTCCAAAGGGTTTGATTGAAAAGAATCCTCCTTTTGAGATTACAGATCGCAGCCAGTGTGATCTCTGTGAGATTTGCGTAAAAGAATGCTGTACCAATGCGAAGAAAATTGTAGGAGAAGAATATTCTGCAGAAGAACTTGTTTATGAGATCCTCAAGGATAAGTCGTTTTACGATTCTTCCGGAGGAGGCGTAACTTTCTCCGGAGGAGAGCCATTGATGCAGCAGCCTTTCCTTTTAGAAGTTCTGAAGCAGTGCAGAGAAAAGGGTATACATACTGCCATTGAAACTACAGGTTTTGCTGACACTGATAAGCTTCTTGAAGCTTCCGCTTGTTTGGATCTTGTTTTCTTTGATATAAAGCAGATGGATGATGAGATTCATAAGAAAGTGACAGGTGTGTCTAATGAGCTGATTCTGGTAAATTTGGTTGCTCTGGCAAAGGTACATAACAATATTATTGTGCGTATTCCGGTCATTCCGGGCATCAATGATTCAGAAGAAAATATCAGTAGGACTGCGGCGTTGACGGCCGAACTGGGAATCGGGACTTTAGAACTTCTTCCATATCATAATTTGGGTGAGGTTAAGTACAGTCAGTTGGGAAGAAAATATGCTTTGTCTGAAATCAAAACGCCTGACGAGGGCAGAATAAAAGAAATTGCGGATATTGCGAAACTTTCGATTGGATCGAGAGATACTAAAGTATCGGTGATGAAATCCCTGTAGCGAAGTGTTGCTCTAAAGTGGAAACCTCAGGATAATGTTTCGTCGCTTTACTTTACAAGAAGTGGTGATAAATAAGCAAAGAGGCAGCAGTTGTAAATGTCTCTTTGCGAAAACTTGTAATTACAGGGAGCAATGAGCCCGGGCACAGCCCGGGCCCATTGCTTTATAGGGTGTTAGGAATCTGTTGATATACTATATAAGGAATCTTGTTTTTTTATAGCTGAAGTAGAACGGCTTTTTTATTATTCTTTACATCTCATTTATGAAGCTTTATAATGAAGGCGGATATGTTGCTTTTCCGATTTTAACAGAGAAACAGAGAGGGTGCGGTTATGCCAAATGATACGGTAAAAAAAGAAATAAAACGATATATTATGGTGTTTTTCGGCGCAGTGACTTTTTCTGCAGGCATGAACATTTTTATTGTGCCGCTGGGGCTATACAGCAGCGGTGCACTGGGAATTGCCCAGATTTTGAGGACATTTTTGAATAGTACGGGAATTGTGCCGGGCGGGTTTGATATTGCGGGGATTTTGAATTTTCTTTTGAACCTTCCGCTGCTGATTTTGGCGTTTCGGACGATATCCAAAAATTTCTTTTTCAAAACAATTCTTTCTGTGGTGACGCAGACTGTGTGTATGTCTCTGATTCGTATTCCGTCTGTGCCGCTTATTGATGATGTTTTGGGCAGCTGCATGATCGGAGGGGTAATCTGCGGTGCGGCTATGGGTATTACGCTTAGGGCATCAGGCTCCGGAGGCGGTGTGGATATTCTCGGAGTATATTTTACGAAAAAGTTTGCGGGATTTTCTGTAGGAAAGCTGGGTATTATTCTCAATGTAGTTCTGTATACAGTCTGCGCAATTCTTTTCGATCTGGAAACGGCTTTGTATTCCATTATTTTTACAGTCTGTATGAATCTGGTAGTGGATAAAACCCATACACAGAATATCAATGTAACCTGCCTGATTTTTTCTAAAGGCGGCAATATAGCAGAAACGATTATGCAACAGATGGGCCGCGGCGTGACCGCATGGAACGGGGTAGGGGCATATACCGGAGAGGATACGGAAATTATGACTGTAGTAGTCAATAAGTATGAAGTCAGTGAAATCAAGCAGATTATAAAGATGCAGGACCCGGACGCCTTTGTGTTGTTTTTTGAAGGTACACATGTCAGCGGAAATTTCGAGAAAAGGCTGTGAGCGGGGTGCCGGGCGTTAAGAACCGGAAGCCGCTTGTTAAATGCACTTTGTTTCGGCAATTTTGCATTTTCGGGATTTCGGCCGGATTTTCGTTTTTTTAGTGTTTTTTCTTGCGGAAATCTGTGATATAATATACGATTAGATAAGAATTGAAAACTTTTGGAATTTGAGGAGATATATATGTTTGATAAGCTGGATTTTATTGTAGAAAAGTATCATGAGCTTTCGCTGAAGGTTTCTGATCCCGATGTGATTAATGACCAGCCTACCTGGCAGAAGCACATTAAGGAAATGGGCGAGATGGAGCCGATTGTAAAGAAATACGAGGAGTATAAGAAAGCAAAAGACGGACTTCGCGATGCAAAGGATATTGTAGAAAACGAAAACGATGAAGAAATGCGCGAACTTGCCAAGATGGAAATCAGTGAGCTTGAAGAGCAGATTTCTCAGAATGAAGAGGAACTGAAAATTCTGCTGCTGCCAAAGGACCCTAACGATGAAAAGAATGTAATTCTGGAAGTCAGAGCAGGAACCGGAGGAGACGAGGCGGCTCTGTTCGGTCAGGATCTTCTGAGAATGTATATGCGTTATGCAGAACGGCACAGATGGAAAACCGAACTGATGGATATCAATGATACAGGTATCGGCGGCATTAAGGAAGCGGTTGTTCTGATTAAAGGAAAAGGTGCGTATTCCCGGCTGAAATACGAATCGGGAGTTCACAGAGTACAGCGTGTGCCGGAAACGGAATCGGCAGGTCGTGTGCATACTTCTGCGGCAACGGTTGCGGTACTTCCTGAAGTTGACGATGTGGAAGTCGATTTGAACCCTAATGATGTCAGAGTTGATGTATACCGCGCTTCCGGCAACGGCGGACAGTGCGTAAACACTACAGACTCTGCGGTTCGTCTGACTCACGAACCGACCGGTTTAGTAGTAACCTGTCAGGACGAAAAATCTCAGATTAAGAATAAAGAAAAGGCGTTCAAAGTTCTGAAGGCCAGACTTTACGATATGATGGTACAGGAGCAGAACAAGGAAATTTCCGAAGCCAGAAAGAGCCAGGTTGGTTCCGGTGATAGAAGTGAGCGTATCCGTACCTATAATTTCCCGCAGGGCAGAGTCAGCGAACATAGAATCGGTTTGACTTTATATAGACTGAATGCGATTCTGGACGGAGATTTGGACGAAATTATTGATGCACTGATTACCAACGATCAGGCTGAGAAGATGAAGAATTTTTAATGGCTGCAAAATTTTCGGACTGCCCTTTCTGCTGTGCAGCGGTTGGCCTGCGTATTTTAAGCGGGCGCGCACTGCTGTCTGCAGAGGCTGTGCATTCTGAAAATTTTTCTGCGTATTGCACTATATAGAAACCATGAATACCAAACTACTTTCTGATACAACTGAAGATATTGCTTTGGCAGCGAAGATTCTTGCAGAAGGCGGACTTGCGGCGTTTCCTACGGAAACTGTTTACGGTCTGGGCGCAGATGCTCTGAATGCAGACGCAGTCGGAAAGGTTTATGCGGCGAAGGGAAGACCTTCAGATAATCCCATGATTGTTCATATATCGTCTAAAAACGATATTATGAAACTGACCCCGAAAATCACCGGGGATATGGAAAAACTGATGGAGGTATTCTGGCCCGGTCCCTTGACGATGATTGTACCGCGGCTTTCTGTGATTCCGGATACAACCACAGGTGGTCTTGATACAGTCGGCATCAGAATGCCGGATCATCCGGTGGCGCTTTCTTTAATCAGCGCGGCAGGCTGCCCGATTGCAGCGCCGAGCGCAAACCTTTCGGGAAAGCCAAGTCCCACTACGGCCAGAGATGTCGTTGAGGATTTGGACGGCAGAGTAGATGTGATTATAAAGAGCACCGATTGTCAGGTGGGTATCGAATCCACGGTCATCGATATGACTTCGGATACACCGATGATTCTGAGACCGGGTATTATTACCGAAAAGGATTTTGAAGAAGTGCTGGGAAAGCCGGTGTCTTTAGATCCGACTCTGAATCAAAGACCTGACCGGTTTAACAATGGTGATTTCAAGCCTAAAGCGCCCGGTATGAAGTATAAGCACTACGCGCCGAAGGCGCAGATGATTATTTTCGAAGGAGAACCCGATGCGGTTCGGCGGGCAATTTCTGAAGATGCGCAGCGCCGCCTGCGCGAAGGAGAAAAGGTCTGTACTTTGTGTTTTGACAGTACAGATGAGAAAACGGCGGCTCATCAGTTTTTCGCAAGACTTCGGGAAGCAGACCGTGACGGTGCGGATATCATCTTGGCGGCAGCTTTGCCGGAGGAGGGTATCGGATTTTCTGTTATGAACAGAATGTTAAAGTCAGCAGGTTATAATATCCGGAAAGTGTAAAAACAGATAAAATATCGCTAAAATACAGTTAAAAATATAAATCGTATATAAACTAAAGTCGGAAATAAAAAGATATAGGGGGAACAGCATGAAAATTGCAGTCGCCAGCGATCACGGCGGATTTGAGTTAAAAGAAATTATCAAAAAGCATTTATTGGACAGGGGGTTGGAAGTATCGGACCTGGGCACCCATTCCGGTGATTCTGTGGATTACCCTGTTTACGGAAAAGCCTGCGGAGAAGCGGTTGCTGCAGGGCAGGCGGACTGCGGTATCGTAGTCTGCGGTACGGGTATCGGTATTTCTATTGCAGCCAACAAAGTGAAAGGCGTGCGCTGCGGACTCTGCACATCAGTGGAAATGGCAAAGCTGACAAAGCAGCATAATAATGCTAATGTATTGGCGCTGGGCGGCAGAACCACCGCGCCGGAACTGGCAATAGAAATCACTGACGCATGGCTGGATACCGAATTTGAGGGTGGACGCCATGAGAGAAGAACAGCTATGTTAGACGATATGTAAAAATAATGAAGCGTGATGAATCGCTGCGCAACGCAGTGTGATTTGCGTGCTTATAAAATATGCCGGAGGAAATATATGAGCAAAGTATATGTATTTGATCATCCGTTGATTCAGCATAAAGTAGCTCTGATGAGAAAGACGGAAACTAACACCAGAGATTTCAGAGAGCTGGCAAAAGAAATTTCTATGCTGATGGGCTTTGAAGCCACCAGACATTTGCCTTTGAAAGAAGTGGAAATCGAAACGCCGATGTGCAAAACTAAAGTAAATATGCTGCAGGGCGAGGATATTGCAATTGTGCCGATTCTTCGTGCCGGTCTGGGTTTCGTGGACGGTATGCTGGCGCTGGTTCCCAATGCGAAAGTGGGTCATGTGGGGCTTTACCGCGATTCCAAAACCCATGAGCCTGTTGAATATTACTGCAAACTGCCTGCCGATATTGAAAAGAGACAGATTTTCGTTGTGGACCCGATGCTGGCAACGGGCGGTTCCGCATCTGCGGCAATTGACTTTATTAAACAAAGGGGCGGAAAAAGCATCACTTTTATGTGTCTGATTGCTGCACCGGAGGGCATCGAGGTCTTACAGAAGGCGCATCCGGATGTAGATATCTATATCGCCGCAAGGGATGAAAAGCTTAATGAAAATGCTTACATTATCCCGGGGCTGGGAGATGCGGGAGATCGGCTGTTCGGCACGAAATAGTTGACGATGCGGAAAGAGAGCGTCTCCAAAGGCTCATAAAATATAGAATATGTAAGTGTTCTGTGAACAGTAGTACAGTGTGATAAATAAAAGGAAAGCGAGAGTTGTTATGAAAAATTTTATTCCGGACAGCGTAAGCAGCTTTGATAATGTTTACGATGTACTGAAAGAAAGAGGCTTTATCGAGCAGGTAACTGATGAAGAAGCTGTCAGAGATTTACTGAAAAACGAGAAAATCAAATTTTATATCGGGTTTGACCCGACTGCAGACTGCCTGCATATCGGGCATTTTATGCAGGTGATTATTTTGATGTATATGCAGAAATACGGACATACACCGGTAGTTCTGCTGGGCGGCGGCACCGGTATGGTGGGAGATCCGTCGGGCAGACAGGATATGCGGCAGATGATGACAGTAGAGACTATTGATGACAACTGCGCTGCATTCAAGAAATTATTTGATAAATATTTGGACTTCGACGACGAATGGAAGTACGAGGGCAATGAGGGTGTTTATGCGCCGGGTCACCAGAACAGAGAACCGCTGCCGGGCAAGGCAATCAGTGTAAACAATGCTCATTGGCTGAGACCGCTTAACTATGTTGAATTCGTCAGAGAAATCGGTACTCATTTTAATGTAAATACCATGCTGAGAGCCGAGTGCTTCAAGCAGAGAATGGAGCAGGGGCTGTCTTTCTTCGAATTTAATTATATGCTGATGCAGGGCTATGACTTTATGGTAATGGCAAGAGACTTCGGCGTAAAGATGCAGTTCGGAGGCAATGACCAGTGGTCCAATATTATCGCAGGTGTTGACCTTTCCAGAAAAGTGGCAGGCAAATCCGTTTACGGAATGACTTTCTCTCTGCTGACCAACAGCGAAGGTAAGAAAATGGGCAAGACACAGAAAGGCGCTCTATGGCTTTCCGCCGACAGAACTTCTCCGTACGAGTTTTATCAGTACTGGAGAAATGTGGCTGATGCTGATGTGGAAAAATGTCTGCGTATGCTGACTTTCTTGCCGATGGATGAAGTAAGAAGACTTTCTTCTTTGGAAGGCGCAGAAATCAACAAGGCGAAAGAAGTGCTTGCTTTTGAAGTGACCAAACTGGTACACGGCGAAGAAGAAGCTGTCAAAGCCCAGGAAGGTGCAAGAGCTGCTTTTGGAGGCGGCGGAAATGCAGCAAACATTCCGACTACAGAAATGGCTGCAGCCGATTTTGCAGGCGAAGGAAAAGGGCTGGTTTCCCTGATTAGAGAACTGGGACTGGTACCGAGCAACGGCGAAGGTTTCAGAACCATCGAGCAGGGCGGACTTTCTCTGAACGGTGAAAAGGTGACAAACCCGAAGATGAGCGTTACAGAAGACCTGTTTGAAGACGGAGAAATTCTGATTCAAAAGGGCAAGAAAAAGTTCCATAAGGTTGTTATAAAGTAGTCGTAAAATAACTGTAAAAATAAAAAGAACGGAACAAGGGACAGATAAACCGAATAAAAAGGTATCTGCTTCTCGAGCTGAAGTGAAAATAGAAGCTGCCGCAGGAAAATTCGATGGCTTTTTCGAATCGGATTTGAACGCGGCAGTTTTATAGTTTTTGTAGTTTGAGCGGTGTTTTTTGTGAAGGTTGTGTAAAATCATACTTTTTTACTACCGATATCGGTGGCATATGAGTCAATTCCTGTTTTATCATCAAAAAATTTATGTTACAATATACTACATTAAAATGGAGGAAAAAGACATATGTTGGGATTGACATCAAGAGAAGCAGAAGAAAGAATAGAACGCGGGCTGGCGAACGAACAGGTTGATTCTTCAACACGGACTGTCAAAGAGATTTGTAAAGATAATATATTTACTTATTTTAATCTGATTTTTACGGTGCTGGCAGTGCTTTTGATTGCGGTAGGTTCCTTTAAGGATTTATCCTTTATGGGAATCGTGTTTGCGAATACAATTATCGGTATTGCTCAGGAAATTAAGTCGAAAAAAACCTTGGACAAGCTGAAGCTTCTGAAAATGCCGAAGGCTCATGTGTACAGAGACGGCAGGGAAACCAGTGTGCCTGTGGAGGAACTGGTTTTGGATGATGTGATTATTCTCAGTGCAGGAAGCCAGATTCCGGCAGACGCGGTGGTGGTAGACGGCAGTGTGCAGGTCAATGAAGCTCTGATTACAGGTGAATCTGATGAGATCACGAAAACCACGGATTCGAAGCTTTTGTCCGGCAGCTTTGTGATTTCGGGAAGCTGTGCGGCAAAGCTGACCGCAGTGGGACGCGAATCCTATATCAGTAAGCTGACGATTGAAGCCACTAAAGATAAGGGTGGAGAGCAGTCGGAAATGATAAAATCATTGGATCGTCTGGTAAAAGCTGTGGGTATTATCATTATCCCCGTAGGAATCGTATTATTTGTCCAGCAGTGTTTTATTTTGGAAGATGGTTTTGCGGATAGTGTAACTTCTATGGTTGCGGCGGTTTTGGGTATGATTCCGGAAGGTCTTTATATGACGGCGAGTATTGCAATGGTAGTCAGTGCCATGCGTCTTGCAAAACAGGATGTTCTGGTGCAGAATATGCGCTGTATAGAAACTCTGGCGAGAGTTAATGTGCTGTGTGTGGACAAAACAGGAACTATTACCGAAAACGAAATGAAGGTTTCAAAGATGCAGCGCATTGCGGACAGTATCAGCGACGACGAACTTTCACGGATGATTGGGGATCTTGCTTTTTCACAGAATCCGGATAATATTACTATGGCTGCCATGCAGACATTTTTTACAGACCGTTCCGGAAGGGCAACTTTGAGCGTATGCCCGTTTTCGTCAAAATATAAATACTGTGGCGCCAGTTACAATGATGGTAATTTTGTACTGGGAGCGCCGGAATTTGTCCTTCGTGACCGGTTTACCGAATTTGAGGCGCAGATTACCGAAGTCAGCGAACAGGGCTATCGAGTGCTTGCTTTTGCGCAGACTGAAGATGTGCCAAACGGACAGCCGCTTACCGGCAGAGTGAAGCTTCTGGGCCTTGTTTATCTGACGAATCCGATTCGAAAATCCGCAAGAGAAACTTTCCGGTATTTTGCTGATAATGGAGTGGAGGTCAAGGTTATTTCCGGAGACAATCCGGTTACTGTATCTAATGTAGCTATGGAGGCAGGCATTGCTAATGCCGACCGTTACATTGACGCCAGACAGCTTGTGAATGAGCGGGCGATTTATGAAGCGACGGAACGCTATACCGTGTTTGGCCGTGTTACGCCGGAACAGAAGCGAATGTTCGTTCATGCATTGAAAAAACAGGGTAAAACTGTCGGGATGACAGGTGATGGTGTTAATGATATTCTTGCGCTGCGGGATGCGGACTGCTCTATTGCTATGGCTTCGGGCAGTGAAGCTGCCTCCAATGCGGCGCAGCTGGTACTGATGGACTCCGACTTTTCAAAAATGCCTTCGGTGGTGGCTGAGGGGCGCAGAGTTGTCAATAATATTGAAAAAACAGCGAGTCTGTTTTTAACAAAGAATATTTTCTCGCTGCTGCTGGCATTGTTTTCTATGATCAGTATTCTTGCATATCCGCTGAAACCGTCTCAGATTACTCTGATCAGTATGTTTACTATAGGAATGCCGTCGTTTATTCTTTCTCTGGAGCCGAACAGAAATAAGATTACAGGCACTTTCTTCGGCAATGTTTTTAAGATGGCTGCGCCGGCGGGGCTGACGACTTTTGTCAGTGTCAGCTCATTGGTTGTCTTTGGACAGGTTTTTGAAATTGATGGAGATTGTATTTCCACTTCCTGTACAATTCTGGTGGCGCTGGTAGGGTTTATGATTTTGGGTAAAGTTGCGAAGCCTGCCAATGCTTTTCATATCGGTCTGATTACGGTGATGCTTGTGGGAATGGGTTACTGTCTCTTTTTCCAAAGAGAGTTTTTCGGCATTGATGAAATTTCCACGCAGGCTATGATGCTGCTGATTGTCTTCCTGATTGCAACCGAGGGACTTTTCCGTTATGTGTATAAGTTTACCAGTCTCTGCGGAAGGATTATTTACGGAAATCCGGAAAAGAGGAGAAAAAAGGCAAAGAAGGATAAAAAGAGAATCCGGATACAAATTACAAGACAGTAATCTGGACAGTATTAAAAATAAGGGCATAAGGGGTTCTGTATTTACAGAACCCCTTATGCCCTTATTCTGGTCTTTTGCAGCTTTAGCGATGCAAAGAAATCGGGATTTAAGTTTTGCCAAAAAAGAAATATTACCGCTCAATATAGAATGCGGTAATATTTCTTTAGGTTAGGACTTTATTGAATTATCACAATGTTAAGGAAGATTTCTTATAAATTGTATTACACATTAGGCATTGTGCATAATGTGTAATTACATTTACTATAATACAGTATTTTTCGAAAAAGTCAAGTGTTTTTTTGATTCTTTTTTTGAATACCATACAAAAAGTATGAAAATGTAAAAAGAATGGGCGTTGGCCATTGGGGATTATGGGTAACGCACCATTTCGTTGACACGATTTGAAGAAGTGGTATAATGATAATGAAATGTAAATGGATTTCTGCGTGAACTGCGCTGTATGATTGAAGTTGTCTGTTTCGCATATGTCCGTTTTGTATTGTTTACACGGGAGTTTGACAGTTAAATAACCAAAAAAACGCTGTGAGCATTGAAATTGCTCT